>CAZYIH010000045.1:0-18598 GCA_964646915.1 uncultured Planctomycetaceae bacterium | reverse complement strand
GCAACAAGTTTCGAGCCCTACGCCTCATGCCACGTTTGCGTAGCACGGCCTTCCAAGCCTTGCCTGCATGGGCAGGATGCCCATGCCACTTTCACGTAGCACGGCCCTCCAGGCCGTGGCTGCATGGGCCCTTCGACTTCGCTCAGGATTATCAACTGGAAGCTCATGCCACGAAGCTCCCCGTCATTCGGCCTTCCCGCCGGACAGGGCAATGCGCCCCTCGATGAAAAGCCCCGAAATCATGTCACACTCACCGTTGTTGAGGAGCCAGATTTGCCTTGCATGCGTTTTCGGGCAATCTACAATAGTAGCTACGAGCGCAGCCCGCGCCGCGTCCTGGTACGAGGATGACGTTGGAACGCACCATGAACGGGAATGCTCCCACCGGCCCGCGCCGGGGACGATGGTTGGTCGTGGCCTTGCTGGCTGCGGTGGCTGTGGGTCTCTCGGCGGAGCTGCTCAACGGGCAGTCCAACGAGCCGGACAGCCCCGAGGCGTCGGCCCTGCAGAGCGGGAAAGTCTTCGCGATCGCCGATGGCGAAAGCGGGCGGGGCGTTTACCTCGTGGATTCCCGCAAGGGCCGCATGTTCGCCGTCGGCGGGCAGATCGCCTCGAACAAGTACGGGATTTACCTCGTGGATGTTTCGACAGGCACGATGGCGCTGTACGAATGGGAGCCCCGCACGCGGAAGCTCCGCTGGCTTGCCAGTCGCAACGTTACCAACGATTTGAAGATCGACGATTACAATACCGAGCTCAAGCCCAAGCAGGTCAAGGAGCTCGCCGAGCAGTCCCGCCGGATCGGGTCGGATACGAACCAGCGCTAGGTCCTCCGCGGGCCGGGCTGGAGGTCGCCTCACAACAAGGAGTTCGTCGTATGGCCAAGATGTACTACAGCGAAGAGGAAGCCGCCCAGCAACTCGGCGTCAGCGTCGATGGGCTTGAGAATCTGGTCAGCTCCGGGAAGCTCCGCGTTTACCAGGACGGGCCCAAGAAGATGTACAAGGCCCAGGAAGTGGACGCCCTCTCCGGCGGCGCGGAAGAAGGTCCGGATGAGGACATCGAGCTGGCCCCGATGGACGATGCCGACGCGGTCACCCTCGAAGCCGCCGACGAAGCTGCCAACGAGCCGGCCGGCAAGGAAGACACGGTCATCACCGCCGAGGGAATCAGCATCTTCGACGACGAAGACCTCGAAATCGAGGCGGCCGACCCGATGGCCAAAACGCAGATCGCCCCGTCGCTGGAAGACCAGATCGCCCTGGAAGGCGTCGGAAGCGGTTCGGGCCTGCTGGACCTCACCCGCGAGAGCGACGACACGTCGCTGGGCGCGGAGGTCCTGGACAACATCGACGTCGACCAGGTGGTCGGATCGGCGCCCGAGCCCGAGCCGTACCAGCCCCAGCCGGCTGCGATGTCCGCCGAGCCCCAGGTGGTCGAAGCGGCCGATCCGACGGCCGGTCTGTTCAGCGGATTTGCCATCGCCACCGCCGCCCTGATGGTCCTGCTGATGGTCGTCGCACTGGCGGCAATGCAGGGCGTGGTCCCCGGATTCGTGGCGTCGCTGAAGGAAGATATCACCCTCGTTCTGGGCGGAGCGGCGGTGGTGATCCTGATTGCCGGTGTAATTGGCTATTTCGTCGGCAAGGCGATTGCCGATAAAAAACAAGCAATGAGACACATGGGCGGCTGATGCCCGCAAGTTCCCCGCGCGTCGGATTCGCGCCGGGCGGCGGGCGGGCAAAACGCCCGCGACCGGGCCGAAACCCGGCCTGCACCGCGGACGTTACAGGGATGGGGCGTGAGCATCGCGCCTGCCCTGCAAGGATGAATCGGCTGCGCAAAGAAAGGACTCCGACGATGAACGCTACACTCACCCGTCTCCTGATCGCCGTCACGCTGGGAGGGCTTACGCTCGCCGGCGGATGCGTTTCCAAACAGGAGTACGACCGCGTCTGGAACCTCAACCGCAAGGCCCACAATCAGCTCGGCGAACTGCGGCAGGTCAACGACGAACTCCGCACCAAGAACGACGAGCTGCTGACCCAGTTGGCCAACCAGGAAACCAAGCTCCTGCGGAACGGAGAGGTCGTCGAGAACCTCGAAACCGCCAACGCCAGGCTCGAAGCCGACCTCAAGGCGCTCAACGCGCAGTACCAGGCACTGCTCAAGGGCGACCAGGTCCCGCAGATCGGGTCCATCCGCGTGCTGCCCCAGCAGCTCGACCGGGCACTGAAGGCCTTCGCTGGGGCCAACCCCGACCTCGTGGAGTACTTCCCCAAGCGGGGCATGCTGAAATTCAAGAGCGACCTGACGTTCCAGAAGGGCAGCGACTTCGTCACCGACGACGCCAAGGCGGCGTTGCGGGCGTTCGCCAAGGTGTTCACCTCGGATGTGGGCGGAAGGTTCAACGTCTACGTCGCCGGCCATACCGACAATATTCCGGTCAAGAAACCCTCCACCCGCAAGGTCCACCCCAACAACTGGTACCTCTCGGTGCACCGGGCTGTCTCCGTGCAGGACGTGCTCACCGACGCGGGCGTGCAACCCTCGCGGATCGGTGCGATGGGCTTCGGCGAGTATCACCCGGTCGCCCCGAACAAGCCCAACCAGGGCGGCAACCCGGCCAACCGTCGCGTCGAGCTGTGGGTGGTCCCCCCGGACCGCTTCCTGACGACGTCGGCCGACATCGCCACCAAGGATATTGGCGAAGAAAAGTAGCGATCGGACAAGCCAACCCAGAACCCCCGAAAAGCCTCAGCCATGGCGGCTGGGGCTTTTTCTTGCGCTGCCGGCTGAGCTATTCTGCCTGCTCTTCGCGTCGTCGCGAGCGGAACAACAGGCGGATGGGCACCTCGGCGAATGGCGTCATCTCGCGCAGGCGGTTCACGAGGAATCGCTCGTAACCCCGATCGAAACTGCGTTTGTCGTTCACAAAGCAGACGATCGTCGGCGGGCAGGTCGCGATCTGTGTGGCGTAGAGGATCTTGGGGGGCTTGGTGCCGGCCTTGTGGCTTGGGCCTCGCAGTTTCACGATTTCGCCGATGATCTCATTCAGCTCAGCCGTCCCGAGGCGCGTCGAGGCCTGCTCGTAAAGCTGGCAGGCGACCTCGATGGTCTCGCGCACATTCACGCCATCCTGCGAGCTCACCAGCGTCACCGGGGCGTAGGCGAACTCGGGCAGCACCTTTTCGAGATACGCATCGAAGGCTTCGGCGTCGGTGCGGCCCTGGGCGAGGTCCCACTTGTTGATGACAAGCACGACCGGCTTGAACTCCTGCGCGATCAGCCCGGCCAGGTGCTTGTCCACCTGCGAGATCGGCAGCGACGCGTCGATCAGCAAGGCAGAGACGTCCGCTCGGCGGATGGACCGCAGCGCCCGGTGGTGCGAGTAGAACTCGATGTCGTCGCGGATTTTCCTCTTCTTGCGCACCCCGGCGGTGTCGATGAGCGTGAGCTTGTGCTCGCCGAGATCCAGGTGCACGTCCACGCTGTCGCGCGTGGTCCCCGCCACCTCCGAGGCGATCACCCGTTCCTCGCCGGCCAAGGCGTTGATGAATGTGCTTTTCCCGGCGTTTCGCTTGCCGACGATGGCCAGCTCGACCCGCTGCTCGACGCCGGCGGGAAGGGCCGATTGCCCCACTGCCGCCTGCATCGCCTCGCGGAGTTCGGCAATGCCGTTTCCATGATTGGCCGAGACGGGGATCGGCTCGCCGAACCCGAGCTTGGTGAACTCGGCCACCTCGGTGACCAGGTCCACCTCGTCGATCTTGTTGGCCACCAGCACCACCGGCGTGTCCACCTTCCGCAGCTGTTGCGTGACGTGGTTGTCCAGCGGCGTGACGCCTTCGCGGGCATCCACCACGAACACGACCAATGCAGCGGCCCGCAGCGCGTAGGCGATCTGCTCCTCGACGTGCTCGCCGAGATCGTCCATGTCCTCGATGCCCATTCCGCCGGTGTCCACCAGCTCGACGTACATCTCGTCCTGGCCTTCGCTGTCCACGGCCAGCGGCGCCGAGACACGATCGCGCGTGACCCCCGGGGTGGCCTCGACGATCGAAATCCGTCGCCCGACCAGGCGGTTGAACAGGCTGCTCTTGCCGACGTTCGGTCGGCCTACGATGGCGACAATGGGGAGTTTCATGGTGAGGGCATTCCGGGTCTAAGATCGCGCGGGCCTGCGGGCGAATACCGCCCGCGGCGCAGCCGAGCATTCTACCCGACCAGGACGCAATTGCCAACCCGCACAACCGGCGATACAATCCGCCACCGCCCAGACGCCGGCCGACCCTTATCGACACCGACCAACTACGGAGACGACATGACCTTCGCGATCTCGATTGTGACACTCCTGGTGGGATTCGCCGTGATGCTCTACGGCCTGCTGGCCCCGCTGGAGCCCGCCCCGAAGATCATGTTCCAGGCGGTGGGCATCGTCCTGTTCTGGGTGACGCTGGTGGGCATGACGGCCGCCAGTGAAATCCGCCGCCTTCGAAGCGAGGTCCGAGCGCTGAAAGACCGACTGCCCGAATCCGCCGACAAGGTTGCCGGCGGCGAGGAAGCGGGCTAGGCCTCGCCCCCCATCGGGGACGGATCGTCCTGCTCGTGCATGACCGGGCAGGCCATCCCGAGCGCCTTGGCGACGCCCTCGACGGTGGTCTCCTTGAGAACGGCGCGGGCGTGTTGGCGACACTGCGAGATTTCCATCGTCTCGATTCGTTGCTGAATACGCGGCAGAAACTGCGGATCGACACTGAGGGTATGCATACCGACACCCAGCAGGAACGACAGGAAGATCGGCTCGTGGGCGAGCTCGCCGCAGATGGACACTTCCACCCCGGCCGACCTGCCTGCATCGGCGACACGCTGCAACGCCCGGAGCACCGCGGGATGGTGTGAACAGAAGTATCCGGCGACTTTCTCGTTGGTGCGGTCCACCGCCAGGAGGAACTGCGTCAGATCGTTGGTGCCCACGCAGAGGAAATCCGCCTCCTCGGCCAGCGCGTCGACCATCGCCACAGCCGAGGGGACCTCGACCATCAACCCGATCTTCGGGGACTGGTGACACTCGATGTCAGACGACTTGAGCTGCTCGACGCACTCATGCACAATCCGCCTGGCCAGCACGAACTCGTCCACCGACGAGATCATCGGGAACATGATCCGCAGATTTGCGCCAGCGCCGGCTTGGAGAATCGCCCGCAGCTGCGTCTCGAACACGTCGCGATGTCGCAGCGTGAAGCGGATCGAGCGCAGCCCCATCGTGGGATTCTCCTCGCCCACCGTGTCGTAGTACGCCAGGAGCTTATCGCCGCCCAGGTCCAGCGTGCGGAACGTGACGACCTTGCCGTCGCTGTTTTCCATCAGTCGGCTGTAGATCATCACCTGTTCCTGCTCGGAGGGCATGTCCGCGCGCACCAGGAACGGGAACTCGCTGCGATAAAGACCCACGCCCTCGGCCTTGACGTCGCGGGCCAGGGGCAGCTCGCTGAGCAGGTTGATATTTGCCAGCAGCTTCACCCGCGTACCGTCGGCGGTGCGGGTCTGGGGTTTGACGGTATCCTTGTCGGCTGCCACCGCGTGGGAGGCCTCGTTGCGGGCCCGGAACTGGTCCACCAGATGCTCGGCAGGATCAATATAGATTCCGCCGGTCTCGGTGTTCAACAGCACGGGTGTTCCGGGCGGCAGCGAGAGCAAATGTTCGTCCTCGGCGATGATCATCGGCAGCTTCAGCGACCGGGCCAGGATGGACACGTGCGAGGTGATTCCGCCGCTGACCAGCACCACGCCTCCCGCGCCGGCCGAGGCGAGCTTGAGCATGTCCGAGGGGTACAGCTCGCGGGCGATCACCACGCCCTCCCCGGCCAGGGCGACATCCTCGCTGTCGCCGGTGAGGTTCGCCATCAAACGGCGCAGCAGGTCGCGGACATCCTGGGCCTTCTCGCGCATGTACGCGTGGGTCGAACCCTCCAGCATGTTCACGTACTTCTCGCCGACGCGGACGATGGCGGCCGACGCGTTTTCCCCGTCGCGGATCCCCTCGGCCATCTCCCCGCCGAAGTGCGGGTCGTTGAGCATCATCAGATGGGCGTCGAAGATGAGACTGGCCATCTCGGGCAGCCGCTGTCCCATGCGTGCCTGGAGCTCGCGGAGCTGTTGTCCGGTCCGCTCGAGGGCGCTTTCGAACTGCTCCAGGGTGTATCGCGTGTGGTCTTTGATCTGCGATCGACTGATCCGCGACCGCACCGAGTCGTGCACTGCCGCCGGGCCGTAGGCGAACCCCTCGCACGCCACTGCCCCATGCACCAGGGCGGGCAGATCCACCGGGCCGGCGGCGGTTTCGGGCTCGTCGCCGGACGACTGGAACTGCAGAAGGATGCGGGCGTTCTCGATCGCCGAGGCGAGCTGGGCGGCGATTGCCCCCATGGCCCGCTCGTCGTGGGCGTCAAAGCCGCGGGTTTTCTCTCGCTGCACCACCAGAACGCCCAGCCGCTCGATGCCCTTACGAATGGGCACTGCCAGGAAGCTCTCGTAAGGCTCTTCGTTGATTCCCGGGACCGCACGGAAGTTGGGGTTCGCGCTGGCGCGGTCCTCGCGAACCGCCCGGAGTTCCTGCATCGCCAGCCCGCATAGACCTTCGCCCAGGTCCAGCCGAAGCTGGTCGACGTGCCGGGCGTTGAGCCCCTTGGTGGCCCGGAGCACCAGTTGCGAGGTGCGATCGTCAAACATGTAGATCGAGCAGACATCCGAGTGGAGCTGTTCTGCGACGATCTGAACGATCTGGTCCAGGAAGGCCCGCAGGTCGGCCGACCCCGCCAGACGCGCAGCCAGATCGCCCACGTCGCACAGCAGTCCCATATGATCGCGTGGCTGCCTGGCCATTGCCTTGCCCGTCCTCAATGCTCTCAGGACCCGGGATTCTCGATCTCCGCTTCCGGGTGCCCCTGATGAGGATACCGCAACCGCCCGGGGAATGGCAATACCGACGCGACAACGCGGCGCGCTTTACCCGCCCGGCGCGGCAGGCTATCATGATGGTTTACCCAACCCGAACCGAGGAACCCATGAGTGAGATTGCATTGCAGGTGGCGCTGGACTTCGTGGATCTGGACCGCGCAATGGCGGTGGCCAAAGAGGCCGTCGCCGGCGGAGCGGACATTCTGGAAGCCGGCACGCCGCTGATCAAGAGCGAAGGGCTCGACGCCGTCCGCGCCCTGCGGGAGGCGTTCCCCGACATCCCGATCGTCGCGGACATGAAAACCATGGACGCCGGCAAGATCGAAGCCGAGTCCGCCTCCCGCGCCGGGGCGAGCATCGTAACGGTCCTGGGGGCCGCCGGCGACAGCACGCTTCGCGAGTGCGTGGAGACCGGGCGGAAGTTCGGGCTGAAGGTGGCTGTCGACCTCCTGGGCGTCCACGACGCACGGGCCCTTGCGGGCAAAGCCGCCAAGATCGGCGTGGATTGGCTGGACGTGCACTGCGCCATCGACGCACAGATGGAAGGCCGGGACCCGCTTGGTCTGCTCAAGGAACTGCGGAGTGAGACCGAGCTGACGCTCGCGGTCGCCGGCGGAATCAACTCCGAGACCGCCGCCGACGCCGCCAACGCCGGGGCCGACGTGATCATCGTCGGCGGGGCCATCACCAAGGCGTCGGACCCGCGCGCTGCCACCGAGCAGATCCGCCGGGCAATCGACACCCGCCAGGCGGTCGGGTCGGACCTGTTCAAGCGGGCGTCCGCCGACACGCTCGCCGACCTGCTCAAGACCGTCCGCACCAGTAATATCTCCGACGGAGCGCACCGCCAGCCCTGCCTGGAAGGCGTTCGACCCCTGTGGAACGGGGCATTCGCAGCCGGTCCGGCGGTGACCGTGAGCACCCATCCGGGAGACTGGGCCAAGCCCGTCGAAGCCATCGACGTCGCCAAACCGGGCGACGTGCTCGTGATCGACGCGTGTGGCCGACCGCCGGCCGTCTGGGGCGAATTGGCCACCGAAAGCGCCAAGAACAAAGGCATCGCCGGACTGGTGGTCTTCGGGGCGGTGCGCGATACCGCCGAGATCCGTCAACTGGAGTTCCCCGTCTGGTCCACCCACGTCACGTCGCACGCCGGCGACCCGCACGGGCTGGGCGAGATCAATCAGCCGATCACCGTGGGCGCCCAGGGCATTTCACCGGGCGACTGGATCGTCGCCGACGACGACGGGGTAATCGTGCTGCCCCGCGCCCGCGCCGTCGAACTGGCCAACCGGGCTGCCAACGTACTGGAAGCGGAGAACCGCATCCGCGAGGAAATCCGCCGGCAGGACTCGACGCTGGCGAAAGTGGTGAACCTCGCCAAGTGGGAAAAGAAAGGCGCCGGGCCGGCCGCCGGCTAGGAGAGAGTCATGCTGTCGACCACTGAACGCGTACGATCCGCCGGCCGGGATCTTCTGGGCCGAATCAGCGAAGTGATGGAGCAGGCCGACTGGGAGGCAATCCTCGCACTCGCCCGGCGTCTGCCCACCGCCCAGCGAACATTCGTCACCGGCGCCGGGCGAAGCGGACTGGTCGCCCGGAGCTTCGGGATGCGCCTCATGCACGTCGGGCTGGACGTGTCGGTCCCGGGCGAGACCATCACCCCCGCCGCCAAGAAAGGCGACCTGCTGGTGGCCATCAGTTGCACCGGCCAGACCGGCTACACCGAGTACCTCGCCGGACGAGCCAAGCAACTCGGCGCGACGGTGGTCGCCATCACCGCCGCGGAGGACTCACCCTTGGCGGAATTGGCCGACGAAGTGGTGGTCATCCCCGCCGGCGCCGAGGACATCGTCACCCGGGCCGCCGTGTTCGAACACTCGGCAAGCCTCTGCCTCGACGCGGTGTTCAATGTGCTCTCGGTGGTCCTGGGCATGGACGTGGATACCTACCGCCAGCGACACGCGAACCTCGAATAACCCTCTGCCGGAGCAGACCATGAGCGAGTATCAACTGGGCATCCTCGGGGCGGGCAACATGGCCGAGGCCATCGTCCGCGGCGTCATCAAAACGGGCGTCCTGCCCCCCGACCAGATCATCGCAGCCGACCCGTCGCAGCAGCGCCGCGCCGTGTTCGAGCGGATCGGAACCGACGTGACGGACAACAACGCCACGCCGGCCGCCCAGCCTCGCGTGCTGCTGGCGGTCAAGCCGCAGATGATGGACGACGTGCTTGAGGGGATCGCCGACTCGACCCGACCCGACGCGGTGATCATCTCCATCGCCGCGGGCGTTCCGACGGCCAGGCTGGACGCCGCCCTGGGCGGGAAAGGTCGAATCGTCCGCGTGATGCCCAACACGCCGATGCTGGTGGGCGCGGGCGTCAGTGCCCTCTGCCCCGGCCCCCGCGCCGATGACGAGGACATGACGTGGGTCGAGGCGTTGCTTTCCGCCAGTGGCCGCGTGCTGCGTGTGGACGAGTCGGACATGGATGCCGTGACGGCCGTCAGCGGATCCGGGCCGGCGTACTTCTTCTACCTCGCCGAAGCGATGATCCAGGCGGGGATAGAGGAGGGGCTCTCCCCTGCCGCAGCCGCCCTGCTGGCCGGGGCGACCTGCCGGGGAGCGGGCGAGATGCTCCTGGGCAGCGACGAGTCGGCCGGCCAGCTCCGCGCGAAGGTGACCTCCCCGGGCGGAACGACCCAACGCGCCATCGAAACCATGGACGCCGAGAACGTCCAGGCCGCCCTCACCCGCGCCGTCCGCGCCGCCGCCGAACGCTCCCGCGAACTGGGCGGATAAATACTGATGGTATCCGCTTGACGGACTCTCAGTTCTGGCACATAATCTTCCCAGATCACCCACGGACGGGCTTGATCATCGAAGGGGTGCATCGCAAAAGGAGACAGACCATGGCTACGTATAGGGTTTATTGCGCGGGGCCATTGTTCAATCAGGTCGAGAAGAACGAGATGTTTGCGATAGCGGAAGTTCTTGAGAAAGCAGAGTTCGCAACGTTTCTTCCGCAAAGAGATGGGCTTGAGTTGACGAGATGCGTCGGGAGACTGCAACGGTTGGGCTTGAATGTGGAGCAGGCAAATCGAGTCATGGAGAAGGCCATTTTTGCCTTGGATGTGTACCAGGTTCTTGAGGGATGCCAAGCCTTGGTCGCAAACCTGAATGGGCGCGTTCCCGACGAAGGTACCGTGTCCGAAGCAGCGATCGCATGGGCTGAAAGAAAGCCAATTGTCGGATATAAGGCAGACTCGCGGACGGCATTCGCTGGAACAGACAATCCCTTGGTGACTGGACTCTTCGGGTTTGATCTCTGCGCCAGCATCTTTGAGATCCCTGCTCGTGTTCGCTCCGCCATTGAAGCCCATGAAAACGGAAGCGGCGAACTCGCGCGGGAAGAAGAAAAGCGAGAAGCTATCGCTTTTGGGCGAACCATCTGGGATGCTTGGAGTGCAGACAGAGAATTGGACAGTGTTGTCGAACTTCTGGCCCACAACACGCACTGTGTCTGAGCACTCAGACAAGACAGAAAGGGGAGATCATGGGAAGTTCACGCAAAGCAGAAGAACACCAGAACCTGCCAGGCCCACACGCCGGGGCCCAAAACAACGATCTACGCCTAACACAGCGTGAACACGAGCTCACGCCCTGTCAGTACCGAAACGAATTCCAACGGGACTACACACGCATTCTTCACTCAACTGCTTTTCGAAGGCTACGACATAAGACCCAAGTCTTCATCTCTCCCAATAATGATCATATATGTACACGAATGGAACATTCCCTCTATGTGGCGTCTATTGCAGACACTATTGCCAGAGAGTTGAGACTGAACCTAGATCTGGTTAGAGCCATTGCGATTGGCCATGACTTAGGACATGCTCCCTTTGGACACGCAGGAGAGAGAGCCTTACACAAGCTCGTGCCTAAAGGAGAGGGAGGGTTCTCCCATGAATTACATAGCCTAAGGATTGTTGACCACCTCGAGTCGCCGTATAAAGCCCATCCCGGCCTGAATCTTACCTTCGCTGTTCGCGACGGGATAGCATGTCACTGCGGAGAGCAGTTCGAGACGATCCTATCCCCGGACAGGGGCAAGACGCCCAGTGACCTGAATACGATGGTCCGCGGCAAAGCAATGCCAGCAACACTTGAAGGCTGCGTTGTCCGCTGGGCCGACAAGGTAGCCTACCTTGGCCGTGATATTGACGATGCGCACATCGTTGGCTTAGTAAGCTGGGATGATGTTCCTAAGTCAGTCGTGAAATACTTGGGTAAAACTAACAGAGAGATAATCCATGCTCTGATCTGTGATCTTATACATAACTCAGATGTTCGAAATGATTGCATTGGCGTTTCTCGGGAAATAGCACATGCGCTTGAGGAACTGAAGACTTTTAACACAGAGAACATCTATAATAGCCGCCAGAATGAACGATCGCTGTCCGCCATAAAAATGGCAACGACACTCCTATATAGGCAAGTCATTGAGAAGATGCAATTGGCGAAGAATTCAGGTGAACCAGACTCTGTCCTGGAGGGGCACAGCCTAGAGCATACCCCACATACCACACAGGTAATGCTGGAGTTCCTCAAAAAGGATGCCCGGCACCATTGGGAGAAGTCGAAGCCATGGCGACTCGCCATTGACTTTATCGCTGGGATGACAGACACATTCTTCATCCGTGCCCTGAACGAGTATTTCGTCCCAACGCCACTCACGTAAATCTTCCGCTGAACAACAAAGCCCACGGAATCGCTCCCTGGGCTTCGTTGTTTCTGTCGCAGGCCTGGCGTTGACTACTTCGCCAGGAATTCCTCGAACGCGCCGCCGAAGATGTTCCGCACATCGCGTTTGACCTCGTCTTCGGTGGGTCGCCAGCCGGCGTTGAACAGGTCGCGGTATTTCTCGACGACCACCTCGCCGACGGTGTTCCGCGTGTGGTGCCACTTGTAGATGAGCTGGTCCAGCACGCGGGCGTCGGAATGGTTGGCGGTGAAGGTCGCCCCGAGCAGCTCGAAGCGCTGGCGGGTCATCTCGTTGATGATGCTGGGGTTATTGCAGTACCACCAGCAGCCGAACAGGTGCAGGTTGCCGAATTTCCGGGCCGTCACACACAGTTCGTGCTGATTGACGCGCGAGAGCATCGTCACGAGGAACTTGACGTTGGGGTTCTCGCTGCAGAGGTTCATGACGGCAGATACGTCGGCAACGCCCACGGCATCGCCGCCGTCGCCCAGCGAGGGGTTCACCTGCTTGCGGACGCCGATCATCATCGCCATGGGCAGATCGAGCTCCTCGGCGGTGGGCATGATGACGTTCTTGATGACCTTGGCCATCGTGTCGTCGGCCGGGTAGTGGAACTCCGGCGGCAGCGAGGCAGCCATGTAGACCGGGTCGCCGAGCTTCTTCGCCCAGTCGGCCAGGAACTTGCGGGCCACGGCGAAATTTTTCTTCTTGGGCTCTTTGCCGAGGTCGTAGCCCTGGGCTTTCATGGTCTTGACGGCGGTGGGCCAATTGACGATCAGCGGGTCGATCCGCAAGGCGGGCCTGAAAGCGTCCCATCCGGCGGCGTTGTTCTGCCAGTGCGCGACTTCCTCTTCCACGAACGGGTCGTTGGTCATGATCGCATAGTCCAGCCCCGCCAGCTCGAAGACCTTGCGGATGTAGTCCTCGGCGTTCTGCTCGGCGAACCACTTGCGGATTCCCGCCAGGTCGCGCCCGGCCACGTCCAGCCCGAGGCGATTCAACGTGGTCACCACGCCGCGGGCGGCTTCGCTCATTGCTCCGTGCTTGAGGAACACGTGCTCCCAGACCAGGTCGGCCTGCTCGGTTTTGGACAGCGACCAGAATGCATCGGTGGTCAGCTCGGCCGGGGCGATGGTGAACAGCTCAGCCACCAGGTAGTGGTAGGTGAGCAGTTCGTCGATGCCCCACAGCAGCAGGTCGCCGTGGGCCGGCGGGAACAGGTGCGTGTGGATGTCGGTGATGGTGGTCTCCGCGACGGCCTGCCGCGCGACGGATTCCAGTGCTTCCAGCGTGTTCATCTCAGCCATGGTCGGATCTCCTCTGGGTTCAGGGGAACACCATACCAACTTGCAGCCGGGGTGGAAAGACGTATAAAATCCCCTTCGACCTGCTCACCCGAACCGAGGGAGACGTGCGTGCAATCCATCGTGCTGAGTGAACCGTGGCTGGCGGGGGCTGTCTCCGCCCAACAGACCGACGAAGGCATCCGGCCATGCCGACTCAACGTCGACGAGCTGCCGTTGTACTGGTCGGACCGTCTGATCGAGCATTCCTGGACCGGCGCTGGGGTGCGTGTGCGTTTCTCGACAGACTCGTCGGCTGTGGGACTCACCGTGGTCCCCATTGACGACGTTCGCGTGTTCGACCTGGTTTCGGAGGGTGTGCTGCTGGCGACGGCCAAGCTGCCTGCCGGCGAGGAGGACATTCTCTTTGCCGCCCTGCCGCCAGGCCGAAAGACGCTGGAGATCTGGCTGTCGCAGCGGAAACCCGTCACGCTGCGTTCGCTCCGCGTGCCGGAGCAGAGCACAGCCGAACCGGCCGACGACCCTCGCCCGCGGTGGACCGCCTACGGCAGCAGCATCACCCATTGCGGGGAAGCACATTCCCCCGCGCGGACCTGGCCGGCGACGGCAGCGCGACGCCACGGACTGAACCTGACCTGCCTGGGATTCGGCGGCGAATGCCATCTCGACCCGATCGTCGGGCAGCTCATCGCCGATCGTCCCGCTGATCTGATCACGCTGAAGGTGGGCATCAATATCCAAGGCGCCTGCTCGCTCAACGCTCGAACGCTCGGGCCGGGACTGATCGGCATGGTGCGCACCATCCGCCGGGAACAGCCCACCGTCCCCATCGGCGTGATCAGCCCGATTCTCTCCCCGCCGCGCGAGACGCAGCCCAACAACGTGGGACTGTCGCTGGAAAACGTGCGGGAGCAGTTGGCCGAGGCGGTGCGTCGCCTGGTGGATGCCGGCGACGAGCATCTGACGTATTTTGACGGGCGGGAGCTGTTCGGCCGATCGGAAGTTGACGCGGGCTTGCTGCCCGACGAGCTGCATCCCAACGGCGACGGCTATGAGGCGATGGGCGAGAATGCCGCCCGGGTGGTCATTCGTCGGCTGCTTCCATCGCCTTCATGAACGCCTGCTCATCGGCCGGCGTGACGAGGCGATCGACGCCGGCCAGGCTGCCCCCCACTTCCCCGCGCCTGGCACCGTCCCCGTCGGTCGACGCCGCAGTGCACTGCTTCCGGAAGCCTGTTCGGGCTTTTCGGACAATGACTTGAGCAAGTCTCCTTCGGTTCACCAAACCGGCTCGCATCGAATCCGAGGGTCGGGTATCATGCCCCAGCGATCATCGAAGTCTGACACAGGAGAGCGGAATGACCCTGTTTGCCCCAGCCCATCGACCGCCCGCGCAGTACCAGGAGTATGACCCGCGCTGGGCCCGGGTGGCTGGTCACATCATGGAGCAGGCAGACTCCGCCGACAGCGTTGTCACCTTCGAGCACGTGGGCAGCACGGCCGTTCCTGGCTGTGGGGGCAAGGGGATTATCGACATGATGGCGTTGTACCCCCCCGGTCAGTTGGACCGCGCTGCGGCCGACCTCCGCCGTCTGGGCCTGCGACCGCAGGGAGACGACTTCCCCCACCCCTTCCCGCCGCATCGACCGATGTACCTCGGCTCGATCGAGCTGTCAGGCGAAACGTTCATCGTCTACGTCCACGTGCTGGCTGAGGACAACCCCGAGGTGGAGCGGTTCCGCGTGTTTCGCAAGCGACTCACGGAACGCGAAGACCTCCGCCACGCCTACAGCCGGGTGAAAAGGGACATCATCAACGCGGGCATCACGGACAGCGACCGATACCGCCAGGCCAAGACCGACGTGATCCGGGAGATCCTCGGGCCCGAAGCGGACCTCGACTGAGCCCTCCCATCCGAAAAATGCACTTTTCTTTGGGAATCAGGGGGTTCTGACGGCCATTTCTTGCCTGAAGGGCTATTCCGATTACTCATCGTTTTCAGGTCTCGTATCCAGACATACTTCTTTGTTGAAACAGCGGTTACCTGAAACAGGCCTTCGGGTCGCTTTTGGGGGCCTGTTTTGCGCAGAGCGACAGAGGCCTATTGCGCACTCCCGTGCCTCGACGTGTAACGTAGGCTACTTATGTCGTGGTATTCGCCGGACGATATCCACAATGGCGAAAGATATCGGCGTGATCCTGAAGAACCAGGAGGGACCGCCCCTGCCCCATGTCTGCTCGTTTCGCCCGCTCACAGTGGGAAGCGCAAAGGCTGCGCTTTGGTGGCGTGCCGGCGCCCGGCTGCGCCCGAACTACAGCATGACAGGAAAGCTGCCATCTCGAAGGGGGGATGTGCGCCGGGGTCCGCTCCGCGCCGAGCGTCTCGAATCACGGGTGCTGTTTTCGGCATCGCCCGTGGCTTGGCCGCTCGACGTCCAGCCTGACGAAACAAGCTCGCCGAGCGCCATCCTTGTGGACGCATCGCTCGAGGACGTCGATCAGCTCCTGGAGGGGCTTTCGCCGGATTCGCACGTCCTGATGTACGATTCGAGCAACGAGAGCATCGACGACCTCGTCGGCAGGGTCACAGACCTCGTCAGCGAGACCGGCCAGAAGCTGGATTCACTCTCGATTCTATCTCACGGCCGATCGGGAGCGTTCCAGCTGGGCAGCGAATGGGTCACGCGCGAATCGCTCGCCGGCGACGTCTGGGCCGAGATGGGCGACGCCCTCGATGAGAACGGCAACATCTACATTTTCTCCTGCGACGTGGCGTCCGACCCTCTTGAGGGGCAAGGACTCCTCGACGCGCTGGCCCGGGCGAGTGGCGCGGACGTGTTCGCCTCCGACGACACGACCGGGGCCGACGGCGACTGGGACCTCGAAGCCGCCTCCACCGGCGACGAAGCGGAGCTGGCGGCCGGGCTGAACACGCCGGTTTCCGCCGATCTGTTGGCCGACTACGAGTATTCCCTGGCGGACTTCTCCGAGGCGGCCTTCACCGGCACGCAGACCTTCAACGACGATTCCCAGACGTTCACCCTCACCGTGACCGGGGCGGGAACCGTGAACTTCGCCTACGACGGGGCGAGCGACACGCTGGAGATTCTCGGATCGGCCGGTACGGACGCCACCACGGCCATCAGTATCACCGACGACGACGGATCGGCCGACCTGATTCTCAGTGGGGTCACGCTGGACGGGAACGCCGGTTCGCTCGCGTCGAACGTAACCATCGACGCCCTGACGCTCAACCAGGATCTCAGCAGCGACTTGACCGTCACCGGCAGCGTCGCGGCGCTGACGGCCAATAATCTCAACGCGAACCTGGGCATCACCGGCGACCTGGATTCGGCAAGCATCAACTCGGTCATGGGGGGCGCCGCACTGACGGCGGGCAACGTTCAGGGCGGCTTCGACCTCACCGACGGTGGAACGCCCATATACAGCGGGACGGTCCAGTACGCCTATGCGATACAGTACGGCGACGGGGAACTGCTGGCGACCGAATCGATCGACTTCGAGGACTACGCCCTGGGCGGGTTGGATGGTGTCGATGGATGGGACTGGGTGATTTCCTGGAACTCCTCGTCGGCGTCGTACGGCGTGGTCGATCTGTCCGGCGACCAGATGCTGGAGTTCATCGACGACGGCACGGAGGGGCTGACCTACGACATCGCTACGGGCATGGAAGTCTATGACATTTCCTGGACGTGGCGAGCGAGTTCGGACGCCGTCAACCAGGTCGTCGGCCTCTTGGATGGGACGAGCGCGTCGCTGGGCTGGAGCGACTTCGGAATGCGCGTCATCCTGAATGATGACGGGAACCTCTGGCTGCGCGGAGACTCGTGGATCGATACGGGCATCGCCTACGGAACGACGGAGCACGATTGCCGACTCGTCCTGAACAACGATGGGGCCAACAGCACTTGGAGCTTCCACTTTGATGGCGAGTTGGTTGCGGGCAACCTGAATACCTCAATCGACCTGTCCACTCACACCATGGACTCCTTCGCCCTCCGTGCCAGCGGCGCCGGGGGCCAGTATCTCGATGATCTGGTCATTGAGGCGTATGTCGGCGGAACGCCGCCGAACAGCGCCCCCGTTGCCCAGGATGACACCTTCAGCGTGGATGAACTGGCGGCCGACGGGACCTCGGTCGGAACGGCCGTCGGCATGGACGGCGACCCGGGCGACAGCGTGACGTTCTCCATCGTCGGCGGCAACGACGACGGGGTGTTCACCATCGACGCCGCCACCGGCGAGATCACGGTGGCCGACGGGTCGCAGTTGGACTGCGAGACACTGTCGCAGTACGTGCTGAGCATTCAGGTGACCGACACCGGCGGGCTGACCGACACCGGCGAGATCACGATCGACCTCAATGACGTCAATGAGTTCGCCCCCGTCGCCGAAGACCAGACAGCCATCATCGACGCCGACACTACCAACGGCACGGTGGTGGCGACCGTCACCGCCACCGACGCCGACGCGACCAACAACGTGGTGTACTCGATCGTCTCCGGGAATGAGAAAGGCATCTTCGAGATCGATTCGATCACCGGTGAGATCACGGTGGCTGACAGTTCCAAACTCGACTTCATCAACGACGGCCAATACTCGCTGGTGGTGGCGACCTCGACGTTGGGCACTCAGATCAACTTCACCGCCACCCTCACCGACGACGCGGACACAAACACCCCGGGACAGGTCATCGGCGGGATCAACGGCACACAGTGGAACACGTACACCGATGCAGACGGGAACGTCAGCGCCACGCTGCTTGACGAGAACGGCAACCCCACCAACATCACCGTCGACCTGGGCAAGGAGACGGCGGAGTTCTCCCAGACCATCGACTGGTCGTTGACCGGGTACATCCCGCACGATCTGGGCGATTTCTTTGGCGATGGGATGAACGGCGATGACGGGGACATCTACGACACCAACGCCCAGAGTGGTATCTTCGTGGACGACGGGGCCGACTCGGGAATCTCCATCGGCGCACGGATCAGTGGGCTGGAGGCCGGGACGTACCACTTCTACCTGACCGGGCGGAATACCAATAACAACGGTCTGGCCAACGGCCTCGATGACTACGATCTCTACGCCGGCACGGTCTTGCTGCATTCGGGAACCACCGACTACAGCGGATTGGACACGGGCAAGAATCTGAACCACTCAGACAACGTCAGTACCTGGATCGATCAAGACAACTTCGTCGTTGTGGAAATGACTGTCGCGGCCGGCGAGGACGCGGTGCTCGTGATGGAGCCCCTGACCTCCGAGGAATACCGGGGCTTCCTCAACACGCTGCAGATTTACCGCGCGCCGACATTCAGCCAGTCGATGTGCGCCACCGTCACGATCAGCAAGACACCTGATCCCGAGCCGGTCTACGAGGAACCCGAGCCTGAGCCTGAGCCCGAACCGGAACCACAGACCACACCCATGCCGGGCGTGGAAGCGCCAACCCAGATCGAACCGTCAACCGAGACCATTAGTGACACCCAGGAAGAGACCACGACGGTTCCCTCCGAACCGGACACCGCACCGCAGGCAACCACCC
>CAZYIH010000044.1:13008-18833 GCA_964646915.1 uncultured Planctomycetaceae bacterium | reverse complement strand
GGGCCGAAACCGCAGAGTTGATGGATGCGTCGATGGCACCAGCCGCCGTCTGCGTACCGGTCTCCAGAGCGTTGAACGTCGCCGAAGACGCCGTCACCGCCGAGATGTTGAAATCGCTACCGACCGAGCCGGCCGTCAGTTGAATGCCGATCGTTCCGTCGGAAAGGGTTACCGTCGTCACGCTGAACGAGGCACTCACGGAGGTGTTGATGAACTCCGCCACCGAAGCCACCGTGTCGGCCGCGTCGCCCACCGTCACGGTGTAGCTGGCGCCGCCTTCGGTTACGATATCGTACGTACCGCTCAGCCCCGCAGCCGAACCGGTCGCCGAAACGCCCAGCCCGTCAAACTGGTACACCGAGTTGGCCTCGGTCAGCGCCAGACCCGACGAGGTCATGTCCGCACGGTCCACCTGAATCATCTCTGAGGTGCCCAGGTGAATCTTCAGATTCGTCTGATCGGTCGCATCGCTCGAATCCAGGTTCAGCAGATTCAGCCCGTTGAACTCCGTATTGTTCGAGATTCGGTTGATCTCTTCGATCAACTGGCTGAACTCGTCGTGCATGATCCCGCGCTGAGCACTCGAATACGACTCGGTCGAGCTCTGCTCCGCCAGCTCACGCATACGAATCAGGACGCTGTCAATCACGCCCATCGCACCCTCGGCCGTCTGCAGCATCGAGATCGCGTCCCGACCGTTCCGGGCTCCCTGGCGAAGCACCGAGACGTCCGCACGAATCAACTCCCGAACCGCCATGCCGGCCGCGTCGTCCGCCGCGGAGTTGATCCGCAGACCGGAACTCAGCTTCCGGACCGAATTGGTCAGGTTCTTGTAGTTGATCCCCAACTGCCGGGATGCCTGCTCAGCCATCAAGTTATTTCTGATTGCCAGCATGTCAACACTCTCCTTCTGGTCCAGCTTTGACATGTGGGCGCAGACCGATCATACGCAGACTGGTCTTGAGAACCCCCAACCCGGAGGTAACGCGCCGCACCTGATACGTTTGTGCTCTGTGGGTGGCGTCTCTGCCCGTCGAAATACAACCGACGGAAGGGGTGCAGAAACAACCGCTTTGCTGCTCAGGGGGCGTTCAGGAAGGACCGGACTTACGCCCGGCTTCAAGAGGCCCCGACCCATACTCGGCCTCCCGCCGATCGGCTGAACTTCGCTGCTGCCGCCGGCGAGTGCTGCTTGCCTTCACTCCCCATTAACGAGGACCCGCTCCCGCCCTTAATAGCAAATCTGGAGGATTTAGCTAAACTGGGCAATATAGCCCTGAATGCAACGGCGATTTTGAGCTTATCCCCTGACTCAATCTACCTTTGCGAAATGCAAGCCCCTTTTCCAAACGCCCCCGAAGAACCGCTCCTGCGCAGCGGAGCCCCTGTCCGCACGTTGCTGCGGGCCACGTCGCACTTTCCGAGACTGCCGGGGCAACCCAGACGGCCGTCACTGTGAGCGAATCAACAGATCGCTTCCCGCGACGTCCATCGCTTCGACACCGTCCAGGCTGGGTGTCGCCAACGGGCAATCGAACAGCCCGCCCCGCACGTTACGGGCCCACAGCACCCCCATGGGCACCTCGCAATCGCTCGGCCAGTGAGTGCTCACGTCGCTGACCTGCAGATTGCGGATATTCTCCGCCACCACCACAGCCCTGGCGGCGCGGGCATCGGGTGAGAACGGCGAAAACTGCCCGGCCCGATGGGCCTCGCGCGCCTGCTCGAAGCGGTTCTCGACGGTGGGGTATTCCATGTGAATCCCCCGCAGGAAGATGTTCTCCATCATCCCGCCATCCTGGGCCGTCAGCAAAATGCGCGACTTGCTGCGGCAAAGCACATCCGAGATGCGAACATTGCGCAACACGCCGATCCCGCGGTCGTGCTCATCCTTCGGATACTGCGAAAGATTCAGGTGAATCGGGCACACCAGGGGCATCGCCACGTGGCAGTCGATCACGATGTTACTGACGCTTACGTCCTCGAACGTCCCGCCGGCGATGTTGTACAGGCTGATCCCACGAGAACTCTCGCGTACCACGCAGTTGCTCATGGCCACCTGGCGGATCGTACCGATCGACTCACTCGCCCCGAGCTTCAGGGCCGAGCAGTTGGTCTGCAGAATGCAGTTGGTGACGGTAATCCGCTCATTGACGCCGCCGAGACTCTTGAGCACGATCGCGTCGTCGCCGGCGACGATATTGCAGTCGCTAACAATCACATCCCGGCTGTCGGTGATGTCCAGCCCGTCGGTGTTCGGCCCGAGCAGGTTGTTGCGGATATTCACGCCCTGCACGCGAACGCGCTGGCTGTCGTTGACGTGCACGGTCCAGCCGGGCGAGTCGTACACCGTCACGCCGCGAAGTGCGAAATCACGACAGCCTCGAATCTCGATCATCGGGCTGGGGCGCGATCCCTTCCGCGTGAAAAACTCACACGCGCTGGGCGGGTCCCAGAAGGCCGGCCCGGATCCGTCGATGGTGCCGGGCCCGACGATGCCCGCGTTATCCACCCCATCAGCAAGGATGAAGTGGTGTGGCTGGAGGTCGACGTTGCCCTGCGGGTTGACCCCTGCGGTGTGGGCGGGGTAGTCGGCCATCTCCTCCGAACCCTTCAGCACCGCGCCGCCAGCCAGCTCCAGCAGCACGTTCGAGCGGAGTTCAATCGTCCCGCAGCGAAACACGCCGGCCGGGATGCGAACGGTTCCCCCGCCCGCCTCGCCGGCGGTATCGAGCGCCTTTTGAATCGCTTGACTGTTCAAAGTGGAACCGTCACCGACGGCTCCGAACTCGCTGACACTATGTACGTCCGTTGCTGCCATGGACCGTCCTCTGCTTTCGGGTCAAACTGCGCGAGCCCCCAGCATACCCATCCGCTCGCACATGGAAAGGACCCGGCTGGAGAATTCCGACTCGGCCTTTCGCGCGGCCGGCCCAGACGCTATCCTCACCGTCAAACGCACCCCACCCCGGAGACCGCGATGACAACCCCGCTGCCGTACCGTTCGGTGTCGTTCCACGAGTCCTGGCCTCGCCCCGAGCTGATCGCCCTGGCCGCCAGGCTGGGATTTAACGACTGCACCTTCCAGACCGAGAAAGGCACCCTCCCCCGCCTGCACGACCTCCGTCGCCGGGCCGACGAGCAGGGCTTCTTCGAGCAGGCCCGACGCGAAGGGATGAGCATCAGCGTCTGGACCCACGAACTGGGCGAACCCCGGCCCGAATGGCGACCCTTCACACCGGACAACGAGTCTCTCTGGAGCGGGCTGGCCGAGCGGTACGAGTACGTCCTGGGCGAACTGCTCCCGGAGATCGACCACCTCGTGCTCACGGTCGTGGAGGCCGGCGTGGACATCGCCGACTCGAAGCTCCTGCCGCGACTGGTCGAGACCATCAACAACGCCTGCCGACGGCACGACGCGCAATTGATCCTGCGGAGCTTCGTACACCATCCCGAGCAACACCAGCAGATGGCCGACGCGCTGCGCGCGTTGCCCCCGGACGTGGCGGTCCTCACCAAGTGCGTCCCGCAGGACTGGCACATGCGGGCCGACGACGATCCGCTGATCGGCGCCCTGGGCGAGCGAAAGCAGTACATCGAGTGCGACATCGCCGGGGAATACTGGCAGGAAGACCGCCTGGCCAACGCGTTCACGCACATTCTCGCCCGGCAGGTTCGCCACTGGCAAGCCAACGGAGCGGACGGAATCTCCGTCCGTGTCGACCGCGGCTGGAAGCCCTGGGAACACCAGGCCACCGTGCTGAACCAGGCCCAGGAGGTGAACCTCTGGCTGTTGGGGCTGTTGGCCACCGGCGAGACGGACAGCGAGGACGAGGTCTGGCGACGGTTCACCGCCGAGCACTTCGCCGACGCCGCCGGCGAGATGGAACAGGCCCTTCGCCCAACCGGGCGCGTCGTGGAAGAGGCGTCCTACGTCGGGCGCGAGGCGTTCGGGCTGCTCCGCCTGCCCGTGAGCGTTCGCGAGACGTTCGAAGGCGGACCTTCCTGGAAGCGCGGCGAGCTGCGCAGAGGTCTCCGCCAGCCGCCGACGGCCGAGGCGTATGAAGACAGCGACGACGCAATGTACCGCAACCCGTTCTTCGGCTATTCGTCGGTGCATCGCTGGAACCCCCAAGCCGCGAAAGCCTACCGCGCCCAGCGCCGCGGCGAGCCCGACGCCATCGAGGCAAACGAGCGTTCGCTTGCCGAGGCAGCAGAGACGGCCGAGAACTGCCTGGCCGCCCTGGACGCAGCCTCTGCGAAGCTGGACGCAGCCGTCGTCCATCACTATCGCTGGCAGTTGGAGGAGAACGCCCACTACCTCCACGTCATGGGCCAGATGCAGCTGGCGTGGATGAAGGCTGAACGGTCGCTCTATTGCGACGACGATATCGAGCGCGAGCAGCGAATCGAGCAGGTGGAAGTTCACCTCAATGAACTGGCCCGCTGGCAGGCGTTGCACGGCGACGAGACGTGGCGCGGCACGTGGGACCATCGCCACCAGGAGCGATCTCGCCTGGCGGGCGTGGACGTCCCGGAGTTCCTGCGGGGCTTCAGGCGGTACTTTGGGCTGTAGCTCGGCCCCGCGCCCCTCCACGGGAACAGAAACCTTTCGCCGGATCGGTACATCTATAAGGGGCATGCTCGTTGGCCGACGCCACGGTGAGCAGGTCGTGGGGAGAACGCACGTGAAAGGGTGGCGATGATCGACACAGGCAGGCCGAGTCGGTTGGCGTGGACAACAGCGGCGCTTCTTGCCGGGCTGTTGGCCATCGGCTGCGATGACGGAGACCCGAACGCCCCGACGGATCAGCCGACGGCAAAGACGTTCTACCCGCGCCAGGAGCATTGGCCCGCCCACCAGGTGCGTGAGTTGACCGACCCGTGCAGCCTGGAGTTCTCCAACGGACGTCAGACGGCGGTGGTGCTGATCCCCCACGCCACGCGCGGAATGTATCGCGGGCTGCGGTTCGACTGGTCGGCGATGGTCGCGTTCCTGGAAGTGGACGGCCAAACCTTTATCGGTCGATGGACCACCGACCAGGAGGGCCAACGGCAGCGGGAGTATTCGCTGGGGACCAGCGAGGAATTCCGCCGACGGCGCGGCGGGTCGAGCGGGCAGGTGTTCTACAACAGCGGGCCGTTGCGGTTCCCCGGTGGGCAGATCCGGATCGGCTCGTCACGCTACTACACCGAAGGCCCGCGCAAAGGCGACCGCGAACCGATCGGCTGGCGAACCACCCACGGCAGCGATTGGGTGGAGTTCGTCCAACAGCTCGACAGCGAGCACGGCTGGGGGTATCGGTGGGTGAAGCGCGTGGAGTTCGCCCCGGACGGACCTGGGTTCACCATTCATCATCGCCTGGAGAACACCGGCGAGAAGGCCATCAATCGGACGCACTACGCCCACAACTGGATGCTCATCGACGGCCAGCCGCCGGACGCCAACACGGTGGTGGAGTTCGGCCGACCGGTCGAATGGACCGGCAAGGAGCCCCAGCGGGCGAGCATCGATGGTACTCGCGTGCGATTCACCGCAGGGTTCCGCGGCGAGGATGCCCGGCCGATGTTCGCAAAGATCGCCGGCCAATGGAGCACGAAAGAGAACGACGTCCGCGTCAAACGCACGGATACGGGTGCGAAATTTCGCATCGTGGGCGATTGGCCGGCCGAGTCGATGCAGATCTACGCAACCGGCGACGAAATCTGCATCGAGCCGAACCTGCGCGTCACCGTCGCACCGGGCGAGTCGCAACAGTGGCAGACGCATTACGGCTTCTATCCCGCCACGAGGACACGCTCAGAGACCCGGCCGAACTAGATCT
>CAZYIH010000044.1:2560-12908 GCA_964646915.1 uncultured Planctomycetaceae bacterium | reverse complement strand
ACACGCTCAGAGACCCGGCCGAACTAGATCTCGATCGGGGCGCAGAGAGGCAGTCGGCCGGCGACTCCTCCTCCGATGACAATGGCGTCGTAATGGTGCTGGAGGGCAGATCCTTTCGCTGACGGATCCATTGATACCTGCCGGTTCCTCAGAAAGCAAACACTACCGCGATCCACGCCCTGCCGATGGGTCCCCCGGCCTGCCCGGACCGCCGGCGACCCTCGCCTCGGCGAAAAAATCGCTGCTTTTGGCCGGAAAATATGGTGTTTTTTCTCGGAGGGGGCAAAGCCGGGCTTACCCTTCCCTGTCAAGGGTTTGCGCGGGTCTTGCTGTTCAAAACTATCTGCCAATACAGAAGCTATGCGCAATGATCGCTTGAAATGCGCCGACAGACCAATAACATATCGCATCTCGGGTTGTATGCAACGCAGGGGGGCGGCGACCCATCGGAGCATCGAGGTGGACACCTCGCTCTCACGGCAAAACCAGTTGGGCAGGGACAGAAGTACGCGCCGGAGCCCGAAGAAGGCTTCGGACGGGCGGTGGGTGTATCGTCGCCGCGGCCAGGCCCTGCAGACAGCAGTCTAATCGATTCTGACAAGTTCAGAGCATCAAGGAGAAGCAAATGCCAGCAGAAGCATGTGCGAAGATTTCCGAAGCCCTCATCGCGGGCAAGCAGGACGAAGTATGCAGCCAGCTCAACGCCGCCCTGGAAGCAGGCATCAAGCCCGTGGACGTCATGAACCAAGGCCTGGTGGCGGGCATGGACGCGGTGGGACAACGCTGGAAGGCCGGCGATATGTTCCTCCCCGAGGTGATCCGCTCGGCCAAGGCGATGAGCGGCGCGATGGACATCCTTCGCCCCAAGCTGGCTGAGGCCAACGTCAAGACGATGGGCACGTTCGTGATCGGGACCGTCCTGCGCGACCTGCACGACATCGGTAAGGACCTGGTGGCCATGATGATGGAAGGCATGGGCATGAAGGTCATCAACCTCGGGATCGACCTGGAACCGGACGTGTTCGTCAACGCCGTGAAAGAACACAAGCCCGAGTTCCTCGGGATGTCGGCTTTGCTGACCACGACCATGCCCCAGATGGGCGAGGTCATCAACGCCCTGAAGGAAGCGGGAATCCGCGACCAGGTGAAGATCATGGTCGGCGGCGCGCCGGTGACCGAGGAATACGCCGAGGAGATCGGGGCGGACATGTACGCCGCCAACGCGGCTGCCGCGGTCGACAAGGCCAAAGAGTCCGCCAACGCCGGATAGGTGTTTCGTCTCGTCGCAAGCAGCGTCCGTTCCACCGGAGCGGGCGCCGTCGGCGCTGTCCTGCGGGCCCCTCATTCCGCAGACGGTGGCCGTCTCGCCCCACCGAGTGTTCGGCGCCGGCGTTCGGACCCGGAGCATCGGCCGGCGGTTTGCCGACCTGGGCGCGAGACCAACGACGGGCAATTTCAGAATACGGGAGCCAAACAATGGTGCCAAAGCAGAACGTTACGGTCAATCGCGGGCCACAGTTCCGCGTACTGACCGAGGAGCAGATCGAGCGAATTTACGGAGCGGCCATCGACGTGCTGGAAACCGTCGGGGCCCAGTTCCATCATGAAGAAGCGATCGACCTGTTCCGTCACAACAGCGAAGCGGTCGTGGGCGACAAGAACGTCGTCCGCGTGCCCGGGTCGCTGGTGGAACGGGCGCTGAACTCGCAGCCCGGAACCATCACCCTCGCCGGGCGCACCGGCAAGCACAAGCTGCAGATGATCCCCGACGAGGTCTCCTTCGGGACCGGCTCGGACCTGCCGTTCTTCGTGGATCGCGAAACGGGCAAACGTCGACGCACGCGGTATCACGACGTCCGCGACGCAGCCAAGATCGTCGATTACCTCTCCGAGTACGAATTCTTCATGTCGCACGGGATCGTCTCGGATGCCCCCAACCCCCAGACCTACGACCGCCACCAGTACCTGGCGATGCTCGAGACCTGCACCAAACCGATGGTGCTTACCAGCGTCGACGGCGAAGGCCTCGAGGACCTCTGGCGGATGGCGTGCCTGTTTCGCGGCGGGGCCGACGAGTTCCGCCTCCGGCCGCAGTTTGTGGCCTACATCGAGCCGATCTCCCCGCTGAACAACGACCGCACCGCGGTGGAAAAACTCCTGCTGGCGGCGGAGCGCGGAATCCCGGCGATGTACACCCCCTGCCCCTCCTCGGGCGCGACGGCCCCGGCGACGATGGCGGGCATGTTGGTCCAGTCGCTGGCCGAGACGCTGATGGCCGTGGCGCTGTGCTATCTCAAGAAGCCCGGAACGCCGCTGATCATGGGTGGAGTGACCACGGTGATGGACATGATGACCACCACCTACTCCTACGGTGCCCCGGAGCTGTCGCTGGCGAGCGCTGCCAATACGGACATCGCCAAATGGCTGGGGTTGCGGATGTTCTCCACCGGCGGCTGCACCGACGCGAAGATGCTGGACGAGCAGTGTGCGATCGAGCAGATGACCAACCTCTTCTACGCTCACCTTTCCGGTGCGAACCTGGTCCACGACGTGGGCTACATCGGCTCGGGCACGGTGGCGTCGCTGGACTCGCTGGTGCTCAACAACGAGATGATCGGCATGGTCCGGAAGTTCTGCCGCGGGATCGACACGAGCGACGATCACATGGCGTTGGACGTCATCCAGGCCGCCGGTCCGGGTGGGGAGTTCCTCACCAACGATCACACCTACGAGCACTGGAAGGACTGGTTCCTGCCGAAGCTGCAGGACCGCTCCGACTGGGACACGTGGAAGGCCAACGGCTCGAAGACGCTGGTGGACCGCACCCGCGAGGAGACCGACCGGATCCTCGCAGAGCACGAGCCCGAGCCCATCGAAGACGGCGTGATGGCCGAGCTGAAGCGCATCGTGAAGGCCGCCGACCAGCGCCACTCGTAAACTAAGGAATGTCACCGCAATGGTTACCACAAGAGCGAATCAGATAGACAACATCACCCCGCGGTTTAAGCTGCTCTCCGACGATCAGAAGGACGAGCTGTACGTGGGGATGATCAAGACCCTCTCCCAGACCGGTGCCAATGTGCACCACGAGGAGGCGCGGGACGTCCTCAAGGAAGCCGGCGCCCACGTGGACGGCGTGCGGGTGTTCATCCCGCCGCAACTGGTGCGGGACGCCCTCCAGAGCGTGCCCCCCTCCACCACGCTGTACAACTGGGAAGGCGACGAGAGCTGCCGCATCGAGATCGGCCGATCGTACTTCGGGCCCGGACCGACGCCGCCGTACTTCATTGACCCCGAGACGATGGAACGCCGTCTTTACCTGCGTAAGGACGCCGCCATGGTCGCCCGCGTCTGCGACGCCCTGCCGAACATCGGCTACGTCGACTCGCTGGGCTCGATCTCGGACGTCACCAACGGGTTGGCCGACCTTTACGAACACGCCGACCAGATCCAGAACACCACCAAGCCCCTGATGAGCTGGGCGTTCAACGTGGACAACTGCCGCGACGAGCACCGCATCGGGATGGTATTGGCCGGCGGCGAGGAAGACTTCGCCCGAAGGCCGAACTTCATCCACTACGGCGAGCCGATCTCCCCGCTGGTGTCCGACCAGCATGCGATGAGCAAGTGCGTCTACTGCGCCAAGCATCGCGTCCCGCAAGTGTACACCCCCTGCTCGATCGGCGGAGCGACCGTCCCAGCCTCGCACGCCGGGCAGATCGTCGTCGGCCTCTCCGAGGCGATGGTCGGCGTGGTCGTCGCCCAGTTGATCAATCCGGGCACGTGCGTGGTCATCGGCGGGGTGCAGTCCATCCTGGACATGCGATCCAGCGTGTACTCCTACGGCGCGCCGGAGCTGGCGCTGCTGTCGGCCGGTCTGACCGAAATGGTGCATTACTGCGGATTGCCGATGTTCTCCACCTCCGGCTGCACCGACGCGAAGGTGCTGGAGACCCAGTCCGGGCTGGACGCGACGCTGTCGATTCACGCCGCCATGCTCACCGGAGCGACGTTCGTGCACGACAACGGATACACCGAAGCCGGCAAAACCGGCAGCATCTTCCAGACGGTGTTGGCCGACGAGGTCATCGGAATGGCCCGGGTGATCCAGAAGGGCATCGTGGTCAACGACGACACCCTCGCCGTCGAGCAGATCCAGAGCGTCGGACCCGGCGGACATTACCTCTACGAGGACCATACACTCGAGCATGCCCGGGAGCACTGGCGCCCGACGCTGATGGACCGCAACAGCTACGAGGGTTGGGAAGAGTCCGGCAAGCCCACCATGGGCGAGCGAATCGTCAAGAAGACCCGGGACCTCATCGAGAACTACGAAGGACCGGCCTCCCGCGTGCCGGCCGAGGCGAAGAAGGAGATCGACAAGATCCTCGCCGAAGCCGAAGACCGCGTCGCCCGCCAGGGCAGCTGACCGCCGACCGGCAAACGCCGGACCGGCAATGCCCCACCAGGTCGGCCGGGGCGATGACAGGACAGGTGACGGACCACCGGGCCGGTCGATTCAGTCCTTCCGGACGCGTCGACCGGCCCGGATCTTGCTTCGGTAAGTGGTTCCATGGATGGAATTTGCCTCGAATCGTGCAAGATTCGGGATATCTGCTATACTATGGTTCAGGGAGATTTACTCGGCACCTGCCCCCTGAGGGACGTGCAG
The DNA here is from genome assembly GCA_964646915.1 of uncultured Planctomycetaceae bacterium. Classification (GTDB taxonomy): domain Bacteria; phylum Planctomycetota; class Phycisphaerae; order SM23-33; family SM23-33; genus CAZFPT01. The sequence goes on along the minus strand of CAZYIH010000044.1, from coordinate 8,236 downwards.
CACAGGCTCAGCCGACGCCGTTTGCGAGACATCGACGCGTCGCAACGAGCCGGAAAGGGCAATATGATCGAGTCAAACAGATCGGACGCGGGAGATGAGAAGACCTACGTGATCGGCATCGACACCGGCGGGACGTACACCGACGGTGTGCTCATGGAAGCCGGGTCGCGACACCTCCTGAGCACCGCCAAGCACCTCACCACGCGGCAGGACCTGTCGCTGGGCGTGACGGACGTACTCAACAGCCTCGATATCCCGGACCCGTCGGCCGTCTCGCTGGTCGGAATTTCCTCGACGCTGGCGACCAACTCCATCGCCGAGGGCAAAACGCGCGACGTCGGACTCGCCCTGGTCGGTTACGACGAGGAACTCCTCGAAGAGTACGACCTGGACGAGAATTTCACCGCCCGCGACTTCGCCCATTTCCGCGGCGGCCACGATTCCCAGGGCAAGCAGAAGGACGCCCTGGACCTCCGCGGGATCACCGAGTGGGCCAAGGCCAATGCCCACGAATTCGACGCCTTCGCGGTGAGCAGCTATTTCTCGCCGCTGAACGCCGAGCACGAGGAACTCGCCGCCGACGCGATCTTCCGGGCCACCTCCAAGCCCGTCGTGATGGGCTCGCAGCTGAGCACACAACTCAACAGTGTCACCCGGGCCACGACGGCGGCCGTCAATGCCTCGCTGGTCTCGGTGATGCAGGACTTCATCGAAGCCGTCCGACGCGCGCTGCAGGCCAAGGGCATCGACGCCACACTCATGGTCGTCAAGGGCGACGGTTCGCTCATGCCCTACACCGACGCCATCCGACGACCGGTCGAGACGATCGTCTCCGGACCGGCCGCCAGCGCGATCGGCGGATACTACCTGTGCAACCGCCCCAGCGGATTGATGATCGACGTGGGCGGAACCACCACGGACATGGCCCTGATCGAAGAATCATCCGTCGACGTAGCCGACCAGGGCGCCCGCGTGGGCGACGTGGAAACCGCCGTCAAGACCGCCCGCATCCGCACCGCCTGCGTGGGGTGCGACAGCTGGGTGCACTACGAACGCGACGGAAGAGGACTGATCGTAGGTCCCGAACGCGTCGTACCGCTCTGCCGGATGGCCGACCAGTTCCCCGCCATCGGCGAGCAGATCTCCAGGCTCCACAGGATCGCCGATGAGCAGCGCCAGTGGACCGACGTGGAATTCTGGATTCTCCGCCGCGTGCCCACCGCCCGCCGCCAGGAACATCTCAACGAGAAACAACGGGCCCTGGTGAGCGTGCTGGAAGAGCACGGGCCGATGAGCGTGACCGCGTTGATGCGCGAACTGAAGGTCCACCACCCCGTCCAGCTGCAGGCGGCTCCGCTGCTTCGGCAGGGATACATCGAAAAGGGCGGGCTGACCCCCACCGACCTGCTGCACGTGCAGGGACGCATGGACAAGTGGGACCTCGACGCCGCCCGGGAAGGTCTGTCACACGCAGCCTTCCTGTTCGACCTGAGTCCCGAAGAGGTCGAGGCCAAGGCCTTCGAGTTCATCGCCGCCAACATCGCCGAGGAGGTCATTGTCTTCCTCGCCGGGCGCGACGCCCAGCGACTCCCCGAGCAGATCGACGGAACCTGGGGCCGATGGTTCTTCGAGGAGTTCCTCTCGGACAAGAATCAACTGGTGTCCGTGAAGCTCATCAGCCACTTCCCCACCGTCGGGCTCGGCGCGCCGGCGGAGGTCTTCATCGAGGCCGTCGCCCGCAAGCTCGGATCCGAGCTGGTAATTCCCGAGCACCACGAGGTGGCCAACGCCATCGGCGCGGTGGCCGGCAGCATTATGATCGAACGGGAGGCGTTGCTCTTCGTGCAGGAAGGCGACGAGAGCCGATCCTACCGGGTCCACGTAGCCGGCGAGCAGAAACAGTTCGACAAGGAAGAGAACGCCCGGAAATACGCCCGCTCGCGAGTCACCGAGTTGGCGTTGGAAGGGGCCGACGCCGCCGGCGCGTACGAGCCGGACCTGTCGGTCTCCATCGAAACCGAGGGATCGGTCGAGCGCTACATCGCCCAGGCGGTGGGCAACCCCGACCTTTCGGAGTCGTTCGGCAAGTATCACGGCAGCCAGCCCGATGAGGACCCTTACCGTGAGCCCGAGCCGGCCGAGTAACCGCGGTCGACCGGCTGCCCCCGAGCTTGCACAGGATCCATGACCGACAAGCAAACCGAACCAACGCTCGTAATCGCCTGCGAAATCCTCCAGGCGGAGCTGGAAGACCTCGCCGCCCGCCTCGGCTGCGACGCGAGGCTGCGCTTCTGCGACCAGGACCTCCACCGCACCCCGGAGGCCATGCCCGCGAAGGTGCAGGAGATCATCGACGCCGAGGCGACCGACGAGATTGCCCGCGTGGTCCTGGGATACGGGCTCTGCTCCAACGGGATCGTGGGCGTAACCGCCCCGCCGCAGGGGCTGATTGTTCCGCGGGTGCACGATTGCATTGCGCTGTTTCTCGGCTCGCGGGACGAGTACGACCGGCAGTTCAACGCCTGCCCGGGCACGTACTATCTGAACCAGGCGTGGATCAAGCTCAACCGCGACCCGTTGGGCACGATGCAGCATGAGTATGCCCCGCGCATGGACGCCGAGACAGCCGAGTGGTGCATGCGGGAAGAGATGAAAAACCAGACGCGGATCGCGCTGATCGACAGCGGGATACTCGGGGACATTCCCGCCTCGGCCCGGAAGCGGGCCCGGGAGAACGCCGCGTTCTTCGAGATGGACTACGAAGAGATTACCGGTAGCGAGTCGTACCTGGCCAGGCTGTTGACCGGGCCTTGGGACGAGGAAGACTTTGTCCGCGTCGCCCCCGGCCAGGCCGTCCGGCAGAAGCCGTTCATGTAGCCCTGCCGGGCAATGGATGACATGGAAACCTTAGAGAAGGAGTCGATAGATGCTGATTGTTGGAGAACTCATCAACGCCACGCGTAAGTCGGTCAAGCAGATGCTGATCGATCAGGACGCCGAAGGAATCAAGAACCTCGCCAAACAACAGGCCGACAACGGTGCCGATTACATCGATGTCAACGCCGGGGCGTTCGCCTCGAAAGAGGCTGAGTACCTCGAATGGCTGGTCAAGAACGTCCAGGAAATCACCGACAAGCCCTGCTGCCTGGACAGCGCCAACGGAAAGGCGATCGAGGCGGGCCTGGCCGTCCACAAGGGCGTGCCCATGATCAACTCGATCTCGATGGACTCCGAACAGCAGGCCGACCTGCTGCCGGTCATCAAGGGGCTCGACTGCAAGGTCATCGGCCTGTGCATGGGCGATCGCGGGCGACCCCCGGAGACGGCCGACGACCGCGTCAGCGTGGCTGCCGATCTGCTGAAGGTGCTCGAAGACAACGGCCTGCAGCGGGACAACATCTACCTCGACCCCCTCGCCCAGTGCCTCTCCACCAACGACCAGTACGGCCTGGAGTTCCTCCGGGGCGTCAACCGCATCATGACCGAGCTGGAAGGCGTGCATACCATCTGCGGACTGTCCAACATCTCGTACGGCATGCCCAAGCGGAAGATCGTCAACCGGGCGTTCATGGTGATGGCCATCTTCAACGGACTCGACGGGGCCATCATGAACCCCAACGACCGCAAGATGATGTCCAACATCCGCGCCGCCGAGGCGCTGGTCGCCAAGGACCCGTTCTGCGAGCAGTACTGCAACGCCTATCGCGACGGAATGCTGGAGGAATAGGATCACAGCGCAACACCACGCAACGAGGCTACGCCAAGGAGCGAACCATGCCCGAGTATGACAATGAAGCGGTCCAGATCGCCCGCGATTACTACAACAGCACCGACGCCGACAACTTCTACTTCCACGTCTGGGGCGGGGAAGACCTCCACCTGGGGATCTACCTCCGCGACGAAGACGACATCCGAACCGCCAGCCGACGTACCGTGCGACGGATGGCCGCCAAGCTCGACGGCCTCGGCGAGAACACCTCCATCATCGACATGGGTGGCGGGTTCGGCGGGTCCATGCGATACGTCACCAAGACCTTCGGCTGCAAGGCGATCAACCTCAACCTCTCCGAGACCGAGAACCAGCGAGGCCGAAAGATGAACGCCGAGCAAGGCGTCGACCATCTGCTGGAGATGGTGGACGGCGCGTTCGAGAACGTCCCTGCCGAGGATGGCACGTTTGACTTTGCCTGGTCCGAAGACGCCATCCTGCACAGTCCCGACCGCGAGAAGGTGCTCCGCGAGGTCTACCGCGTGCTCCGCCCCGGCGGGCAGATGGTATTCACCGACCCGATGCAGACCGACCACTGCCCCGAGGGCGTGCTGGACCCGATCTACAAGCGGATCGCCCTGACCAGCCTCGCCAGCCCGGACTACTATAAAAAGACGGCCGAGGAGATCGGATTTGAGGTCTCCAGCTACGAGGACCTGGACATCCACCTGCCGCGACATTACCAGGCGGTGTATGACGAGATGGTCCGCCGTGACGAGGAGATCAGCCAGCTGGTCTCACGCGAATATATCGAGAACATGAAGACCGGCTTGCAGCACTGGGTCGAGGGCGGCTACAAAGGCTACCTCACCTGGGGCATGTTCCACCTGGTCAAGAAATAGGCACGCCTCGGGCGGTGTTTGCCCGACGGCTGCGGAGAAAACGCACATGCACATACAGGACATTTTCGAGAAGTACCAGACGACCTTCAGCTTCGAGTTCTTCCCGCCCAAGACGGACAAGGGATGGGACGCCCTGTTCAACAACATGCAGGCGCTGGAAGAGCTCCAGCCGGCGTTTGTCTCGGTGACGTACGGGGCCGGCGGCGGCACGCGCGAGCAGACCCATGAGGTGGTCGTTCGGCTCAAGAGCGAGACCTCGCTGGACCCGATCCCGCACCTGACCTGCGTCTGCCACAAGTACGACGATATCGCCGAGATCCTCCGTCGCTACGCGGACGCCGGAGTCAACAACATCCTCGCCCTGGGCGGCGACCCCCCGCAGTGGATGGAGGAGTACGACAAGGCCAACGACGATTTCCAGTACGCCGCCGACCTGGTGAGCTACATCAAGAAGTTCAACGATTCGGGCGAGCACGCCGACGCGCGGGGGTTCGGCATCGGTGTGGCAGGCTTCCCCGAAGGCCACCCCGCCACGCCCAACCGCATGCTGGAGATGGACCATCTCAAGCGCAAGGTCGACGCCGGGGCCGACTACATCGCCACGCAGTTGTTCTTCGAAAACCACGACTTCTACGACTTCCGCGAGCGGTGCGAGCTGGCGGGGATCGATATCCCCATCATCGCCGGGATCATGCCCGTCAACTCGCGACGCATGTTCGAACGCCTGCCCGAACTGGCCGCCGGCTCGCGATACCCCGCCAAGCTGCTTCGTCCGATCCTCAACAACATCGAGGACGACGACGCCATCGCCAAGGTCGGGCTGGACTGGGCCACCCAGCAATGCCGCGATCTGCTGGACAACAACGTCGCCGGCCTGCACTTCTACACGCTGAACAAGTCCGGCGCCACCAATGAGATCTACCGCCGACTCGGCGCGACCAACAGCTCCGAGCTGGAAGATCTGTCGATGTATTAGTCGTTAGTCGTTAGTCTTTAGTCGTTAGTGGTTGGTCGTTAGTGGTTGGTCGTTAGTCGTTGGTGGCTGGCTGCCTTGATCCGATCGCA
>CAZYIH010000044.1:0-2460 GCA_964646915.1 uncultured Planctomycetaceae bacterium | reverse complement strand
CTTGATCCGATCGCACAGATGTTTTATCGGATCGGCACAATAACCGGGTGGGTTCGTACTGGTTCCATACACAGGTCGACTGGATCGGCCGATAGGCTTTCCCCGGAACAGGAGTGTGTGATGACCCAACGAACCCACCTTTTGCTTGCGCTGATCGTGATCCTCATGGCTGTGTCGGCTGGCAGCGCCGGCCCCAACGAGGACCTGCCCCTCGGCCACAAGGACTTCTATCCGTCCGCCGATCGACCGGTGGGCCTGCAGGGCGACGGGACGGGGCATTTCCCGGCCGGCGAGATGGTCACCAGTTGGGACTTCCGCACCGGCAAAAACATCGTCTGGTCGACGAAGCTGTCCAGTTGGGGCTACAGCTCGCCGATCGTGGTGGGCGATAAGGTCTTCGTGACAGCCGATTTCAATCGCCTGATCTGCCTGGACGCACGCACCGGCAAAACGCTTTGGGAGCGGACCAACTGGACCTGGGACACCGCCATCCCCGACCCCCAGAAGCGCCAGGACCTCCAGAAGAAGTGGGGCGCCCTGGTCGGGGCCCACAGCGAAGCGTGGGCGGTCTGCTGGGAGATCGCCTACCTCACATGGAAGCTCGACGTCATCGAGGCAGCCAAGGCCGGCAAGACGTACGAGTGGCCCGAGCGAGGCGGCTACAGCCACAGCGGACACGCCCGGAAGGGCGACAGCATGGCCGAGAATCATCTCACGGATGAAGATCGCGAGCAACTCACCCAGCGCATGGGCAAGCTCTCGGACGAAGAAATTGCCGCCATCCGGAAGCGACTGGCCGAGCTGCAGGCCGTCCGCGAGAAGCACCAGTATGGCCCTTCCGTCAGCGCCTACGTGCCGACCTTTTCGCCCTTTAAGCGAAAGAAGAAGAGTCCGCTTCGCGAGCAATGGGAGAAGGACATCTCTCCGCACTACAAGGAACTGGTGAAGTACGGAGTCGCCACCGACTTCTGGAACGGCTGGCTGGGAACCAGCTTCCCCACGCCCTGCTCGGACGGAGAAAACGTGTACGTCAACTTCGGCCAATCGCAGGTGGTCTGCTACGACCTGCAGGGCCGACGCAAGTGGATGCAAGTGCTGTTTGACCCCGAGAAGATGGGCACCCGCACGGCCCAGAACTTCTCCTCCTCGCCGCTGCTGGCCGGCGACCTGCTCATCAGCCTGCACGGCAATGACCAGGGCGAAGGCCCGACCATGTGGGCCATGAAGAAGGACACCGGCGAGCTCGTCTGGAAGCAGCCCTGCCCGTTCCGCCACGCTTACGGCCATCCGTATGCCCAGATGACCCGCATGAAACACGGCGAGATCGACGCGATCATCAGCGGCAACGGGACGATCTTCAACACCGCCGACGGCGAGATCATCATGGACAACCTCATCACGCTTTGCGGGCCCCCGCTGGTGCACGAGAACGTGGCGTACTATCTCTCCGGGGGCGGGCAGGCCGGCGACGGGCTCCGTTGTGCCGTGGAACTCTACCGCGAAGGCGGCCAAACCAAAGCCCGCATGATCTGGGCGGCCGTGCCCACCCGTGGGCGAAAGGCCGATCGCTTCACCAAGGCGATGGCTCTGCACATGGACGAGTCGAAGATCCAGTCCATCGACGACGCCGGCGAGGCGACCACGCGGGTCGGCAGCCTGTTCCTGAACGGCAAGATCATCATCGGCGAGACGGCGGAGAGGGTTGTTGACCCGAAGACCGGCGTGGCCACCGAGCACGAGATTCGCTACCCCCGCTCCGCGAAAAGTGCCGGCAGGCATCGAGGCCATCTCGTCCGCGTCGGCAAGCACCTGGTCGCCACCGGAAACGATATACACACCGGCATCTACCACGCGACGGTTCCGGCGAAGCTCGCCGGGGTGGGAACCACCGGAAGCATGTGGCAGCGTGAGCTCCAACTGGGCAGAATCGGCCCGGAGGATATTCTCAAGGCCATCCGCGAACGTCACTACTTGCCGGTATACAGCAACTGGGCAATGATGCAGACCACGCCCTTTGCCCAGGGCAACCGCCTCTACATCCGCACGCGGGATACGATGTACTGCATTGGCGACCCCGACCAGCCATACCACTCGCCGAGCGGCGCACCGGTCGACGCACGCACAAGCGAGTGATCCGCCCACCTCAGCGCTACAATACTCCCGAGGCCGAGATGCTCCCCTGACCCTCGGCCTCGGGAGGCAGCCCATGCTGAGACTTCATATCGATCCCGACTGCGACCGCTGCGGGCAGATCAGAGACAAACTTACCGCCAGCCGGCTCGCCTGCGACGTAACAGCCGAGTCCGACGGGGACGGCAGCTACCTGGTGGACAGCGACGGCGAGCGCATCGAAGGCCACAGCGCCATCGAAGACCGCATCGACGAACTGGCTGACCAGCTACAACTCTCGCGGCGGTACCAGAGCGATGTCTGTCATGATTACGGCGACCAGCCCCCGCA
>CAZYIH010000043.1:0-18861 GCA_964646915.1 uncultured Planctomycetaceae bacterium | reverse complement strand
TGGGGACAGTCGACGTGCGGAACGTGCTGCGAGAGACCGACCTCTACGTGCATGCCTCCCGGGCAGAGTCGTTCGGACTGGCGACAGCGGAGGCGATGCTCGCGGGAGTGCCCGTCGTGGCGTCCCGAAGTGCGGGGATGGCCGAACTGCTGGAGGACGGAACGCTCGGCCGGCTGACCGCCCCGGGCGATCCGCAAGCCCTCGCGGCGGGGATTCGCGACCTGATAGACAATCCCCTCGAGGCTGCCCGGCGCGCAACGGACGCTCAGGTCAAAGCCTTCCGCACCTTCGATCGTCGCCGAATGAGCCGCGATGTCGAAGCCTTGGCCGATTCGCTCGGCAACTGACGACCGATCCGTTCGGAGAAAGATATGGCAGGACCATCGGCTTTGGGGCCCGGAGAATCACGCATCCCGGCTGGGTTGGCGGGGCGTCAATTCGTCGAAAGATTTTCCAGCCGTTTGCGGATGAGCTCCGCCCGGGCGCCGGCGCGTTCGTTGGGGTCCATCACCATTTGCTTCCTGGTCTGCAGGTGGGCCGGCTGGGTCAGCAGGAACAGCTCATTGACGGTCTGGATGTCCACGCCTTTGAGACGTTCGAGGTTTACTCCCAGGCGCACCAGTGAAAGCAGGTACATGGTCTCTTCGGAGCTGATCATCCGCGTGGATTGCAGGATCGCCAACGCCCGGTAGATCTTGTCGTCCACCGCCAGGGCCCGGTTTTCCACGAGCGATTCCCGCGCCCGCTGCTCGTACTCGATGAAGCCGGGGACGGTCTGGCCGAGAAATTCATCGACGATCTGCTCTTCGCTCTTGCCCAGCGTCGTCTGGTTGGAGACCTGGAAGAAATCGCCGGTTGCTTCGGTACCCTCGCCGAAGAGCCCACGAATCGCCAGCCTCATGTCGCGGGCCGCGCGGAAGGCTTTCTCGATCTCTCCGGTCATCTTGAGGGCAGGGAGGTGGAGCATCACGCTGACGCGCAGCCCGGTTCCCACGTTGGTGGGGCAGGCGGTGAGGTAGCCGTACTTGCGGTGGAAGGCGAACTCCAGGCGGTTTTCCAGGATGTCGTCGATTCGCCCGATCTCCTCGACCGCGTCTTCCAGTTGCAGGCCGCTGCGAAGCACCTGCACGCGGAGATGGTCTTCCTCGTTGACCATGATGGACATGGTCTCGTTCGAGCGGATCAGGGCTCCGCGGGGGTGGTCGGCTTCGGCGTGCTGACGGGAAATCAGATGGCGTTCGACCAGCAGTTCCCGTTCCAGCGGATCGGCCCCGGAGAGGTCCACGTAGAAGGCGTCTTCGCCCACCGATGAGGTGACGGTTTCTTCACGGATTCGCGAAACGATCTCGGCTTTCTGCTCGTCGGTGCAGCGGGTCAGAAAGCTCATGCCCGCGATATTGCGTGCCAGGCGGACGCGCGAGGAGATGACCACCTCGTGCATGTCGCCCACGCCACGGAGCCATTCGCCCCCGCTTTGGATCAGGTCCGAAACGGCCATCAGCTCTCCAGTTCCTTGATGCGGTCGCGCAGCTCGGCGGCCCGCTCGTATTGCTCCTCGGCGATGGCGGTCTTCAGCTCACCCCGCAGGCGAAGGACTTCGGTCTGTCGTTGCTGGTCGGTGCTGGCTCCGCGGGGAACCTTCCCCACGTGGGTGGTCGCTCCTTCGTGGGCCCGCTGGAGAATCGTCTCCAGGGGCTCGGAGAATTCCTCGTAGTCGTTCGGGCAGCCCAGCAGCGCCTCGTGCTGGAATTCGTTGAAGGTAATCCCGCAGACGTCGCAGCGCAGCTCGTCGCCCTTGCCCGAAGAGCTCTGCAGAACGAACTCCTCAAGCAGTTGGCTGATGGGCACATCCGTCTTGACGGTGATGCCCTCCTCGGCGGCGCATTGCTCGCAAAGGTGCTTTTCGAGTTTCTGACCGTCAATGATCTCGGTCAGGTGGACCGTGGCGGCCTTGTCGCACTTATCGCATTTGAGTTTCATGAGGGACCCTCTAGGATCATGGTAGATCGCCCGTTGGCGTCCGTCAAGCGTACCCGGTTGCGCCGGTCGATCAAAGCCTCGGTTGCGGCAGGTGGGTTCTTTTCCTTCCCGGCGGTTGCCTCGGGACTCTCCTGTCCCTATCATTCGGCCTTGCCGGACAGCATTACGCGGCGGCCAGGCCCGTGACGGGCCCGGGCGAGGCGGCGTTGGACCGGCGAGGCACATTTTTCATGGAATCTTCCAGAACTCCCGCCCGGGCGGGGGCGTAAAAGCTCAGCCGACAGCCGCATTCCCGTCGGCGGGCTCACGTGGATTGATCGAACCACGCGCTGGACCACACACACGGTGGCAGGAGCAGTTCATGGCTCACGATATTCTGAAGGACTCGGTCGAGGCACAGACCGGGCGCACCAGTCTCCTGATCGTCGGCATCCTGATGGGCGGGGTGCTGGTGATCTGTTCGTACCTCGCCGAGTGGACCTTCGCCGGCAGGGCGTTCGCCGACGCGGGCAAGGAATACAACTTCCACCCGGACCTGCTGGCGCTGGTCGGCGGTGTGTTGCTGGCGATTCCCATCATCACCCACGCCATTAAACACCTCGGGCACGGCGAGATGCACATGGACGAGCTGGTGGCGCTGGCGGTGATCGCAGCCTTCGCCTCGAAAGACTACAAGGCCGCCGGGGCGGTGGCGTTCTTCCTGCTGCTGGCGAACCTCATCGAGACGCGAACCGCGCTGGGTGCCCGCGCGAGTATCGCCAGCCTCGTCCGCCTCGCACCGACCAAGGCCCACCGACTCACCGAGGAGGGCGAGCAACGCGTCGACCCGCGCGATCTCTCGCCCGGCGACGTGGTTCGTGTGCGCCCGGGCGACAACATCCCCGCCGACGGCGAAATCGTCCGCGGCCAATCGTCCATCAACGAGGCCAACGTCACCGGCGAATCGCTCCCGGTGGACAAGGGCGAAGGGGCGGAGGTCTTCTCGGGAACGAGCAACGTGGCCGGTGCGATCGACGTCCGCGTGACCCGCGCGGGCGAAGACACCACGCTGGGACAGGTCCAGAAGCTCATTCTCGAAGCCGAGAAAACACGCATCCCGATCATGCGACTCATCGACCGTTACGCCGGCTGGTACACCCCGACGATCCTGATGCTGGCTGCGACGGTGCTGTTCTTCACGCGCGACATGGACCGGACGGTGGCGATGCTGGTGGTCGCCTGTCCGTGTGCCCTGGTGCTGGCGGTTCCCACGGCGATGGTGGCGGCGCTCTCCGCGGCCGCCCGGGTGGGCATTTACATCAAGGACGTCGCGAACATCGAGATGGCCCAGCAGATTACCGCCTTCGTGTTCGACAAAACCGGCACGCTCACCACCGGTGAACTCAGCGTGACCCGCATGATGCCCGCCCCCGACGTGGACGGGGCCGACCTGCTCACCGCAGCGGCGATCCCCGAGCAGATGTCCCGCCACCCGGTCGCCCAGGCGGTGATGGTGGTGGCACGCAAGGCGAAGGTGGACGCTCCCGAGCCCGACAGCTTCGAGGAAGTTCCCGGTCTGGGCGTCAAGGCGGTCACGGACGGCAGCACCATTCTGGTGGGTCGCCGCACGTGGCTGGAGCAGGAGGGGATGGATCTGGCCCCGATGGCCGACCCGAAATACGCTGAGCCGGAGGGCTTGAGCACGCTGTACGTCGTCCGTGACGGCAGGCTGCTGGGTTGGATCGGTCTGGAGGACCGCACCCGCACCGAGGCCCGCGTGGCGATGGACGAACTGCGAGACGAGGGCCTGCGCGAGTTGGTGATGGTCACGGGCGATCGCTGGTCGGTCGCGCGGCGCGTGGCGAGGGAGATGGGTTGCACCGAGGTGCAGGCCGAGGTCCTGCCGTCGGACAAGCTCGAACTGGTGGCGTCACTTCGCGAGCAGGGACACCGGGTGGCCGTCGTGGGCGATGGCGTGAACGACGCGCCCGCGCTGGCGGCGGGCGACCTGTCCATCGCGATGGGGGCGGCCGGCTCGGATGTGGCGATCAACTCCGCGAGCATCGCACTGCTCAACAACGACCTCCAACGCCTGCCGTTCCTGGTGAAACTCGGCAAGAAAACCATGCGGGTGGTCAACCAGAACCTCATCTTCGGGGCGATTTTCATCACCGCGTTCGTCATCATGGCCGGTCTGGGAATCATCCTGCCGATCTGGGGGGCGCTGCTGCACATGGTCGGAGCGACGGTGGTGATTTTCAACAGCTTCCGGCTGGTGCGGTTCGGCGAGCATCTGCACGACTACCAGGCGCCCGGCGAGAAAGAAGCGCCCCGCCGCGACGTCCGCGTCGAGCATGTGCCCGCAACCTGACCATCGAACACCAGTCTCCATCCCTTACGAGGCAGATGTCCTGAAATGACGACGAACCTTCGGCAACATGAGCAGCACCGTCACCGCAGCCAGCCCTGCCAACTGCAGGACGAGCGTGACGGGGTTGTCGATGCGCCCCAATCGCAGCGGTTCGGCGAGGTTGTCCGGCAGGAGCATGACGCCGCCGGCGCGAAGCAGCTTCAGCGAGATCAACGCGAGCACCACCCAGTAGGCCCAGCGACGTCCGTGGCCGAAGGCGCCCCAGATCAGCCAACCCAACGCGCCGCCGACGACCAGGCCGACGGCGACCAGAATGCCCCACAGCGTGTGCATCGCCGGGACGGTCAGCAGGACCAGGCCCACCAGGACAGCCAGGCCCGCCAGGAGGCGACCCAGCCCGGCGAGCAGACCCACCAGTCCGGGCAGGGAGCTGCTGGTGCGGGCCTCCAGCGGACGCGACTGGAACAGGGCGATGCCCACCGCCAGGGCAGCGGCGGAGTAGCCGATCGCGTACGCGGCAGCCATCATGAGATAGCCCGGGGAGATGGGCTTTTCGTCGGTCAGCGGGTCCTGCGGGTCCAGCAGGCGGAGGTCGGGAATCGCCCAGCCGGCCGCCCGCATCATGGGGACGTCGTTGGCCCAGCGATCGAACAGGAACGGATGCACCCAGCCCAGCAGCAGCACGCCCAGGCTCACCAGAAGAATGGCGACGGTTCCCAGACGCGTCGAGGCTGCCACCGCGACGGCCGACAGGATGAACACCGCCATAAACGTCAGTGTCATCCCCGTGATGAGCTGGCTGCGGATGCCCGCGCCGAACGGGACGATCACCCATCCCTTTCCCACGACGCTCACCACGCCCATCGCGACGGTGAACAGCACAGCCGACAGCGTGACCGCCGCCGACGTGAACGACCAGCCGAACAGGTAGTTGCCCGCCAGGGCGCCCGCGACGGTGAGCCCCAGGGCGGTCAGGCCGAACACGATCACAGGCCAATCGAACTTGTCGGCTGCGGCGGGCATGACCTTGTGGCGCACCGTCAGCAGGAACGCCAGCGAGCAGATGTAGTACGCCACCGTCACCGCCAGGGCGACCCCGGCGAACTTGCCCAGTACGAACGTGGCCCGCGAGACGGGTTTGGAGACGACGGTGAGCACGGTTCGCTGTTCGATCTCCCGCGAAAGGGCGGTCGAGGCGCTGAAGGCAGCCACCGCCAGACCCATGATCAGCAGCGTGGAGATGCCCATGTTCTCCAGCATGAGCTGGTCGGATTTGTGGTAGTCGGTTTCCATCGTCCAGCCGCTGAGCGGGACGGAGATCACGAACATGCCGATCGCGATGACGATCAGCACGGCGAATACAGGCCTGCGAACAGTCTGCAGGAACGTGTTTTTGCAGATGGACCAGAACTTCATCATGGCGACGGTTTCCGTGTTCGGGTTTGCCCGGGCGTCGGGTCGATCGCTGTTTGTTACGGCCAAGGCGGCCGGAAGATCAGCGCCAAGGTCGAGAATTGTAGGCCGCTGACCGCCTCGACGGCAAGGGGGCGCCTCGCGGTGCCTCTGGTCGATGGTCTGTACGGATCGAGAATCCACCCACCCCGACGCGCTCGGACGCCGCTTTTCCAGGAGACGCAGGGCGAATGAAAGAGCAGAACCGCGGAAAAAACGTAGCCCTTGCCGGGGCCATCCTCCAGACGGCATTCACGGCCACCCTCGTGGTGGTGTTCCTCATGACCGGCTCGCGTTCGGCGTGGGCGACGGCGTGGATGCTCGGAGGCGGGATCCCGCTTTGGCTGATCGTCGCGAACCTCTTCTACTGCCGCAAGCTGCAGGCGCAGGAAGAGGTCGAAATGGAAGAACTCGCCGCACGGGCCGAGGGAGGTTCGAGGCTCTTCGAGGGCGCCGACGCCGACGAAGTTCGGCCGGCCGCCGCTCGCGTGCGGTTCATGGAACGCTGGGTCGTACCGATCTTCACGCTCCTCTGGGCGGGCTATCACATCGGGATCGGGCTTTGGCTGGTGTTCTTCGACGGGCTTCCCTCGGGCAGCGTGACCCCACGCAACAGCGCCCAGGGCGTGCTCGGGGCGATTGTTCCGGGCTTCGTGGCGTTCCTGATGAGCTTCTACGCGATGGGAATGGCACGCCAGGAGGCGTGGCGCATGCTGCGGGCGGCGGGCAGCTATCTGTTCGTCTGCGTGTTGCCGATGGCTGCGGTCGCGGCGGCGATGTTGGCGGCAGGGCAGGACTACCCGGTCGTCGACCGGGTCGCCGCCGTCGTGATTCCGTTCCTGCAGTTGATACTGGCGGCCGAGCTGCTGTTGGGACTGTTGCTGGGCCTCTATCGTCCTCGCGTGCCGGGTCGCGAGCATCGGATGAGTTTCGACTCGCGCCTGTACAACCTCATCGCCGACCCCGGACGGGTCGGGCATTCCATCGCGGAGATGCTCAACTACCAGTTCGGGTTCGAGGTCTCCAGCACGTGGTTCTACAAACTGATGGGCAAGGCACTGATCCCGATGCTGCTGTTCGGGACGCTGGTGATGATGGCTGCCAGCTCGGTCGTGATCGTCGAGGAAGGCGAGCAGGCGGTCGTAAAGCACTGGGGGCGAATCGACCAAGCCCAGCCTCCCCTGGAGGCGGGGCTGCACCTGAAATGGCCTTGGCCGATCGACCGGGTGGACTATTTCGACGTGCGGGGCATACACGAGGTGCGCCTGGGCGTGGGCGAGCGACGCCGCGCCGCGGAACGCGAAAGCGAACTCATCGAGGAAGGCACCTTCGCCGGGCGCGAGCTGTACCTGTGGACGCAAACCCATGGCCGACAGGAGGAACTGGACTTCCTGATCGCCGTGGCCCCCGAGAGTCGGCAGTTTGATATTGCCACCGAAAACCAGGCCCCGCCGGTGAGTGTGATCAAGCTGGTGGTGCTGGTGCAGTATCGCATCAACAACGTGGTGAAGTACGCCTACCAGTTCACCGACGCCCGAAAGCTGCTGGAGTGCGTCGCCTATCGCGAGATGATCCGCTACTGTGCCTCGGCGACGCTGGACCGCGAGTTGAGTCAGGACGATCCGAACCGCCCGGACGCGATCATGACGGTCGGACGCGGCAAGGCCGGCCGCGAGCTGCACCGGCGCATCGCCGAGGCGGTGGGTCCGAAGGGGCTGGACCTGGGCGTGGACGTGGTGTTCGTGTCGGTCGAGAGTGCCCATCCGCCGGCCGAGGCGGCCGAGGCGTTCGAGGACGTCCTCCAGGCCGAGCGCCAGCGGGACGGAACGGTCTATCTCGCAGAGGCCTGGGCGAATCGCACGCTGGCCCGGGTGGCAGGCGAGCCGGACTACGCCCTGGAGCTGGCGCATCACATCCGGCGCTTGCGCGAGCTGGAGGACCTCCAGCAACTGCACGAAGCCGGCGACCCGAACGGGTTCGGCCGGACGCTGGAAAGCTACATCCGCCTGGCGGAGAAGGACATCACCGTTTTGGGTGAAGAGATGCAGCAGGACGCCCTGGCCGGCGAGGAAGACCGCGTGGAGTTCAAGCGACGTTTGCGCGAAATGATTACCGAGCATCTCCAGAAGAACCTGCGGGCGATTCAGGACGACGCGGCTGCGTTCCCCTGGGAATCGCGCATCGTCCGGGCACGGGAGCTTGCCGGCAGCAAGCTGCGGAGCGCGTCGGGCTCGGCGGCCATGTTGATCGCCCGGGCCAAGGCGTATCGCTGGGGCAAGGAGATGGGCGAGCGAGGGCGATCGGGTTCGTTCCAGCGGCAGGTTCTGGCGTACAACGCCAGCCCGAACGTCTTTAAGCTGTACCGCTACCTGGACGTGCTGGACGAGGTGCTCCCGACGCTGAACAAGTACATCCTGGCGGTTCCGCGCGACCGCGTGGAGATCCGCCTGGACTGGCGCTCCGCCGGCGGGGGCGTGGTGGACTCGCCCTTCCTGCGGAACGAGCAGGGCGACTAGACGAACCAAACCGGATTCATCCCGAACCTTACGAGGAACACGCAATGAAGAGTCAGTTGGGAAAGATTATCCTGGGAGCGATCGTGGTGATCGTGCTGCTGGGCAGCACCGTCGCCTACACCGTGGACTCCACCGAGAAAGCCCTGGTCAAGACGTTCGGAAAGGCCGGCGACCCGATCAACGGTGCCGAGCAGGCCGGGCTGAGAGTGAAGCTCCCTTACCCGTTCCAGAAGCTGCTGAAGTACGACGCGCGAACGTTCATCTTCGAGAGCATAACGCGGCAGTTCGGCACGAGGGACAACAAGCAGATGATCGTCACGATGTACTGCGCCTGGCGGATCGACGATGTGATCCAGTTCCAGTCGACCGTGACGACCGTCGAGAACGCCGAGAACCGGCTGCGCGACCTGATGAACTCGGCCGAGAAGGTGCTCAGCTCCCACACGATCAGCGAGTACGTCAACACCAGTGCCAAGAAGATGAACCTCGCCCAGATCGAGAAGGAACTGCAGGACTTCATGGCCGGCGAGGCGGAGAAGAAGTACGGCATCGAGATCGTCATGGTCGGCATCAAGTCGCTCACGCTTCCGGAGAACGTGACCACCGAGGTGATCGAGGCGATGAAGAAGGAACGCCAGAAGTTCATCAACCGCTATCGAGGGTCGGGCAACGCTCAGGCCCAGGCGATCGAGGAACGGGCCAAGTCCGCCCGCGAGAAGATTCTCGCCTTCGCCAAGCGCCGGGCCGACGAGATCCGCGCCGAGGGCGACCGCGCAGCGGCTGAGGAGTTCACGAAGTTCCGCGAGAACGAGGAGCTGGCGATGTACATCCGCTGGCTGGAATCGCTCAAGACCGAGCTGCAGGGCCGGGCCGTCATCCTGCTGGACTCCAGTACGCTCAGCCCGCTGCAGCATTTCATGGCCAAGCCCATGCTGCCGGTGGTCCCCCCCGACGCGAACGCGCCGGGCGAGGGCAACGCATCGACCGCCGACGACGGCGAGTAGTTCTGACTCCAACGGAGCCACACGAATGGCACACGAGCATCATCACGAACATCCCCAGCCCGACCATCACTACGACCCGGCGACGCCCTCTCCCGAGGCGCCCATGGACGCGGCCAGCCAGTCGCTCTCCGACGCCCTGCGGGTCAGCTTCCGTCTGCTGACGGTGATCATGGTCGTGGTCCTGGTGTTCTTCGCCCTCTCGGGGTTCAAGAGCGTCGAGGAGACCGAGCGCGGTGTGGTCCGCGTGCTGGGCAGCATCCAGCGGGTGGCCGAGCCGGGTTTTGTCTACACCTGGCCGTTCCCGGTGGGCGACATCGAGTTGGTGGATGCCAACGAGCAGAAGCTCAACATCGACGATTTCTGGATGTACGTTCGCCCCCGCGATCGCGGCAAGGACTTCGGCGAGATCCGCCCGCGCGGCGAGGGGCTTCAGCCCGGCTGGGATGGGGCGCTGCTCAGCGGCGACCGCTATCTCTATCACGTGCGGATCAAGTGTACGTATATCATCCGCGACGCCGAAGCCTACGTGATGACCGTCTCGGATGCCGACGAGTTCGTGCGGTCGGTTGTCTGCCGGGCGGCGATCCGGGCGGCCGGCAAACGGACGGCCGACCGCGTGAAGAACGTGCGCGACGAGTTCATCACCGACGTTCAGAATGAGGCCCAGGCACGCCTGCAGGCGATGGGCGCGGGCATCACCATTACGTCGATCGAGGTGCCCCAGTTCACCTGGCCGCTGCGGGCGCTGCAGGCGTTCGAGGAAGAGACCGCCGCCATCACCGAAAAGGGCAAGCAGATGGACGAAGCCCGAGGACAGGCCGAGAAAATGCTCGCCGCCACAGCCGGTCAGGAAGGGTATCGTCAGTTGGTGGGTCAGCCGTGGAAAGACCGGGACCCAGGCTCCGACGAGGAAGGGGCGTACGACCTCATCGGCAAGTACGAACAGGCCCGCGAGGACGGCAACGAACCGCTGGCGAAGGACTTGCTTGCGAAGATCGATCAACTGCTGATCAGCGATATTACCGAAGGGCAGGCCAGTGCGATCATCGAGCAGGCCCGGCGGTACAAGGCCGCCGTCCGCGAGCGCGTCGCCGCCCGGGCCGATCAGTTCGAGCAGCTCTTGCCGCGCTACCTCGAAACGCCCGAGTTGTTCATCCGCAAGCACTGGCTGGCTGCGCGCGAGGAAATCCTCTCCTCGCCGACGATGTATCGCCAGTACCTGCCCGTACTCGCCGGCGGCAAGACGGTGCTGTACCTGGGTATGGAAGGTGAGATCCTCCGTGCGATCAAGCGACAGGAGCTCCAGCAGGGACGTGAGGACCGCCTGCGGGCTGCCGCCGGGGCGACGCTGCGCCAGCCCGACCAGCCCACCGGCGAGGGCGGCGGCGAGGAGCGATAGAATGATCCCCACGAAGGGACCGCGTTATGGCTGAGAGTGTCCAACGGGTCGTCGAGACCCGCAAGCTGACCAAAGTATTCCGCGACTTCTGGCTGCGCGAGAAGGTCGTCGCCGTGCGCGACCTGGACCTGGAGATCCGTGCGGGCGAGGTGTTCGGCATGCTCGGGCCTAACGGCTCGGGAAAGAGCACCACACTGAAGATGATCCTCGGACTGATGCATCCCACAGGCGGGCGGATCGGCGTGTTCGGTAAGAGCCCCTCCGACGTGGGTACCAAGGCGAGGATCGGTTTTTTGCCCGAGGAGTCGTACCTCTACCCCTTCCTGGACGGGCGCGAGACGCTGGATTTCTACGGCCGACTGTTTCGCCAGGGACGCTCCGAGCGGACCCGCCGCATCGACATGCTGCTGGAGATGGTCGGCCTCTCGGCGGCGGCGTACCGACGTGTGGGCGAGTACTCCAAGGGCATGCAGCGGCGCATCGGGCTGGCACAGGCGCTGATCAACGACCCGGACCTGCTGATTCTCGACGAGCCCACCAGCGGGATGGACCCGATCGGGACCAAGCAGTTCAAGGACCTCATCCGCACGCTGGCGGCCCGCGGCAAGACGGTGATTCTCTCCAGCCACCTGTTGGCCGACGTGGAAGACGTCTGCGATCGCGTCTGCGTGCTCTACGGCGGCACGAAACGCGCCGAGGGCGACGTGCATGAACTGTTGGCCGAGGACGACAGCCTGCAGATCACAACCGACCCGCTGGACGAGGCGACGCTGAACGAACTCCAGCAGGTCATCGCAAGTCATGGCGGGTCGGTCCGCAGTATCTCACCGCCCAGACAGAAGCTCGAAGATCTTTTCCTGCGGATCGTCGACGAGGCCCAGCAGCAGCGGATGGCCACCGGTGGCGCGACCGCCGGCGGCGAAGTGGCGGAGTTCCTTCGCGGCCAGGGGGACAGTGGCAGGGCGGTAATCGAGCAGCTCCTGCACACCGAAGCCGTCGAAGAGACCACAACTCAGCCCGCCGAACCGGCCGAGCCCGCCTCGACCGTCGATCACGAGGTGCTGGACGAACTGGTCGGCGGTGGCGAGGACATGACGGCCGAGGACGACCGATCCGTCAGCGGGACCGTCCCGCAGGGCGAAGGGTCCGGCCAGACCGTCCGGCAGGATCAGCCGCGGAAGGACGTCGATCGCGGCGTGATCGAGGATCTGCTCGGCGACGACGAGGAGAATGCCTGAGATGCGAGGTGTCTGGGCGATCGCACGACACACGCTGTCCCAATGCCTGCGAATGAAGCTGGCGGCCGCCTTTCTCGCGCTGCTGGCGGTGGTGCTGTCTGTGTTGCCCCTGACGATGCAGGGGGACGGTACGCTGGCCGGTCGCATCCGGACGTTTCTGAACTACTCGACCTCCGCGACGGCCGCCGTGATGATTGTGGCGACGATCTTCCTGTCGGTGGCGGTCATCGCCGACGACGTGCGGGACCGGCAGATCTTCTCCATCGTGGTCAAGCCCGTTTCGCGCTCGGCGTACGTGCTGGGGCGATGGCTGGGGATCGTCCTGCTGAATGTCATCGTGCTCTGCGTGGCGTGGGTGATCATCTACAGCGTGACGATGTACCTCTCGGAGGGGGAGGCACTGAACGCATCCGATCGCCGATCCGTGGAGACCGAAGTGCTCACCGCGCGGCGCGAGGTGCTGCCCGAGCCCATTGACGTGTCGCAAGACGTGGCCGCCCGCATCGCCGAGATGCGACGTGCGGGTGACCTGCAGGCTGCGCTCGACGGTTATCTCCAGCAGACCGGCGGCAACGAGGCCGAGGCGATCGCGATGCTCCAGGAGGAACTCGCCAAGCAGGCCCGCGAGGCGAGGCAGTCCACCGGCCCGGGAGGTTGGCTGAGCTGGCGTTTCACCGACGTGCGGGTGGGCGGCTCGGAGAGTCGCGGAACCGGCACGATCGTCGCCACCGGGCAGAGTCCCGACGAGGAGATGCGCATTGTCCGGATCGAGGCGCCCGAGCGGCTGATCGGGCCGCTGGTGTATCGCGGACCCGTACAGATCGCCGAGATGGACGCGAGTGTCTGGAATCTCGGCGAGACGCACTTCGATGCGGCGATTCCCGTCGACAAGGTACCCTCCACCGGCGATCCGCTCGCCGTCGGCAAGACCGTTGAGCTGACGGTGTTCCCCACGGTGCAACTGAGCTTCAAGGCCAATGCTTCCACCAAGCCCCCGGACGGCACGCTGTACGCGTTGTGGGAGATCGGCCGGCCCGGCCGATTGCGACGCGAGATCTACCGCAAGGACCAGTACCAGACCAAGGCGACCCTCACGCTGCCGGCGGACATCATCGACCCGGACGGTGAGACGCTCGTGCGGATGCGCAACCTGCGCAACCCCCGAACCGGATTCGCCCCGAGCGTGCTGATCTTGCGGGAGGACATCTCGCTGCTGCATCGGGTGGGCCCCTTCGAGCCGAACCTCGTGCGGGGCATGCTGCTGACACTGGTACAGGTGATGTACATCGCGTCGCTGGGTGTGCTGGCCGGCAGCGCGTTCTCCTTCCCGGTCGGCGTGCTGGTGTGCTTCGCGTTCCTGCCGTTCGGCGTGGCACGGGAGTGGATCTCCAAGAGCGTCACCACGGTGGAGGGAACGGAGCTGGACACGGTCTGGACCTTCGTCGGCCGACAGATCTACCACGTGATGAGCGCGCTGCTGCCGGACCTGGAATCGGCTTCGGCGGCCGGCTCGCTGACCGATGGAATGGCGATCGCCTGGGGATGGGGCGGGGAGAACCAGGTCGGCGTGCTGGGGTCGGCCGCTCCGTCGGCCTTGGCGATCGCGGTCTGCCTGGGGCTGGCGTTCTGGGTCTTCCACAAACGTGAACTGGCGAGAGTGCAGGTCTGAGAGACATGAGATCCGACCGGACAAGATGGATACAGGCAGCCTGGCTGGGCGTGGCGTTGGTTTTGATGGCCGGCGCGGGCTGGCTGCGCGGCTCGCTCAGTGAGCAGCGCGGCCGGATCGGCAGCGAGCGCCGCCAGGCCATGACGCGCGAACGCCCCGAGGTGGCGCTGCTTGCCTTGGCGCCCGGCGGGCTCAGGGCGCCGGTGGTGAACTACCTCTGGACGCGCATCGAGGACCTCAAACAGAAGGGCCGTTATTACGAGGCGATGCAGTTGTCCGAGTGGATCACCAGCCTCCAGCCTCGCTTCGCCGGGGTATGGTCCTTCCACGCGTGGAACATGGCCTGGAATATCTCGGTCGCCACGCACACCCCGGAGGAACGCTGGCTGTGGGTGAGCAACGGAATGAAGCTGCTGCGGAACCGTGCGATTCCCACCAACCCCCAGGCGCTGGTGCTCTACAAGGAACTCGCCTGGTTGCTGTTTTCCAAGATGGGCGGCACGACCGACGACATGCACATGGTGTACAAGTCGCGCTGGGCCGGCGAGATGCAGCAACTGCTCGGCGCTCCACCGGCGGGAACCACGCAGGAAGTCATCGACGCTTTCCGCCCCATCGCCGAGGTGCCCGCGGGCCGATCGCCCGAGGATCTCCGGGCCGACCCTGCCGTGGCTGCCTACCTCAAGAAACTCGCCGCCCATGACATCGCCCCGGATGCGACGCTGCTGGCGGCGTACAATCGCTGGTCGCTCGACGAGCCCGCTGCCGTCGTTCGGCTGGGACGCGTGCCCGAACCGCAGACCGATCGCGACAGGGCGGTCTCGGCGCTGATCAACACCAAAGCCGCCGCCGATCGCGAAGCGCTCGGGCGTCTGCTGGCGACCGTCCGTGCCCACATCCTCCGCACCGAATACCGCATGGATCCGCAGTGGATGCTCGCCCTGATGGAGCGGTTCGATGCGCCCTTCGACTGGCGTCTGGTCTGGCCGCACGGGCTGTACTGGGTCACCCAGGGGCTGCACACCGCAAGGGGGCTGAACATCCGGGAGATCGACTCGCTGAACACCCAGCGACAACTGCTGAACTGTCTGAAGTTCCTCACCTTTGAGGGCCGAATGATGTACGCGGCGAATCCGCATGACCCCGCGGCCCCGCAGGTGCGGTTCTACTCCGACTGGCGATACATTCAGCCGGCCCATCGCGAGCACGTTCGGCTGATCAAGGCGGACCTCGGTAAACCCAATGCCACCGACGACGAGGTGGACTTCACCGCCAGTCGCCTGGGCGACGGCCATCGGAATTTCCTGGTCAACGCGATTTCCATGCTCGAAGCGGGCGGACAGATCGAAGAGGCCCAGCAGCTTCTGAACTGGACGAGGTATCACTACAAGGAGAAGGGTGGAATCTGGCGGAACGTGCTGGTCCGTCCGTTTGTGGACGCGTATCTCGAGCGCGAAGGCTCGCCGATTCCGCGTGTGGCGATCAGTCGGATCACCACCAGCCTGCAGACGGCGTTTCTGCACCTCACCCGCCCCGGACCCGACGCCCAGGCCGGCTACCGCCGCTACATCGGCCGGGCCCAGGCCGTCCACTCCGCTTACCAGAAGGACGTGGCCGCTCGGGTGAAGCTGCCGCCTCTGGGCCTGATCGCCCGCGACGTGCTGGTCAGCCTGCTGATCGAGCCGCGGGCGTTCGGCTACGACATCTCACTGGTGGAACGGTCCACGATGTACCAGGCGATGCCCGAGCCGTACCTGGTGGGCATCTACGACGTGATCGCGCCGTTCCTCCGCCGGCAGTGCGAAGCGCAGGACCCGCCGCTGGACTTCCCCTCGGCCTTCCCCGCGCCCGAGGGGCTCGAAGAGTACCGCAAGCGGGTGCGCGAGCAGTTCTCCCCCGAGCAGAAAGACCCTGCCGTCAAGGACGAGGAAGACTGACCACCCCCACGCGCAGCAAGCGGGCCCGGAGCGTAGGCCCCGGGCCCGCCGAATACGAAAACACGTCTGCCGGCAACTCTAGCGGGTGTTCTCCAGCAGCTTCCAGCCCAGTTGCGTCTGGGTGATGATCAACTTTCCCTGGTAGACGGCGATGCTGCCCTTGCCGCCGCCGGACTTCCACATGTCCCGGTCGATGGAGTCCTTGATCATCGTGACGACCTTCTCTTCCAGCTGCTTGCGTGTGACCTGGCCGTCGTCGTCGCTGTCGTCATCATCATCGAAGTCCGTATCGAAGATACTTTCGGTATCGTTGTCACGATCGCCGCTGTCGTTATCGTCGTCGGCTTGGAGTTTCATCCTCGGGCCTTCAAAGTCCGGCTGGGTATGAAGCAGGTCGGTGATGTCCCACGCCCGGGTCACGGTCTTGCGGTTGAGGATGTCGCCGGTGGTGATTTTCACAATGCCCTTCTCGATCACCCAGTAAGAGCGGCTGTACTTGTCCAGTCGGCCGTTGACCTGTTCGAGAATCAGATCCAGCATCGTCGCGAGGTTCGCCCTGCGCAGCTTCAGCGAGACGGGGGCGGTCTTCTTGATCCCGGATTCCTCCAACGCCTTCCAGTTGACCACCATGTTGAGATTGCCGGCCTTGCGGACGTATTCGAGCACTTTCCGCAGCTCGGCCTTGTCCCAGGCAACCTGGTCGCCGTTGTCGCGTCGAGGGGTGTCGCCCGAGACGTTGACGCCTTTGCCCTTGGCCGAGGTGGCGTTGGTCAGGCGGATCGTGGCGACGTCCTTGCGAATCGCCCGCATCTGACTGGTGACGAAGACGGTCTTGTTCGCTTCGAACCAGCCCAGGGGCTTGTTGCGCTGAGCGACCTGGGCGAGCACGAGCGAGAGGATCTGCCCTGCCGACGCGCCCTTGGGTTTCAGCGAGACCTTGGTGTCCTTTTTCGCCCCGAGGCGCTCGAGGGCGGCCCAGTCGACCACGAGCTTGCGGTCGCCCATTTTCGCGACCTTCGGCAGGACGGTTGCGAGCGTCCCCTTGATCGTCGAGCTCTTGTAGACCCGGTCCATGCCCGTTGCGGCTTTTTTCTTGTCGGCCGACAGAGCGGGGACACTCACGCACAGCAGTATCAGGGTGCAAAACAGGCGGGAATACGTCTTCATCGTACACCTCCCGGTGGTTCGGGGTGCGGCGGATCAGACCACGGGGATGGATGGTATGATGGCATCGCAGCGGCCTGTTCCTGTATACATTATATCGGCCAGGCGAGGGGGAAGACCAGCAATTCATTCCCCGCACAAGACGTGCGTCTCTGCCGGACGGCTAGAACCAGCTGCGGAGGTAGCCCCGTGTCGAGGCGAACCAGCCGCTGCCCCATACGTGCAGGCCATGCACCAGCAACGTTGCCAGCGCCACCGGTGTGAGCTGGGCGGCGTGATTTTCCATGAACGTCACCACCGAGGCCGGGTGATGCCGAACGGGCACGATTTCGGCGTGTTCCATGGAGTCCTTCGCCTCACGGGCGCCGGAGATCATCTCCGCGACGTCGGCGGAGACCGTTACGTCGAAAACCAGCTCGGGCTGGACGATGTGCTTGTCGCGGACCAGGGCAATGCATTCGATCGCGTCGATCTGCTCGGGCGTGATGCACAGTTCCTCGCGGAGTTCGTTGGTCATGGTCTCGGCGGGATGGGGTGCGGGTTGATCTGCCTCGGCCGGCTCGACGATGCCCCCGATGGGGTGGATGCGCCCGCCGTGGTAGGCGACCTTTTTGCTGCGCCGGCCGAGCACGAGAAAACCGTCGGCGCTGACGACGGCCGCCGAGACGCCCAGTGCGTCGGCCAA
Organism: uncultured Planctomycetaceae bacterium; assembly: GCA_964646915.1. Taxonomy (GTDB): domain Bacteria; phylum Planctomycetota; class Phycisphaerae; order SM23-33; family SM23-33; genus CAZFPT01. Next base: position 1,467 of record CAZYIH010000043.1, on the reverse strand, counting down.
CACGTCCGGACCATGAATGTGGCGCAGGTAGGCGTTGGTGAGGTTCGTGCCCACGAACTCCTTATAGCTGACGGCTCCGAGTGTGAGGCTGAGTTGATCGGGCGAGGGGCTCGCCTGGACGAGTCGACAGAGCGAACCGTTGAACAGGCGGCGTTTGGCCTGGTCGGCGAGGGTCTTCTCGCGGTCCCAGGTTTGCTCGATGAGGGCGTCGACCTCCTCGTTGCTCGCCCGGGGGTCGCCCGTCCAGCGCACGTTCATCTGCTCGGGGGCGAAGCGTCCCACGACATCCAGAAAGAACCGCCCGCAGTCTCGCGAGCCCGGTGTATCGGCGTTGCTGTGGATCATCTCGTCTCGTTCACTTCTCGCCCAGCCAGTCGGCCAGCGATTCGGCGAAGTAGGTCACGATTCCGTCCGCGCCCGCCCGCCTGATGCCCGTCATAACTTCCACGACGGCGGCTCGCTCATCCAGCCAGCCCGCTTGCGCCGCAGCCTTGATCATCGAATACTCCCCGCTGACGTGATACGCCATCAGCGGCAGGTCCGTCCGCTCCCGCAGGCGGGTCAGCACATCCAGGTACGCCCCGGCCGGTTTGACCATGAGCATGTCGGCGCCTTCCGCTTCGTCGCCGGCGGCTTCGAGCATTGCCTGGCGGATGCCCGCCCGAGGGTCCATCTGGTAGCCCCGCCGATCGCCCTGGCCCGGAGCGCTGCCGGCTGCGTCGCGAAACGGCCCGTAAAACGCTGACGCGAACTTTACCGCGTACGACAGCACGCCCACAGATCCGAACCCCTCCGAGTCCAGAAGGTTCCGGATGGCTGCAACTTGTCCGTCCATCATCGCCGAGGGGGCTGCGAAACTCGCGCCCGCCCGGGCCTGGGACAGGGCGGCCCGCGCCAAGGCCTTCAGCGCCTGGTCGTTGTCCACCGTCACACGTCCGTCGGGGCCGGTCGTCGTCGGCCCGCAGTGGCCATGCTCGGTGTACTCGCACAGGCAGGTGTCGGTGAAAATCGTCAATTCCGGCAGGGCGTCCCGCAAAGCGCGCGTCAGCCGTTGGACGGGTTGATCGTCGTCCCAGGCAGCGGACCCGTCGGCGTCTTTGCCGGTGGGAATCCCGAACAGCAGTACCCCGCCGATACCCTTGCTCGCCCAGCGGCGGGCTGTTTCCACCGCGCGGTTCACCGAGAGGCGGTACTGCCCGGGCATGGAGGGGATTTCCTCGCTGACGTCCTCGCCGGGGCGCACGAACAGCGGCGCCACCAGCCGATCGGCTGAGAGGTTCACTTCGGCCAGCATGTCGCGGACGGCCTGTCGGCTTCGGAGGCGGCGCAGGCGTCTCGCCGGAAACATCGAACCCATGGGTGTCCTCAATCGGGTAAGCAGGGGATGTCACGGTTTCTCCCCCTGCGAAGTTTGAGGATTATAGCAGAATACACGATTCCCAAGAAGCCAAAATCACCGTACTTGCG
>CAZYIH010000042.1:2841-18868 GCA_964646915.1 uncultured Planctomycetaceae bacterium | reverse complement strand
GTCCCCGCGACGCACCCGCCAGCCGCTGGCGATGTCGTAACCCTCGTCGATCTTCCGCACGAACATCGGGATCTCATACGGATCGTGCTGCAGATCGCCGTCCATGGCGATGATGACTTCGCCGCCGGCCTGGTCAAAACCCGCCTGCAGCGCAGTGGTCTGCCCGAAGTTGCGGCGAAGGTCCACGAAGGTGATGCGATGGTCCGCGCGGGCAAGACGCTCGAGGATCTCCTCGGAACCGTCGGTCGAGCCGTCATTGACGAGGATAATCTCGTAGCTCTCGCCGAGGCCGTCCATGACTTTGCCGATTCGGCGGGTCAGCTTCTCAATGATCTCCCGCTCATCGAAGAAGGGAATCACGACGCTGTACTTCAGGCCCGTCGGCCTCGGTCGCGTGTCATCGGCTGCGTAGCTGCCCATAGTGGATTCGCTCAACGCCCTGTCGCTCGAATTCGTCCTTGACTCGATCGTCACACAACGCCTCTCGCTCTGCCGACCGCTCGCGCCCCAGTCGGGTCGCTGCCGTCGTGTCGTTCTGGTCCTGGTGCATGCCCGGATGGGTCATGATCTCGGTGACGCCACCTGGAAGCTCTCGCGCCGCCCGCATCAGCCAATCGGTCGAGATCGCGCCGGTGTGCGCCACGCCCCACGTCCCGCGCGTGACAAGCTCGGCCGGTCGCCCGGTGAGGCAATCATTGACCCGCCCCAAAGCTGTGCAGAGGTGCGATACCCGTCGCTGCCTGGCGTCCGATCTCGGCCAGTGACGGCCCGGCAGCACTTCCCTGTGCCGCCGAATCCAAGGGATATGATACCGCCTGGCCAGGCGCAGAACACGCGCGAAAATCGGTCCCCACGCGTGGGCATGGCGATGCGTGTCCAGATGCGTCGGCCGAACGCCGTGATCCAGCGTCCAGCGGATCTGCGCATCGCACTCCGCCTCGATCGCATCCAGTAACCCCGGGCGGGCGATGCACGCGAAAATCACGTTCGCCGCCGAGCGATCCATCACGCCATCCTCGCGGCCAAGTCTGCGCCCCTTCTCGCTGAGCACCGGTCCCTGAGAGACGTTCAGATGCACGCCCACGCCCAGATCCCGCGCCTCGTCCAGCCGCTTCACAGCCTCCCCCGCGGAAGGCATATTGGCCATCAGCGTCGTCGAAGTCACCAACCCCTCGCGATGCGCCCGCAGGATCCCCTCGGTGACGGCCGACGAGAAACCGAAGTCGTCGGCATTGATGATCACGCGTTTTGCGGTTGTCTCTTCCATAGTCGATGCGGGGATTATATCCTGTTGCGCAGCAGCGAGGTATCACTTACCATGCAGGAAGCAGTGCACCGAATGCAACGGATTGCCTTCATAAGCGTGCTGATGACTCTGACGGGCTCATTGTGCGCGTCCCCGGGTGAGTCCACCACCAGGCCGACGACAACCGTCGACGCCAACGACCTGGTCTCCCAGCCAACACTTGCGGTCCGTCGGCTCCTGGAGGAAAACGCCAAGCTGCGCCAGGAAGTGGCCACCCTTCGGGCCGAAGCGGAAGAAGCCCGCATCCCGCCGCTGTGGATGGCGATCGGATTCGCAGGACAGTTCATCTTCGGTATGCGATTCGTCGTGCAGTGGATCGCCACCGAACGCCGCAGACGCTCCGTCGTGCCGGTGGCATTCTGGTATCTCTCGCTGGTCGGCACGGTGGTGCTGCTGACGTATTCGATCTACCGGCTTGACCCGGTCTTCATCGCGGGCTTCAGCCTCAACATGGTCATCTACCTGCGAAACCTCTATTTCATCCGAGCGGAAGCTCGCGCCCGGGAGGCTGCTGCATGACGCTGCCGTCGTTCCACACCGCCGATGCAAGTCTGCGCGAACGCCCCATCTCGCCCGGCCGAACCCTGCTGGACCTGCTGATCCTCTACCTGCTGCTGGGCCTCATTGTGGCGATAATCGCGCACGGGCCCAACCACACCTTCCGTTTCGCGCAGCTGTTCCAGATCAACGCCGCGATCGACATCAACCACGGCGGCGATTGGCTGCTGCCGCGATACCACACGGGCGACCTCTTTCACAAGCCCCCCATGTACGCCTGGATGCTGGCGGGGGTGTTCCAACTGACCGGCGAGCACGACGACGTGATCTTCCGCATCCCGGCGATTCTCGCCACGGCCGTCACACTCACACTGGTGTACCTGCTGGGTCGTCGATGGATGGGGCGCCGCGCCGGGCTCATCGCCGGCGTGCTCTGGCTGGCGGGGCTGCACATGAGCAAGATGCCCTATCTCGCCCTGACCGACCCGCTGCTGACGGCGTGGATCACCGGATCGGTCTTCACGCTCGATCGGATCCTGTTCCACCCCGCCCCGCGACACACCCGCTGGAAGTGGGTTCTGGCGTTCTGGATCACCGTCATCGGCGGAGCGGTTAGCAAGGGCTGGGGCGTGGCGAACATCCCGATGATCGCGCTGCTGGGATTCCTGGCGGTGACGCTCGGCCCGGGATTCCGGCTGCTGCGCAAGGTCCGCGGCATCTCGAAGCTCACCCTGGCGATCCGACTGGTCCTTCGACGCCTCTGGTCGTCAGCCAGGCTGGTGAAACTGCACTGGGGCCTGCTCGCCACGGCAGCGGTGCTGGGCCCGTATATGTGGACCATGTGGACCTATGGCGGCGAGGAGATGCAGAACCTTCTGCGGTTCGAGGTTTGGCAGCGCATCACGGGCACCGGCGAACACCCGCCGCGGGGGGCCTCGCTTCCGGTTCCGATCTACCTGCTCTATTACGACCTGCCGACCTCGGCCCTGGCGATTGCCGGCCTCCTGCTGGTGTGCCCGTTGCGCTGGTTCTCGCGCCGCTCGCAAACCGCCCTGCCGCTGTGCTGGATCCTGGCGTTCCTGATTCCTTACTCGCTTTCACACGGATTCCGCCCGGACTACCTCTACCCCTGCTATGCCGCCGTGGCGCTGCTGGCGGCGGCGGGCATCGAGAGATTGATCCAGCGCGGCACCCTGCGCCGAGGCCCCAGCCGGGTGGCGTATGAAGTCTTCCGGGCGATGCCCACGGCATTGGCCCTGGTGGTCCTGCTGGGATGCCTTCGATACCTCACGCCGCAATTGCTGACCCCCGAAGCCATCAGCAAAAACCTGCCCATGCCCTGGTTCGTCGCACAGGAGACGTGGATCCTGCTGGGCGTCTTCGCCACAGTCGCCGCCGTGGTGGCCGTCGTCGGCGTCTGGGCGAGCCTGACCTTCAAGCCCCGCCTGCTGGTCGCGCTGATCGCCATCGCCATGCTGGGCGCACAGTTTCTCCACACGCACATGGTCTCGCCCCACGCACGCAGCGGAGACGGTGTGAAAATGCGCGACTTCGCCCTGGCCGTCCGCGAGCAGGTCGACCGGGACGACCCGCTGCACCTCTTCCGAACCGAGAAGCTCACCACCGAGTGCTACCTCGGCCGATTCGGAACCTACTACAGCGTGTACCAGGAATACGACGATCCGACCGTCCCGCAGCGCCTTTCCGAGGCAGCCCAGCGCATCAAACGCAAACTGGGGAACCGCGCGGGGCAGTGGTTCATCACCACCGATCGCGGCCTGGTCGAGCTCGGAGCCGCCCAACGCGACCCCGACGGAAAATACAAACTCACCAAGACCGATCACTTCATCACCCACCCCGCCCAACTCGGCGAGGTCGTCCTCCAGTCACACCACATCCGCTCCCAGAACTGGGGTACGGTGTATCTCATCCGACTCAAGGACAACATCGAGACCGCCGGAACGCCCTATGGCGTGGGATACGTGCGATACCGCCCCGAAGACGAGTGGTAAGATCGCCTCCGCACGAAGCTACTTTGTCCCGGTCGGTTTCTCGGGCTTCTCGCCGGTGTTCCCGCCTGTATCGAGCCCGAGAACTTTCGGCGAGGTTTCCAGCTTCGGTTTGGAATTGGCCGGGCGCGAGGTGGCCGGCGCTGCCTTGTCGGGAATGGTAAACGTGATCGGCTTGGCGGCCCCGTCCCTGGCGATCTGCACGCTGAGCTTCGGCGTCCACTCCACGTGCACCTTCCGCCACTGGGCCGGGCTCACCCGAAGCCGTCGCAGTGTGATCTCGGTATTGGCGATGCGGTCCCACCCGCCGAACTGATTCACGAACTGCCACAACTCCACCCGCCACACCAGCTTGCCCCCGCTGGCGTGGAACTCGCGCGTTCGCATAAGCTCCACCAGGGCGGTGGCTCGCCTGCCGTGCCCTTTCACGTAGAGAACCCGCCGCTGTTCGAGGAAGTCCTTGGCGTTGGCGACCCATTCCACCACGGCGTTGGCGTCTCGCCGGGTGAAGACATGCTCCCGCTCGGCAGGCAGGCCGAGTTGCCTGCGGCGTTTCTCCGCGAGCTTCAGCAATTGCGGATCGGGCGGGGACAGGTCAATCCCCTCGACCACCCGGCCGCTGGTGGTCTCGATACACACGTCGACGGTCGCCGCCCCGGGCAGGTTCCCAAACACGAACGCCCCGCTGTTGGCGTCGAAGCTCGTGGGCTGATACGTCTTGCCGGTCGGGCGGTGGGTCGCCCAGATCCGGGCGATCCTGTCGGTCGGCCGGAGCGTCCCGCGGACCTCCCCCGCTTTCGGTTTCCGCGCGAGGGGCTTGTCCTCGGACAAGGTGAACCCACAGCCGTTGGCGTCCGCGCCGTTCGGGTCGGCCGCCCGGCCCGGCCCACAACCCAGAGCGATCACCACCATGATCCCGGCAGCCGAGATGAGATCCGTTCGTCGAATCATGCTTCCGTCAGTATAACACCGCCGCGGGGCGATCGCATCGGCATCTTGCCAACCCAAACGGGGCGAATTATACTCTCTGCCCTTATGAGCACACTGACCGACCAACAGATCGCCGAGCAGGTGGAGCATCTCAGCCGCGGCGCCGAAGCCATCTACTCCGAACGCGAACTCGCCGCCCGCCTCAAGACGGCCTCGGGGGAGAATCGCCCGCTGCGCGTCAAGCTGGGGATGGACCCCACCGCGCCCGATATTCACATCGGGCACGTGGTTCAGCTCCGGCAGGTGCGGAAGTTCCAAGACCTCGGCCACAAGGCGGTGCTGATCATCGGCGATTACACCGCGCGCGTCGGCGACCCCAGCGGCGCCAACAAGACCCGCCCCATGCTCACGCCCGAGCAGATCCAGGCCAACGCCAGGACCTACTTCGAGCAGGCGGGCAAGATTCTCGACATATCGCCCGAGAAGTGCGAGATCCGCTACAACAGCGAATGGCTGGGCGATTTGAGCTTCGGCGAGGTCATCCAGCTCTGCTCGCAGATGACCGTTGCCCGCATGATGGAGCGAGACACCTTCGAGCTGCGCTACAAGGACGGCGTGCCCATCGGCGTCCACGAGTTTCTCTACCCGCTGATCCAGGGCTACGACAGCGTCTGCGTGCAGGCCGACGTCGAGCTGGGCGGGACCGACCAGACGTTCAATAACCTCGTGGGCCGACAGCTGCAGGAACAGGCGAATCAACCGCCGCAGATCGTGATGATCTTCCCGCTGCTGGTGGGCCTCGACGGCGTCCAGAAGATGAGCAAGTCCAAGGGCAACTACATCGGCATCAACGATCAGCCCAGCGAGATGTTCGGCAAGGTCATGAGCATCCCCGATGAGCTCATGGAAAATTACTTCGTGCTGGCCACGGAAGTGCCCCGCGAGCGGATCGACGAACTGACCGACCCCGAAAAGACCCACCCGCGCGACGCCAAGGCCACGCTGGCCAGGGACATTGTCGCAATCTACCACGACGACGCTGCCGCCACTGCCGCCGAGGAAGAGTTCAAGCGCGTCTTCGCCCAGGGACAGACGCCCGACGAAATGCCCGAGATCGTCGTCCCCCAGAGCACCATGGGCATTGTTCAACTGGTGACGCACGCGAACTTCGCCAAGAGCAACGGCGAGGCCAAGCGTCTCATCAAGCAGAACGCCGTCAGCCTCGACGACGAGAAGATCACCGACCCCAACGCCGAGCTGACGCTTGAAAGCGGGCAGGTGCTGCGCGTCGGCAAACGCCGGTTCGGCAAAATCGTGATGAAGTAGCGGCCGCCCTGGGTTGCCTATCTCATCGGCCGAATCGGCCGAACCGGCAACGGACGTGGGTCGCCCGCCCTGAAGCGATTGATCACCTCGACGGACCGCTTCCCGCTCTGGGCCGATCCGGTCCAGAGCTTCCGATCCTTGACCTCAATACTGGATTTATCGACCGAATACTCCACCTGCAGCTTGTATTCACCCGGCCGACCGATCGGAAAACGCATCATCCCCGGGGAGCCCACGTCACCCCAATTCAGAAAGAGGATCTCGCCGGGCTTGAGCGTTAACGCGGTGGGTTTCTTCTGGTCTTCGCCATCGCTGGAGGCCTCTTTCGGCCGGCCCGCTTTTTTGTTGACGAACTTGCCGTCAATGCTGTTGCCGTCCGTATCGAAGGCCTTGACGCTGAACCGTTCATCGGGTTTGTCCACCGCCAGCAACAGCGCCTCCTTGCCGGTGTTCCTCAAAGCAATCGGCAGCGGCGTGCTGACCTTACCCCTCATACTCATCAGCTTCGAGGTGCGCCCCCTGAGTACCGCCAACTGAAGCCCATCGACCGCCTTGCCCCAAGGCCAGCCCTCCACGTCGGCGGCGCTGGTGTATATCCCGCGCGTCACCTTCGTGGCCGGCACCCACCAAGGGTAAGTCGGCTCCAGGTAATACCTGTCGTCGCCGGGCCTGAATCGCCTGAGCACGAAGATGTAGCTGCCGCCTTCCTTGAGATTGGGCCCTCGCCGGGGCCCCATCGCCGCGCCCTGGACCGGAACCACGCCGCCCTGACCGGGCCCGAGAACGACGGCTTTGCCGCCGCCTCCGCGAAACACGACCCGCACACCGCCGCGAACCTGGACGTTCACGTTGTTCGCGTTACCGGCCTGTCGCTTGGGCGTCCCGTAGGCGATGACGGTGATCCGCTCCGGCGAGACGTTGTTCGCATCTCGGCCGTCCTTGCCGGCGGGTTTCGGCTTGATCGACTTCTCGACCTCGATGGTGTACTTCACAAACGTGCCGTCAACGGGCGTCTTTCGCCCGGGGAGCGTCAGCTTCATTTTGTTGGGGTCCGACATCTCGACAACTCGCCCGACCACCACCCGATCGCCCTGCAGAACCACCTGCTCAACCGCCGGCTGAGCGGTAACCCGCATCGGCGCCTTGCCTCCCCCGGCCTGCATCGCCACCTGTCCCGCCGCCAACCCAGCCAGCGACAACAACAACCCGGCTGCAACAACACTTGTCAATCTCATAGCGAACTCCTTTTTTCCTGGCCACGGCGAAGCCCCGTCGAATCTCTGTGTATACGACGCTCCACAGGCTGCCCGGTTCACATGAAATGCAGGCAGACGCTCATCGGCCGACCTGCCCGCGGGCCACGCGCAAAACAAAATGGGACCCGCCGACGATTGGTCGACAGGTCCCGTTGTTTGGTTCAGCCGGGGAATGATCTACTTGTAGTAGTCGATCATTTCCTTGCAGGTCTTGATGGGGACGTTCCCGGCTTGGCCGGCCTGTCCGAAGGCGATCATGCGGGCCTTGCAGACTTCCTTCATCGCATCGCGGGCCGGGCCCATGTACTTGCGCGGGTCGAACTGCTCGGGGTTCTCCGCGAAGACCTTGCGAATGGCGCCGGTGATGGCCAGGCGATTGTCGGTATCCACGTTCACCTTGCGGACGCCGTGCTTGATGCCCTTCTGGATTTCCTCGACGGGCACGCCGTAGGTGGGCTTGAGGGCGCCGCCGTACTCGTTGATGATGTCCTGCAGTTCCTGCGGGACGCTCGACGAGCCGTGCATGACGATGTGCGTGTTGGGCAGATTCTTGTGGATCTGCTCGATTACGTCCATTCGCAGCACGTCGCCGGTGGGCTTCTTGCTGAACTTGTAGGCGCCGTGGCTCGTGCCGATCGCCACAGCCAGGGCGTCCACGCCCGTCTCCTCGACGAACTGGCCTGCCTGGTCGGGGTCGGTGAGGTGCTCCTGGGCTTCCTCTTCGCTGAGGCCTGCACCGTGGCCGTCCTCGATGCCGCCAAGGCAACCCAGCTCGCCCTCGACGCTGATGCCCTGGGCGTGGGCGGCGTCGGTGACCTTCTTGGTGACCGCGACGTTCTCCTCGTAGGTGTTGGGCGTCTTGCCGTCTTCAGACAGCGAGCCGTCCATCATCACCGAGGTGAACCCGTTCTCGATGGCGCTGTTGCACGTCTCGAACGAGTTACCGTGATCCTGGTGCATCACGATGGGAATGCTCGGGTTCAACTCGGCCGCCGCGAGCATCAGGTGGCGCAGGTAGTTGTCGTTCGTATACGTGCGGGCGCCGCGGCTGGCCTGCACGATCACGGGCGAATCGGTCTCCGTCGCCGCTTCCATGATCGCCTGGATCTGCTCCATGTTGTTGACGTTCAGCGCAGCCACGCCGTAATCATTCTCGGCAGCGTGGTCCAGCAGTACTCGCATCGGAATCAGAGGCATCGGATCGTCCTTCTATTCAGTGGTTTCAGAGTTCGCCGGCGGATCGCTCCGCCGCCACCCCGGAGGGTTCATTTCGGAGAACGGATTATACGGGAACGCACGGGCGCAGCAAGCAGATTCCGCAGCCCGTGGCATAACTCAGTCGCTGACACGCGCGAAGACCCACTCAGCCGGGATACCGATATCGGCCACCACCACCTCGCCGGTGAACGCCTCGGCCCCGTCGGCGTGAAAGCCCTTCTTGTCGGCGGCGAAGGTCACCGTCCAGTCGGCCTGGACACATCCGCCCTGCCCCGAGCCTCTATCGCAGTCCAGTCCGGTGGGGATGTCCACCGCCAGCACAGCCGTCTCGGCAGCGTTGATCTGCTCCACAACGGTCGCCAGAGGTTCGCGAAGCTCGCCGCGAATGCCCGTCCCGCCAGCGGCGTCGACGATGAGATCGACCCCGTCCAGCAGCCTGGACAGCTTGGGCAGCTCATGCTCCTCCACGCGGCGGATTTCATGCTCCAGCGCGCCGATGGCGTCGAGGTTCGTCTTCGCGTCGCCGGTGATTTTGTCTTCCGGCGCGACCAGGAATGTCGTAACGAATGCGCCCCGAATGGCCAAATGTCGGGCGATGACAAAGCCATCCCCGCCATTGTTGCCGCCCCCGGCGACCACCGCGACACGCTTGCCACGTGCCCCGCCCAGGCGCTCGACGATCACGTCGGCGGCACCTCGGCCGGCGTTTTCCATCAGGATCAGCCCCGGGATGCCCAGCGTCTCAATCGCACAGGCGTCCACCGAGCGGATCTCGTCTCGCGTGAGTGGTCTCATGGGCTTTGGGCCCCTAGCTTACGACCCCGTCGAGGGCGGCCTTCAGGTCGGCCTTCTGCTGCAGGCCGACGAATTTCTGCACGACCTCGCCGCCCTTGAAGAGCATGACGGTGGGAATCGCGTTGATCCCGAATTTCAGGGAGATCTCGCGGTTGTTGTCGGTGTCCACCTTGCCGACGACGACTTTTCCGGCGAATTCCTCGGCGAGTTCTTCGATCGCCGGCGCGAGCATCTTGCAGGGCATGCACCACTCGGCCCAGAAGTCCACCAGGGCAGGCTGATCGGCGTCGAGCACCTTCTCCTGGAAATTGTCGTCCGTCAGTTCAAGCACGTTCTCAGAGGCCATGGGCCACTCCTTCAAATCACTGTTCGTGGAACACGGAATGCTATGCGCGCCCGAGGGCATTGTCAACAGGGTGCGATACGCTCAGATCATCTCCAGCTCGAGCAGGTCATTCTCTTCGCGCCGGGTGGGGGGCAGGCGGTGCTCGCCGGCGGTGATATCCTCGATGCGCCGGCGGTGCTCGCCCAGCCAGTCGATCCCGCCACATCCGATGAGTCGCTTACCAGCAACGACGGCCACCCCGGCGAGGTCGTCGGCCAACTGTGCATCCTCCAGCAGCGACCCCGGCGTATCGGCCAGCAGGAACACCGCCTTGGCGCGGGCCGCCCATTGCCTCCGCAGCGCCTTGCGGAAATCGGCGTCCAGCCCGCGGAATTCATCCGCCGAGACAAACACCCATTTCGCGTCGCCCAGGAAGCTATGGGCTGCCAGAAGCGCGTATCTCGCCTCAGCAGAGGTCGGCTCGGTCGGCGATTGGTCGTCCCCTGACGACACCTCATCGGCCAGGCCGAGCTGTTCGAACAGGTCGCGCAGTTCCTTGCGTGCCTCGGGCGAGTCGGCCGCCGGTCCGAGGGCGTTCTGCTCGGGCGTCAACCAATTCCTGTATCGGCTGCGAAGATGCATCGCGCATTGCCCCCCGCGAACGTCGCCCCCTGCCAGGACATTGGCGGCCTCGGCGGCAGTGTCGCGTCGCGGCGGTCCGTCGATGAGGACGCCGATCGGGCGGGACGGGGCGATGGGAACCGCCCTGCCGCCGGGAAGCTCTCCAGAGGAAGACGGCGTGATCTGCGCGGGAAGCTCGATGTCGTCCGTCGGTTGGTCGACGGCGGCGGGCCCGCTCGCCTCGACGAACGTCACGAACCGGTGCAACTCAGGATGGTATCGGCTGATGCCTCCCAGCACAGCCGTGGTCTGCCGCACGCCTTTCCACACGAACCGCAGCGCGATGAGCACGGCGATCAGCTCGGCCCACGAGCCCCCCACCACCTTCCACGGGCTGGCGAAATACAGGAACAGGAAAATCATGCAGAGGATGAAGAACCCGGAATTGGCCAGTTGCAGCGTCTCGCCGAAGAGCATGTGACGGTAGAACCCCCGCTGACCGGTGGCGTGGGCTTCGCCGTCGAGCAACTCCCTGCCGGTGAAATGCTCCTCAGTGGACGGGCTGTTGGTGTGCAGCATCGCCTCGACCTGCTGGCGGATCTGCAGGGCAGCTACGCCGTAATGGCCCTGGTAGAGCTGATACCGCCGGGCGATCGCGCGGTTGATCAGGAACAGCACCGGCAGGTACACCACGGCGAACGGCAGCAGCAGGAGGGTGAGCAACGGCGCCTGCCAGAGCATGAAGGCCGAGGCAGCCAGCAGCGTCAGCAGCGGCAGCACGCCCAGCAGCGCGAACCGCAGGGAGAACGCGCAGAACCGCGCGCCGACGTTCATCATCCGCACCACCACCGGCGTGACGCGCGGGTCGCCCAGCATCGCCGACCACCGCCGCGTCGGGTCGGGCCCCAACGCGCCCAGCAGCAGCGAGCGGCAGCGCGTTTCGAAGGCCCGTACGATCGAGAGGTTCAGCGCCTGGCCTGCGTAGACCGCCCCGGCACTGCTGAGCCCCAGTGCGATGGTGCAGGCAGCCACCAGGAACACCCCCTGCCACTGGCCCGGGTGGGCGAGTGTCACGCCGCGAATGACAAGCGCATCGCCGGTCTGCATGCAGCGTGCGTATTGAAGGATGAGGCCATACGAGCCGGCAGCGGTCAGCACGCCGAAGGCGTTGGTCAGCACGATGAGCACCACACGAACCGGCGCGATGGCAAGGCCCCGCCGGACCAGCCAGAGGAGGGAACGGGCATATCGCCCTCCCCCCTCGCCCCAGCGGCGCAACATTCCGGATTTGGTAGCCGACGGTGCTTGCATGCCCTGCTCCGCGTCCCCGGTGAGGGTCTGAGGGGACCGCAGCGAGTCTATGACCGCCGGGCGGCTGTGTCAACGCGGAGAGAAGTCTTCGGATCGGCCGAACCGGCGACAGCCCAAGCCCAGCGGGTGTCGGAAGTTCGGAGATCGATGGCAGAAATCCTGAGAAAATGCTCCCAAACCACTAACCGCCAGCGGGGAGGTCTGTCTACCCATGCAGCGATGACTGACCGGTCAGTCATGCATGGAGAAGTCACTTAACGATTTATTTTGACAGATGTAAAGGAGAGGCGATCATGACACGCAACACCATCACAGCCTTGTTCATCGCCGCGACGGGCCTCCTGGCGACCCCCCTGCTGGCCCAGAATGCTACCGCCGCCCACGACATCCGCCAGGACGGCCGGGTTTCCGGCCTGAGCGGCTGGACCGGCAGCGCCGCCTACTTCCGCGTCTATGTCCCCTCGGGGGCCGATACGCTGACGCTCCGCACCGCCGGCGGACAGGGCGACGTGGACATGTACCTGCGGAAGGCGAGTTGGCCCACGCGGGCATCCTACCAGTACCGCAGCGTCGGCAAGGCCACCGACGAACGCATCCAGGTCAACAGTCCCACCAGCGGGTGGTGGCATGTCATGCTTCACGCCTATCGCGGATATGCCGGCGTGACGCTCGACGTCCGCACCGGCAACGGCAGCGGAAACGACGGCCAACACGGCGTCATCACGCTCCGCAACGGCAGCACTGTCCGGAACATTACCGGCCATCGCGGCAGCGACCGGCGGTTCCGCATTGTGGTTCCCAGCGGTACCGAAGAGCTCACAATCCGCACCACGGGCGGCTCGGGCGACGCCGACCTGTACCTGCGTCGCGGCGGCGCTGCGACCACAGCCAACTACCACTATCGCTCCGTGGGCAAGTACACCCGTGAAGAGATCCGCGTGGCCAACCCCCCTGCCGGCACGTGGTATGTCCTGCTGAGCGGGTACCGGAACTTCGCCAACGTCACGCTCACCGCCTCCCTGCAGGAAGGCAACGGCCGGGGCTGGGGCGACCAGGGTGACTGGGACTGGGGACACGACGATGACGATGACGATCACGTTGCGGCTCGCTGGATCCGCATCACCGAGCCGGACCCGCGCGAGCAGTGGCGGATCGGGCAGCGCGTGAGCATCCGATGGAACGCCGGATCTGCCGTCGACCGTGTGTGGGTCTATTACTCCCTCGATGATGGGCGCAACTGGACTCGCCTGGGCAATCGCTCCGTCGACGCCGACGGCAGACTGACGATCAGCCTTCCGGACAACGAGCGTTTCGTCACCCGCACCGCACGGATCCGCGTGGTCGACGCCGATCGACCCGCCATCCGGGCCACCAGCGGGCGATTCCGCGTGCTGAACAGTCACGACGATGACGATGACGACAATCGCCCCCGAGGCGATCGGTACGAGCCTAACGGCAATCTGCTGCAGGCGACCACGCTCCGCGTCGGCCAGACCCAGACGCATACGATCAACCCGGCCGGCGACCACGACTGGTTCCTGATCCCCGCCAATCTGCCCGGGCGGTACACCATCAACATCCCCGCCACCACGACCGAGCTGCGGGCCAAGGCCTACGAGAATGACGGGCGAACCAACCGGGCGGCCGGCTCGTTCAAGGACCTCCGCACCGGCGGGAGCATCACGCTGACCGCGACGCGCCGGACGAAGTACTTCCTGGTCCGCATCTACGGGGAGGAACGGAACGACCGCGGCACGTACCGTTTGACGGTGACGGCCCTGCGTCGGGGGAACGTCGGTGGCGGAAACAACGGTGGAAACAATAACGGCCGACCCCGGCAACCTCGACCCCGGCCCCGTGCCATCGACCAGCACGAACCGGACTCCGGCCATCGTCCCGCTGGTATCACGGTTGGCGCGACCCTCACCCGTCATATCCAAGGCGACGACAAGGACTGGATCCGCCTCAAACCGGCTCCGCAGGGCGTCTACGCCTTCACCGTCCGCAGCAGCGAGGATATCCAGGCACAGCTGTGGATTCACGACGGCCGGGAGCTCAAAAAGGTGCGCAGCGTAAATATCCGTGACGGCGTGACGCGGATTCCGTTCATAGTCCGAGGCGGATCACGCCACGTAATTCTCAAGTTCCGCAGCGACGAGGGAGAAGCAGCAACCTACGCGGTGAAACTCACCCGGATTGGCAGGCGGTAAGGATATCGTCACCAATCCCTCCAGGCCCGGCGCGGACGCCCGTCCCGCGTCGGGCCGCCTTTTTGCGCCGCTGTGGAGTTTGCGTCCTTTCGCCGCCGAGATTGAACGTCGCGGGCGCATGTGGTATCAAGGGATTCGTCGGTCGAGGCGATGGCGACCCACCGCCCCGGCTGAGTGTTCAGAAAGATCACCCCACAGCAAAGGAGCATATTGTGAGCATCGAACTTCGCAGCGACTGCGATTACGCCCTTCTCGTACCCACCAGCATGGGCGGGCGGTTCACCCCGGTCAACGGCCAACCGTTCCACACCACCCGCATGTTCGAGTTGCAGGCCACCAGTGCCGAGTCGAACGTGGCGAGCATCTCCTCGTTCCTCGGGCTCGGCGTGAAAGTCCTGACGGCCTTCGTGAAGGACAGCCCGATGGCGCGGTTCATCAAGGACGACCTCGCCCGGCGTCACATGGACTACGAAGGCCCGGAAGTGGAACAGGGCAACCCGTGGGGCTACCGTCACCAGTTGAACCTCGCCGACAGCGGGTACGGCATGCGGGGCCCGCGCGTGTGCAACGACCGCGCCGGGGAAGTCGGGCGAACGCTGAACGTCAAGGACTTCGACCTCGAGCGAATCTTCGGCGACGAGGGCGTGCAGGTGGTTCACCTCTCGGGCCTGGTCGGCGCACTGTCGCAGGAGAGCAGCCAGTTCTGCCTGGAGATCGCCCGGGCCGCCAAGAAGCACGGCACGCGGATTTCCTTCGACCTGAACCACCGGGCATCGTTCTGGGAAGGGCGCCAGGCCGAGCTGCGTGAGATCTTCACCGAAATCGCCGGCGTCTCGGACATTCTCGTGGGCAACGAGGAAGACTTCCAACTCTGCCTGGGGATCGAAGGTCCCGAGGCCGGCGGGAAAGATCTCGCCGCCAAGATCGAGGGCTTCAAGGGCATGATCGGGCGGGTCAAGGAAGCATTCCCCAACGCCCAGGTCTTCGCCACGACGCTGCGGGAAGTGGTTTCCACGAACCTCCACCGATGGGGTGCGATCATGCGGGAAGGCGACAACTGGCACGTCGTCGAGCCGCGTGAAATCCCCGTGATGGACCGCATCGGCGGCGGCGACGGGTTCGTGGGCGGCATGCTTTACGCCATCCTCCGCGGCTGGGACGCCGAGAAGTGGGTGCAGTTCGGCTGGGCCAGCGGCGCGATGGTCACCACCATGCTCACCGACTACGGCCAACCCGCCGACGAAGACCAGATCTGGAGCATCTGGGAAGGAAACGCACGCGTGAAACGCTGAGCAACGCCGATTTCCGAACACACTCCCGGCCGGGGACGCCTCTCAACGCGTCCTCGGCCGATGCTTTGCGCTGCCCCTTGCTAACGAGGTCGAAAGCGCTTGGTCTCCAGGTCGCGGACGGCCTTGTAGTGCTTGACGTTGCCGGTCAGTACCGCTTGTCCGGTCTCGACGGCGGTCGCGGCGATCAACGCATCGGCCATGCTCATCGACGCCGAGAGCCCGTACTCCTCCATGTAGATCGAAGCCCGATGGCCGATGTTCTCGGTCAGCGGGTGGTGAGTGAACTGAAGATCCACCAGGAACCGTTTGATGGCACGGACCTCCGCCTTGTCCCGGGCGCCCTGGAGAAGCTCCATGTAGGTGACCACCGAGACCGCCCGGTCGTCGGTCTGGTCCACGGCCCGGGCGGCTTGGGCATTGCCCCGCAACACCCAGATCAGCACGTCCGTGTCAACGATCATCGAAGCGTCCCCGTCGCAGTTCTCGCACCGCGGCGGCGGGATCCCGAAGGTCGTCCCGATCCCTCCAGAGCCCGAATGCTTCCTGCTCAGAAGCGCCGGGAGTCGCCCTTTCGGTATTGCCCGCCACGGGATGCATGACCCCGACGGCCTTGCCACGATAGAAGACGTTCACCGTCTCGTTGCGCCGCAGCGCGCGGATTACTTCGCTCGACTTCGTTCGCAGTTCCACAAATGACGCTTTCATGGCTTGCACTTCCTTCTTGCCCATGACCACCCCTTGCTAGTGTACACTTAGAGTATACACTTTGTATCGACCTGCAACAACACCCTTCTTCAGTGGAATCCGGGGCGGACAGGTCACCGCTTCCTCTCCGGGGCGAGCCGCGGCGGCGGGGAGTGCATCGCGATGCGTTTTCGGGCGGAATCCGTCGGCTGGGCTCTTGTCTGGGGCAGGCAGCATCCGTAGGAT
>CAZYIH010000042.1:0-2741 GCA_964646915.1 uncultured Planctomycetaceae bacterium | reverse complement strand
TCGGGCGGAATCCGTCGGCTGGGCTCTTGTCTGGGGCAGGCAGCATCCGTAGGATATGCGGTTTCCTCATGAAGCGACGGAGACGCAGGCGATGACGAAACCCACAGGCCAATCCGAGTCGATCGTCATTCTGGACTTCGGCAGCCAGTACGCCCAACTGATTGCCCGGCGGGTTCGAGAGAACGGCGTGTACAGCGTTCTGGCGCGTCCGGACGTCAGCCTCGACGAGCTGCGCGAACTCAACCCCCGGGGCCTGATCTTCACCGGCGGGCCTTCCAGCGTGTACGACCAGGGCGCCCCGCGCTGCGACGAGAACATCTTCGAGCTGGGCGTGCCGATTCTCGGGATCTGCTACGGCATGCAGATCGCCAGCCAGATTCTCGGAGCGACCATCCACGCCGCCGGCTCGCGCGAGTACGGCCGGGCTTCCTTGACCGTTGACGAGCCGGACCGCCTGCTGCGGAATGTACCCCATCACACCACCGTGTGGATGTCCCACGGCGACCAGATCGAATCGCCGGGCGACGAGTTCATTCCGCTTGCCAGCACGCCCACGTGCCCCTACGCAGCCGTCCAGCACAAAACGATGCCCTTCTACGGCGTGCAGTTTCACCCGGAAGTCACCCACACCCCGCACGGGGGCGAGATCTTCGCGAACTTCCTCTACGAGATCTGTGGCTGCCAGGGGCTCTGGCGGATGGGCGACTTTATCGACTCGGTCATCGCCGAGGTTCGCGACGCCGTCGCCGACGACGAGCGGGTCATCTGCGGGCTCTCCGGCGGGGTCGATTCCTCCGTGGTCGCCGCCCTGCTGCACAAGGCGATCGGCGATCGGCTGCAGTGCATCTTCGTGGACAACGGCCTGCTGCGGATGAACGAGGTGGAACTGGTCGAAACGACGTTCGTGGACCATTTCCGCATGAACCTCATGACGATTCGCGGCGCGGACGATTTCCTCACAAAGCTCGCCGGCGTCATCGAGCCGCAGGAGAAGCGGCGCATCATCGGCCATCAGTTCATCGACGCCTTCAAGACCGCGGCCAAGGAGTTTCCCGGTGCGAAGTTCCTCGCCCAGGGCACGCTGTATCCGGACGTGATCGAGTCCGGCCATTCGCTGGCGGGGCAGGCGGCGAACATCAAACTGCACCACAACGTGGGCGGCCTGCCGACGGAATTGGGCTTTGAGCTCATCGAACCGCTGCGCGACCTGTTCAAAGACGAGGTCCGCCGGGTGGGCGAGCTTCTCGGTCTGCCCGAGGCGATTGTCTGGCGTCACCCCTTCCCCGGACCCGGGCTGGCGGTCCGCTGCCTCGGCGAAATCACGCCCGAGCGGCTGGACGTTCTCCGCCAGGCCGACAACATTCTCCTGGAAGAGATCACCGCCAACAACCTCTACCGCAAGGCCTCGCAGACCTTCGCGGTGCTCCTGCCGATTCAGTCGGTCGGCGTGATGGGCGACGGGCGAACATACGAGAACGTGGTGGCGGTGCGGTCGGTGGACACTGCCGATTTCATGACGGCCGACTGGTCGCGCATCCCCTACGATGTCCTGGCGAACATCTCGAACCGGATCATCAACGAGGTCCGCGGGGTCAACCGCGTCGTCTACGATATTTCCTCCAAACCGCCGGCCACCATCGAGTGGGAGTAGCCCGCCACCAAGCCCCATGAGCACCACCGGACCCGACAGAGACCGCGGAGACGTCGTCAGCGACCACCGTCGACAGTGGCGCCAGTGCCGCTACGTCTACCCCGTCATTTCGCGACGCGCGAAGGGCCTGAGCATCGGCGTAAACCTCAACCCCGACAAGCGGTGCAATTTCGCCTGCATCTACTGCCAGGTCGACCGCCACCTGCCGCGAAATCTCAAGGACGTCGATCTCGACGCGCTGCGGGCTGAGCTCATCCTGGCCCTCGAAGCGCTGCAGCATGGTGACCTGTGGGACGAACCTGCCTTCCGCGAGGTCCCCGGGCGGCTGCGGCAACTCAGTGACATCGCCTTCAGCGGCGACGGCGAACCGACCTGCTTCCCGAACTTCGACCAGGCCGTCCACGTCGCCGACGATGTCAAGCAACGCTTCGGCTGCGAGGATGCGAAAATCGTCGTCATCACCAACGCCTCGCAACTGCGGTCCACGCAGGTCGAGCGAGCTCTGCCGATTCTCGACGCCGGCAACGGTGAGATCTGGGCGAAGCTCGACGCCGGAACCGAAGCGTACTTCCAGCGAGTATCGCGCCCCCGGGGGCAAATCACGCTCGACGAGATCATCGAGAACATCACGCACGTCGCCCTCGGCCGACCCGTCGTGATTCAGACGCTGTGGATGCTCGTCTCGGGCGAGGCCCCGTCGGCCGACGAGGTCGCAGCCTACGTCGCGCGCGTCCGAGCGATTCTCAATGCCGGCGGGAGTATCAAGCTCATCCAGATGCACACCGTCGCTCGCCCGCCGTGGGAAGCGTACGTCAAAATGCTGCCCGCCGACCAACTCCGCGCCATCGCCGACCGGGTGCAGGCGGAACTGCCCGAGGTGAGCGTCGAAGTCTACCCCGGCCGTGACGTGGGCCCCATCGATCGGCCGCGGTAGAGTCCCAGACGCCCGCTGAGCATCTTCCTGTGCGCGAACCGGGTCACTTCGGTTGCACGTTGCCCGCCCGGCTGCTAGACTCCGCCCGGCAATTCTCATTGAGGCCGGCACTCTTCCGCGGGAGGTTCACCGATGAGCAGGTTCACCCCGATTTTG
>CAZYIH010000041.1:0-19358 GCA_964646915.1 uncultured Planctomycetaceae bacterium | reverse complement strand
GCCTGGCGGAGCGACTTGCTCTTGCCCACCACCGGGTCTTCCATGTTGAAGGCGATCCAGTACACCGCCGGCGACCAGTACGTCACCAGCCGGATCCCCTTCTTCTTCCAGCGGGGGGCGAGCTTCTTGCCCGGTTCGATGACGCTGTCGAACAGCTCTCGGCTGATGCCCGAGCTGTCCCGCTGCCGCGTGAGGAACAGCAGCCAGGCTGAGTATGTCTCGGCGACGAAATCATAGTGCAGCACGTCAATGAACGGCACAACTTTGCCGGCGTCGGCGAGCAGGCCTTGCCCTTTGTCACTGGTGTTGTGGAGGATCTTCTTGTAGACGGCTTGGGCTTTGTTCGGATCGCCCCCGTCTTTGAGGACCTTCTGCTTGGCTTCGGTCGCGAGGCGCACGTTTCCGCCGGCTCCCTCGCTGGGATAGATCTCCTTGCGGTAGTCCGGGTTGCGCACCAGGACGATCTTCGTCTTCCGCTTGAAGGTATCCCACATGTACGCCCCCGTGCCGACGACCTGCTCGGCTTCGCGGAACTCGGTGTCCCGCTCCTTGACGGGGACGGCAGTGCGGTTGAACGGATCATCGCCGGTGGTGCCCAGGTGGTAGTCCACCGCTTCCCGCGGGATCGGGGCGGTCACGTGCATCGCAAGGACGTAGATGAACTGCGGATAGGGCTTGTCCAGAGTGATCTTCAGTGTATTGGCGTCGACGGCCTGGAGGCCCTCCACGGGCAGGTCGTAGCGCGAGAAATCGCCGACCTTGTAGGTGCGGGTCTTCGCTCGGTATTCCTTGATGCCCGCAATGTCCTGCGAAAAGGCCCACGCCAGGCCGGTGTTCACGTGGTAGTCGGCGATTCGCTTGAAGGCGAGCACGAAGTCTCTCGCTTCCACGTCGCGGGTGGCCCAGCGATGATTCTTCTTCTTCGCCGGTCCGAAGCATGGATTGCGGTGGAACTTCACGCCGTCTTTGAGCTTGATGGTGTAGGTCCGCCCGTCGTCGGAGACTTCGGGCATCGCTGCAGCAAGTTGGGGAGTCAGCTCGACCGGGCGTTTGAGGAAATGGTAGGTGTACAGGCCTTCGTAGACGTTTCCCTGGAAGCCCGACGAGGTCGTGTCGCCGCAGGTGGCGGGGTCCAGCGATCGCACGGCGCTGCTGTAGGCGTCGTACCGGACGACCTTGCCCTGGTATTCGTCGGTCTGGCTACCTTCGAGTACAAGCAGTGGCCAAAATGTCAGGCCCGCCACCACCAACAGCGCCAGCGGATAGAAGTATTTCATGGCGACTCGCTCCCCTCCCACAGGGCGCGCCGAAACCGGTCAGCCCCCACGGGCTGTCGGCCCGGCAGGGTCACTCGTTGTCCTTCTTCTCGTCGTCCTGTGTGGTCGGGTCGACGGGCTTGACCACGCCGTCGTCCTTCAGTTGCGTTGCCCACTCCAGGGCACCCAGGACCGCCCCCTTCGCCCGAAGGGCTGGGTCGTCGATGTCGGTGTCCGTCAGGGCGTCGCCGATGTAGGAGTTCTGCTTGCCCGAGAGCGACTTCAGGGCCGACTCGGCGTCGCGAAGAAGCAGCAGATTCGCCGAGGCGACCGGTCCGGTTCCCTCGGCCTTGTCCGTGGCGAGCGTGGCTGCGTAGGCGATGTTCACCAGGTCCTGCAACGCCTGGGTCCGAGCGGTCTTGTTGTCCTTGATCCCTTCCCAGACAGCCTTGATGGCCCGGACGCCCATGCGACCGGTGTGACTCATCTCGATGTTGCCCTTGGCGATCGGGGCCAATTGCTTGTCCCACGTGCTGTGAATCACGTTGAACGCGCGGGTCTGGGCCGAGGCCAGAACGTCGTCGGGAACCGTGACCGAGTTGGTCACCGTGCGGACCACGCGCATCGCCCGCAGCAGCGAGGACAGCAGCTCCGGGGAACTCTCCTTCGGGGCGGCCTTGGCGGCGACGTTGAAGAACCTCTCCACCGATCGGCTGCCTTGGGTGAGGATCGTGTCGCGGATGCGGCTGAACCCGCGCCAGCCCAGAAAGCGGACGCCCGGGTTGTCGTGCGTGACCATCGTTGCGTAATGATCCTGCATGCTGATGCGCGGGGTGGACGCCAGCACCAGTGCTACGTTGATCTGCCGCAGCGTGCCGGTCTTCTTCAGCAGCGGGGCGACGTTCTCGGCCACCGCGTCGGCGTAGATGCGGTAGTAGCGGGAGCTGATCCGCTCGACGGAGTCGTACTTGGTATAGCCATCCGAGAGGCTTTGGCGGGCCTTGAGCAGCAGGGCTTCCCGCTGGTCGGTTTCGAGGACCTTCGCCCAGTGCTTCACCCAGTTCTGGATCGTCGCCCGGTGACGACGGACCGCCTCGGAGGTCAGGTCGCCGGAGGGAATTTTCAGCTCGGGCGGCTGATTGGGGTCAAACGGGGCAGCCGACAGGCTGGAACCGATCGCCACACAGACCAGCAGGGCGATCACGGAGATCCGAACGGCGGGTGTTTTCGGCATGTACTCGGCTTCCTTACTACGAGGGACCGGAAACGCTTCACGATGATGGTAGACCGCCATCGCGTCGGCTGTCAAGCACTTGATGGACGTCGTCTCGCGCCGGCAGGACGCCCTGCCGGATCCCTCCGACCCGCCCAGAGTCTCCCCCCAGGCGGGTCGGCCGCCGAGGGAGAGTCCATCCCCCGCCCCCCCGCGTCTGAGTGCCTCCCGCCAGGCCTCCTCAGCAAACGAGCGACGAAAAACCAGTTTAGCGACACAAAACCCCGTATTTGCGGCATGGCGCATCTGCTGCCCGAGGGCTAGAGTCCATACAAGATCTTGTAAAATAGTGACGTACGGCCCTAATGGGTGGATCGGGAAGCATTGCTCTCTGCCGGGCGGGGCGGTGTTGTTGGGTGGCTCTCGCGTGGCCCGGTGGCGGTTTTTTGTTGCATGCTGCCTGCCCGTGCCTACACTCTGGCTTCAAGTGGCGCACCTCAGATAGGTTGGCCCGAACCCGCTCCCCGGGGGCAAGACACATGGCAGACGTCACATACGACAGCCGAAGTTTTCTGATCGACGGATCGCGTGTCTGGCTGGTCAGCGGTTCGCTGCATTACTTCCGCGTCCCGCACGAGCTCTGGCGCGATCGGCTCATCAAGGCCCGCCGGGCCGGGCTCAACTGCATCAGCACCTACGTCCCGTGGAACATCCACGAACCCCGCGAAGGCGAGTGGGACTTCCAGGGCGATCGTGACATCGCCTCGTTCATCAAGCTCGCTGCCGACGTCGGATTGTACGTCATTCTTCGCCCGGGGCCGTATATCTGTGCCGAATGGGACTTCGGCGGCCTGCCGGCCTGGCTGACCGCCAAGAGTGGCATGCACGTGCGGACCCCGTCGGCTGCCTATACGCACTACTACGATAAGTACCTCAACAACGTGCTCGGGCCTCTGGCGGAGCTGCAGGTGCCCCATGGCGGGAACATCATTCTCATCCAGAACGAGAATGAGTACTTCCAGACCACCATGCCCGACCGTCTGAACTACCTGGAGTTCATCTCCCAACTGATTCGGCGGGCGGGTTTCGAGATCCCCATCATCACCTGCAACAACGCCACCGAGCCGCAGGTGCCCGACACGATCGATTGTGTCAATTCCTGGCGCGACGTTCCCGGGCGATTGAAGCTGCTCTACGAACTCCAGCCCGGTGCGCCCATGCTGGTCACCGAGTTCTGGAACGGCTGGTTCGACTATTGGGGCGGCGAGCACCAGACACGCGACGCCACCGAGACCGCCCGCAAGGCGATGGAAATCCTCGGCTGCGGCACCCAGTACAACTATTACATGTGGCATGGCGGGACGAATTTCGGCTTCTACGGCGCCCGCCTGGTCGCTCACTCCGCCGCCTGGCAGACCACCAGCTACGACTACGACGCCCCATTGGCCGAGGGTGGCGGGCTGACCGAGAAATACTACCGCACCCGTCTGGTGAACCTGCTGGCCAACCACATGGGCAAGTATTTTGCCACCACGGAGATGGCCGACGCGGGCGGAACGGCCGTGAACACTCCCGGCGTGCTCAATGCCGCCGGAGACGAGGGGCGATGGGCCGTCGTGACCAATCGCGGCTGTGAGGATATCAAGACCTCGCTGCTGTCGTTGTCCGACGCGCGTCACATCGAGGTCACCCTCGAACCTCTCGGGGCGGCCGCCATCCCCATGGACGTGCCCCTCACCGGCAAACACACGCTGAACTACACCAACTGCAGCCCGCTGGGATTCTTCGAGGAGAAGCTGCTGGTTCTCCACGCCCCCAGCGGCTGGGATGCCACCTGCAGCATCAACGGCAAGCCCGTAACGCTGACGGTGCCCAAGGGCGAGACCCCCGAAATTGTCGAGCATCAGGGCCTGGTGATTGCCGCCATCGACTCCGAGGCAGCCCAGCGTCTCTGGGTCACCGACGAGGCGCTGGTGATCGGGCCGGACTTCATCGGCGAGTCGCTGGAGGACATCGTCCCGCCGGCCAGGGGCGAGACGTTCACGCTGCTGGATTGGGCGGGCAATGTGTCGGAGAAGAAATACGCCGCCGCGAAGTCCAAGCGCCCGCCCGCGCCGCGGCTGGGGAAGTGGTCGCGAGTGGCTGCCTGCCCCGAACCGGTCGGCGACGTGGACGAGTGGACCCGCATGGACCGCCCCAGGGACGTGGATCGTCTCGGCGTGCATTACGGCTACTGCTGGTATCGCGTGGAGTTCGAGGAGGACCGCGCAAGGAAACGCAAGCTGCTCTTCCCGGAGTTGGAAGACCGGGCCGGGGTGTTCCTCAACGGAAACTTCGTCGGCACCTGGGGACGCGGCGAGGATGCTACGCGCGAGCCGATCTCCGTTTCGCTCAAGAAAGGTCGAAACGACCTGGTCCTGCTGGCCGACAACCTCGGGCGCATGTGCTACGGGCCGAAGGTGGGCGAGCAGAAGGGTCTCTTCGGGCACATCTGGGACGCCAAGGAGATCACCCGCAAGCGGTTCCGCATGGGCACTCAGGAGACGTTCTCCAAGCGGATCGTCCCGCGGACGATGTCGCACCTGCTGGAGAAGCTCGAACAGCTGCCCCTCAGCACCGCCGAGTTGGATATCAACCTCAAGAAGCTCTGTCCGGTTCATCTTTCGTTCGACAACCTGCCCAACGACATTGCCGTGTTCTGCAACGATCGGCTGATGGGCTTCTATCCGGCCCTGAAGACCAACTGGGCGGATGTTTCGCTGGCCGGCGGGCTTAAGCAGGGCAAGAACACGCTGAAGCTGTTGATCTGGGACCGGATCGACTCCAAGGAACTCAGCAAGGCCGTCAAGCTCTATGAACTCCACGAGCCGATCTCCGGCGGCGCTGAGTTGTCCTGGCGGCCGTGGGAATTGCCCAGCGGCGACGAGCCTCGCCCCGAAGGCGTGACCGACCGCCCCGCGTGGTTCTCGTGTAAGTTCAAGTACGCTCCCTCCGATCAGCCGCTGTTCCTGGAACTGGGCGGCGTGAAGAAGGGTCAGCTCTATCTCAACGGCCACGATCTCGGACGGTTCTGGACGATCGGCCCGCAGGAGGGCTGGTATCTGCCCGAGCCCTGGCTGGAGGAAGAAAACGAGTTGCTGCTGTTCGAGGAACTCGGGCGGTTCCCCCAGGCGTGCAAGCTCCGCTTCCGCCCGTCAGGCCCGTACCACGACTAGACTCTCTGCCGGTCCGACCCACGCTGACCTTCGGGCCCATGCCCCGGGCCCGTCGTTCCCGCTGTCTGTCGGCCGTTGCGTGCGTGTTTTGGCTCTGCCAGGACGGTTGTCCGCTACCGCCTGTCTTTACGGGTCTTCGCTTTGTACGTTCCCGCAGGTGGGTGTTTTTTGCGCACAATTGTGAACAGGTGCTTGACGAGCGGCTGGCGGCAGGCAAGAATGATGAATTCAAATCCGGCTTTGTCTCGAAGATAGCAGCAGTTACTATCCGACATGAAGGCGGAAGCGCCAGGCGTTGGGGGTCCGGGCGTCGGTCGATGTCGATCGCTTCGGCGGGGTGGAGCAGAATCCGGTCACCCGCCGGGATGAACGTCTCGGCCACCACGTTTGTGAATTCCCGGTTTTTGCAGGATTTATCGCGTACCCTTCTTTAAGGGGGGTACAATGACATATCGGGTAAGGCGTTGGCAGCGTTGCTTTTGCGGGGAACGACGGACAACGCGGCCTTTTGCCCGGTGTATGGCGACCTGGCGCGGTGGACGCAACGCCCGGTCAACGCACTGCAGAAACGGGATCACAAGCTGATTGTCTCCTGGTGCCCCTCGGGTCGGATGCGGTACCGAGGACAGAACGAACAAAACACGCCCATGTGATCCAGGGCGGACCGGAAGAAAGGGTTTGTTCATGCATACCGTCACAAAGAAGGAATTGGTCGACCGAATCGCCGACCAGACCGACGCCAAACGCGTCACGGTCAAGAAGGTGGTTCAGCAGTTTCTCGATGAAATCATCGAGGAACTCGGGCGGGGCAACCGGTTGGAGTTCCGGGACTTCGGTGTCTTCGAGACCAAGGACCGTGCCTCGCGCATCGCCCAGAACCCCAAGACCCTCGAACGGGTCCACGTGCCCCGAAAGCGGGCCGTGAAGTTCAAGGTCGGGCGCATGATGAAAATCAAGCTCCAGGAAGGCCTGGAGAAAGAGGAAGACGCCCAGGAAGGCGCGTCTTCCTAGCCGAACGCCTGAGCGATCGTCATGTCCCCGATGGACTGCCCCCTGACGAATTGCACCGCGCGTCGGCCAGCCGCCTGCGCTGTTTCTGCGGTCACCCTGAGCGAAGGACGTCACTCAGGAGCAATCGCCCCGGTCCCGTGACCGGTGGGCTTCCGTCAAGATCTCGGCTGCGGTACTTCCATGGATGAGCAGCGCGAACGAAATCTGGATTGGCTCACCGCCGCGCGGGACTCTCTGCGCAAAGAGGCTGGCCGATTCAACCTGCGCACCACCTTCTACGGGCTGGGCGTGTTTCTCGCGGCGATCTTTGCGCTGACGGCCTTGGTCTGCCTCCACCAGTACTTCGTCATTTTCCCGGGCGTGATGGCCCGGACCGCGGGGCGCTTCCCCGACCTGCCCCAGTGGGATGCCCAGGTGCGCCAGGCCGTCGCCGATTGGCGCCTCGCCGCAGTCAAGTGGAAAGCCATTTCCTACCTCGGACCGGCCCTGATCGCCGCCATCCCGTTCGTGATCGTCTCGATGCTTCGCGACGATCTGACGCACTGGCTTCGCGGACGCGTCCTGCACCTGCCGCGCCATCTGGCGGTGGGGTTCGTGATCGAATCGGTCGAGTACCGCTTCCGCACCTCCGAAACGCGCCGCTTCGCGATGTTGCTGTTCGCCTCGATCGGGACGTTCACGCTGTTTCTGATGCTCTTCTCGTACGATCGCCGCATGGGGGGGCAATGGCTGGCGCGGTTCTGGTTTGTCCCGATGATCGCCGCGATCCCGGTGGTGCTGCTGGTCCAGCGATTCGCCACCGCCTGGCGGCGGGTCCTGGAGAAGATGCGACTCACGGTGGCCGATATGGAACGCTTTCGACTGCTCCGCCTGATTGACGCAGCCGTCCCACTGGTGACCTACCTCTTCGTGCTGGCTGTCCTGCTGGCCAGCGTCCCGCACCTGCTGGCGCGGGGCAACGAGCAGTACCACCAGGCCGGAATTCGCGCCCGGGCGACCCTCGATCAGTGGGTGCAGGGGCGTTTCGAGCAAACTCCTCCCACGCCCGAGCAGCAAAAGCGGCTCAAGGCCTATTCCAAGTCGCCGCGTTCGTGGGGCGACTGGACCCAGCCGGGCCGGTCCTCCGCGTGGGTGAGCGATTTCCTCCGGGCCGCGGTGCGGTTCTTCGGAGGGGCGGTGCTCGCCACTGCCGGTGTCTTCCTGCTGCTTCTGTTCGCCCAGCCGGCCCGCACCCGCGAGTCGACCCGCTCGGGCAGCGTCGCGGCCATGTGGATCGTCGCCGGTGTGGTCGCCGCCGCCATCAGTGTCTCCTGGGCCTACAGCCACGCCTGGGCCGCCTGGCAGATGGTCCTTTACCAGGCCGTCGCACTGGTCGGGCTGGCCGCGCTGGGAGTCGGCAAGCTGTGGTGGACGCTCACCCGCCAGCGTGAAATCTGCCCGTCCTGCGACCGTACGTTCGTCTCGCTGGGCGATATCTGCCCGGTCTGCGGGGTGAGGCTGCCGGCCGCCAGAAAGGTCGGCGCCGATGAGTTCGTCGTCGGCCAGGGGCTCACGACGGTGCACCATCGCTCCTGTCGCATCTATGCCAGGTCCCGCTCGGACGCCTGGCGAAAGTTCATGACGCTCCGCCAGGCACTGGTCAGCGTCGAGGCCGGCGGTCTGGCGATAGCCCGGCCTTGCAAGGTCTGCCTCGGAAGCGAAACCACCTGGACGGGCGACCCGGTCTGGCGGTCGGCCCGCAACTGGGCCCGCTGGATCCAACGCGATCTGCCCGTTCCGCCCGCGGAAGTGTAACCCCGTTCGGCGGCCGGGTCGGTGGGCGTCTCCACGCGGGCTGGACATCCGCCCGGCGGTGTGTATGCTCTCTTAAAGCCAATATGCACACAATCCTTCTGCGCTGAATCGGAAACGAGGACCACCATGAAGCAATTCATCGTCACGCCCGCCATGGGCAAACGCCTGATCGGCCGAGCCCTGAGTCAGAGCTTGGACCTGCTCGATGCCGCCAGCGAGAACACCCTGGCCATCATCGCCGGAACCACCAACGCCTACGTCGCCCAGGAGGTCCTGGCCGAGTTGGAAATCGAGGAAAACTTCGACATGACCGGCTTCCGGCGCGGCCTGGTCGTGCCCACCCACTGCAAGGACCCCGGCGCGGTCACCGAGTTCCCCGGCGACGTCATCATCCGCAAGGGCGAATGGCTGAAGGGCAAGACCATCTTCGACGTGGTGGACGACCTCGGCGAGGGCGATGTGGTGGTCAAGGGGGCCAACGCGCTGAACGTCGTCCGCTCGGACGCCGCCGTCTACATCGGACATCCGCAGGCCGGCACGATCGGGGCGGCCATTCAGGCGATCGTCGGGCGGCGCGTTCGGCTGATCGTGCCCGTCGGGCTCGAGAAGCGCGTAGCCCAGGAAATCTCCGGCCTCGTCAAGCTGGTCAACGGGCCGTTCAGCCAAGGCCCGCGCATGATGCAACTGCCCGGCGATACCTTCACCGAGATCGAGGCCCTTGAGGTTCTCACCCGCTGCGATGCGATTCTATTGGCCGGCGGAGGGGTGTATGGCGCCGAAGGCTGCGTCTGGATCGGCGTGGATGGCGAAGACGAATCACTTATCGCGGCGGAGAAACTGCTCAAACAGATTGCCGACGAACCCGCCTGCCGCATCTGATCCACGCGCGGGTTTCCGAGCGATCTCAGCCCCGGCGCGTGCGGAGAAGTCGGCGGCAGCAGCCACAGGGCAGTTCTACTCGCCCTGTGGGGCGCAGGCGGCGATGTTCTTCAGCAGCATCGCCACCGTCAGCGGTCCCACGCCGCCCGGTACCGGCGTGATTGCACCGGCCACCTCGATCGCTGCGTCGTAATCCACGTCGCCGGTGGTGGTCATCTTCACCTTGCCGTCCTCGTCGCGCAGCGGTTGGCCGGCGTCGTCGAAGCCCGCGGGAATGCGGTTGATCGCCACGTCGATCACCGTGGCCCCGGGTTGAATCATGTCCGCGGTAATCAGCGGCGAGAGGTCCACAGTGCCGGTGTCCGACTCGGCGCTGCGACGCGAGTGGGCCAGCCATCGCGCCTGGGCCACGCCGGCAGCGACGATCAGAATGTCCGCACGCTGGGTGTGCACCCGCAGGTCGCGCGTGGCCACATGGCAGATCGACACCGTCGGCGACTCGTTCCGGCTGGTCAGCAACATCGACGCCAGCGGCTTGCCCACGATGTCGCTATGGCCGACGATGACCACCTCCAGCCCGACCATCTTCGGACGGTTCCGCCGCAGCAGTTCCATCACCGCCAGCGGCGTGCACGGCGCGACGTGATGACGGCCATACATCAGCCGACCCATGTTCTCGGGGTGGACGGCCTCGACGTCCTTGAAGGGGTCCATCGTCGCCACCACGCGGCGGGCGTCGATCTGCGGGGGAACGGGCAACTGCAGCACCATGCCCGTCACGTCCCGGTCGACGTTGAGCTTCTGCACCTCGTTGATCAGGTCGTCCTCGGTGATCTCCGTCGGCAGCGTCAACAGCTCGTAATGAATGCCGCAATCTTCGGTGTTCCGCCGCTGCATGCGCGTGTAGATGGCGCTGGCGGGGTTCTCGCCCACCTGGATCGCCACCAGTTTCAACGGCCGACCGGCACGGGTGAGTTGCTCCACCTCGCGTCTGACCTGCTCGCGGATGTCCTCGGCGATGGGTTTGCCTTTGATGATCGTCGCGGTCATTCACCGTTCTCCCGTTCGGTGCTGTGGTTGATTGGTTCGTTCAGTGCGTCCAGCACGCCGCAAACGTCGCTGCCTCGGCGGCGGGCGATCTCGGCGGTCTGTCGGGCGACGGCGCGGTAAAGCGACGCCAGTTCATCCAGCCCGGCCTGCTGCATCGCCGCGAGGTGCCTCCTCACGGTGTCAGCGTCGCCCCGGGCGATCGGCCCGGTGAGCGTCTTGGCCGGTCCGCGAAGCAGGGCGTTTTCCACCGTCTGCCGCACGAGTGGCCCCAACGCCGCGCGGGCTGTGGTGGCGTCCACGCCGGCCTGGTCCATCAGCGTCTCGGCCGAGTCCAGCATCGTCGAAACATAGTTGCACGCCATGACGGCTGCGGCGTGATACAGCGCCTTGCCGCCTGGGGCGATCTCGTAAAACTTTCCGCCCACCACAGCCGAGAGCGTCCCGGCAAGGGCGAGCGCTGCCCGGTCGCCCTCGGCGAAGAACGGAACCTCCGCCAGCGACGCGACGGCCTCGCCGGCGGGGAATGTCTGCAACGGATGCCACGACGCGCAGCTCGCGCCCGCCAGCCTGGCCGCCTGCAACGCGCCGCTGTCCATCGCGCCGCTGCAGTGCAGCACGATGTCGCCTTCGCGCCAGCAGCCCGCCTGACCCAGCGTTTCGCACACCGGAGCGATCGCGTCGTCCTTCACCGTTAGAATGCAGACGGCCGCGCCCTTGGCCGTCGCGGCGAGGTCGCCCGAGGATGCGCCCACCTGCTCGCCCAGCAGCTTCGCCATCGAGACGTCCCGCCCGCCGATGGCGATCGGCCAGTCGGCTTCGTGGAGCGATCTGGCCAGCGCACCGCCCACCGTTCCCGGTCCGAGAATTGCGATGGGCGGGCGAGTATCGCTCATGGGGTTATCGGGTCGCTTTCACGCCGCCGCCGGAGGAGGCCCGTTTGACCTCGGCTTCCACGTTGGCCTGCTTGACCATCGTGATATCGCCCGGGGTTTCCTGCACGAGGATTCCGTGAGCGGCGCCCCAGTTGACGGCGGTGTCGAGGTCCTTGCCCTTCAGCAGGGCGCTGAGCACGCCGGAAGCGAAGCTGTCGCCGCCGCCGGTGCGGTCCTTGATGGGTACGTCGGTCCGCAGCGTCGCCACGTGGAAGCTCTCTTTTCGCGTGTCGTACAGCACGCCGCCCCAGCCGATGAGGTCGGCGTTGATCGCGCCGCGCCACTGCGTCCCGATCAGGCTGAGGTTGGGGAAGTCCTTCGCCACGGCCAGCACCGTCTTCTTGTAGGCTTCCAGCCACTGCTGGAAGGTCGCGCCCTTCTCCACGGTGGTCTCGTATCCCAGGGCGTCGGCGAGGTCCGAGTCATTGCCCACCAGGAAACCCAGATGCGGGGCGATGCTCTGGTTGATTTCACGCGCGCGGGACTTGTCCGGCTCGACCTTGCTGCGATAGTTCAGGTCGGCGGCTACGAACGTTCCGTTGGCGTTGGCGGCCTGGACGGCCTGGAGGGCGACCTCGCTGGAGGTCGGTGAAATCAGCGTGAAGATCCCCCCGGTGTTGAAGACGCGCACGCCGGCCTGGCCGAACAGTTCGTCGAAGTCAATGTCGCCGGTCGCCAACTCACGGACGGCCGAGTGCGCCCGGTAATATAGCGTGTCGCTGGGCAGCACGCCCTTGCCCACGAAGGTGAAGTTCACCCCGTTCATGAGCGTGCCCTTCTTGTCGGTGGACAGTCGCGACCCGTCCGAGTCGGTATTGAACCAGACGATGCGGGATGTATCCACGCCGGCGGCGCGGAGCTGGTTCTCGATGTTCCGCCCGATGTGGTCGTCCACCAGGCCTGTCAGGACAGCCGTCCGCAGGCCGAAGGTGTATGCCATTCCGCAGGAGACGTTCGTCTCGCCTCCGCCCTGGAACACGCGCAGCTGCGAGGCACGGGCCATGGGCACGTCGTAGGGGTCGAAACGGAGCATGACTTCGCCCATGGACACGCCGTCGTACCGGCAGTCGTCGGCGGGCTTGATCTCGGTCCAGGCGACGGGGTTCTCAGCCATCGGGGTCTTCCTTATGTTGGGTGTTGCGGTGTTGATCGCGGAGAAAGGATGCTATCGCGAAGCGGGCGGATCTTCAAGCAAGCGCCGGGCGATGAAGGCGATCTGGCTGCGCCCGCGGCGGGTCCACAGCACGCTGAGGGTCTCCGTTCCGTCGCCACGGAGGGTTCGCTGGAGGCGATCGGTATCGAGCTGAATGCCCCGGGGCTTGACCTCGACGATGCCCGCCCGGTGTTTGCGCAGGCAGCGGGCGATGTCCTTCTCTCGTCCGGGGACCTGATCGAGAATCTCGAAACTCGCGGCCAATGGCGTCTCGGGCGGCGCGTTGCCGGTGAGCCAGACGTGGCCGGGCTCGATGCGCCACAGATCGTGGGCGGCGGCGAGGTCGTCGGTGGCGTCGGCGGCGATGACGGCCGGGTCGGGTTCGACCAGGAACGCCCCGCACTCACCGGCGCCGGCGGGGTTGGCGATTCCCGCCGCGAGCGACGTGGCCGTGGGGTTGAGCAGGTCTCCCGTCAGTCGGGTTGCGAACGTTCGCCCGGCGGGTCTGTCCGGCAGGCCCCAGCCGACGAGCAACTGCTTGACCACGCCGTGCTCGCTGACGTATTCCCGCGAGCAGGGCGGCAGGGAGCGGAGTTCGTCGGGATCGATCGCCGCGGATAGTTTGATGAGCCCGGCCGCGGTGGACGTCATCACCCCGGCCAGGAATCGCGGCGGCGGGGCGGCGTCGGCCAACGATGTTCCGCGTCGGCCTCGCGGTCGGCGGTCGGGGTCGATATGCACGATCGCCTCGTCGGGGAGGCTCGTCAGCGTGACGTCGGCCTGCTCGACGACCAGTCGCGAGGCAACGTCCAAGACCTCGGCGTTGTGCTCGGTGCAGAGGATGGCGGCCGGGTCGCGATCGACGGCTGTGACGTCTCGACCCTCGGTGGCGATCGCCAACGCGTCGATTCCCATCCCGCAGCAGAGATCGGCGATGGGTCCGCCGCCGGCGGCGATGAGCCGGCGGGCCTTGTGAACAGCCAACCGCCAGGAGGAGGCCTGCTGGAGCATCTTGTCGGTGGCCAGCAGCCGCTCGGCCAGGGCGTGGGGGAACCGGCCCGAGAGGCCGGCGCGGCGGTGGAGTTCGCGCATCGTGAGGATGGCGGAGGTCTCTTCGGGCGAGCAGCGTTTGCGGAGCTTCGAGACCGCCTGGACGGGTTCGTCGGGCAGGTCGCCGGCCAGCAGGCTCTGCGCGTGTGGCGTTCGGAGGTATTCCAGGTCGGCGGCGGTGAGTGGCATGGTGGGGTTACTCCCGCACCGCGGTGCAGATGCGTCCGGCGGCTTCGGCGATGCGGGCGAGCTGGTGCGGCCAAAGCGTGCGGACGTCCAGCCAGACGGCGTCGTCCTCGACGCGGGCGAACACGCAGGCGTCATCGCGCCGCAGCCGACGGGCCAGCTCGGCCGCCGACATCGCGTCGGTGGTGACCTTCACCGCCCGGGAGGGCAGTCCTTCCATCGGGCAGGATCCGCTGCCGAGGTAGCCGACGCTCTGGACGGGTTGAGACGTCATGCACGGGGCGGCGGCCCGGATCTCCCTGGCGAGTTCGTCGGCGCGTTGCTCCAGCGTGGCCGGCTCGGTGGCGAGCATGCGGTAGAGCGGGTGTTCGCGGCGGAGGGTTTCTTCGTCGCGGAAGAGCATCAGCGTGCGTTCCAGCCCCATCAGGCAGGTCTTGTCCGCTCGCATCGCGCGGGCGAGCGGGTGTTTGCGGATGCGTTGGATGCAGTCGGCCGACCCGGCGATGATGCCCGCCTGCGGGCCTCCGATGAGTTTGTCGCCCGAGAAGAGCACCACGTCGGCACCGGCGTCGAGCGACTCTCTGGGCGAGGGTTCATGGGAGAGGCCGAACTGTGTGAGGTCCACCAGTGCGCCCGCGCCGAGGTCGTCGATGGCGTGGAGGTCATGCTCGTGGGCGAGGGCAGCGAGCTGGTCGATGGGGACTTCCTTATGGAACCCCACCACGCGGAAGTTGCTGGGGTGGGCGCGGAACAGCAGGGCGGTTTCGTCGGTGATGGCCTGTTGGTAGTCTCGCAGGTGCGTGCGGTTGGTCGCGCCGACCTCGACCATGCGGCAGCCTGACTGGCTCATGACGTCCGGCAGGCGGAACGAGCCGCCGATTTCGATGAGTTGCCCGCGGGAGACGACCACCTCGCGCCCCGCTCCCAGGGCAGCCAATACCAGAAGCGTCGCGGCGGCGTTGTTGTTCACCACGGTGGCTGCCTCGGCGCCGGTGAGTTCGGTGAGCAGGTATTCCAGGCGTTGGTCGCGTTCGGAGCGCGTGCCGGTTTCGCGGTCGGCAGCGAGGACGCAGTAGCCTTTGAGCACGTCGGTCATCGCGTCGGTGACGGCCTCGGGCCAGACGGCCCTGCCCAGGGCGGTGTGCAGCAGGATGCCCGTGGCGTTGATGGCCGGCCGAATGTGTGGGACGGTCACCGCATCGAGCCGCTGCCGGGCGAGGTCGATGAGATAGGCCTCGGTGATGTGCGCAGGCCCGCACCGTCCGCCTGCGTCGTCGAGAATCTGCCGCCGGATCGATTCGACCGTCCGGCGGAGGCAGTCGGTCACCAGCGGGCGGGGGTGTTCGCTCAGCCAGCCGACGACGGGCTCGGCCTGGAGCAGCGCGTCGATGGAGGGCAGGTTCCGCAGGAGGTTCCGGCGGTGGGTCTCGGCCATGGGGTGCGTCCCTTCGCTGGGGTCTGTGCGCGATCCATTGTGCCTCGCGTGGGCCGATTCGTCCAGCGTTTCAAATGCTCAGGCCGTCACCGTTGCCTCCGCCCTGGGCGACGTGGCGGCGGACGTCGAGCACCTGTCTCACGAAAGCGTCGCCGGCGCGGCTGCGGGGGCGGGGCAGGTCGATGGGCACATCCGCGACGAGACGCCCGGCGCTGAGCACCACGATACGGTCCGCCAGGTACACCGCCTCTTCCGAGGAGTGCGTTACGAAGACGATCGTACGGTGGTCGCTCCGCCAGAGGTCGACAAGCCGGTCCTGCAGGCGGTGCCGGGTGGGTTCGTCCAGGCCGTTGAACGGCTCGTCCATCAGCAGGACGCGCGGGTTGTTGCACAGGGCCCGGGCGATGGCGATTCGCCGCCGCATTCCGCCGGAAAGCTCGTGCGGGTAGGCCTCCATCACCGAGCGGTCCATGCCCATCCGGCGGATCGCCCGCAGCGCCACGGCCCGGCGGGCGCGTTTCGGCTCGCCCCGCAGATGCGGACCCAGCGCGACGTTTTCCCATACGCGGTCCCATGGCAGCAGATCGCCCTCCTGGGAGACCATCGACACGTCGCTGTGGCCGACGTCGTGGCCGGCGACGGTGACGGATCCGTCGTCGGGGTGGTCCAGCCCGGCCGCCAGGCGCAGGAGGGTGGTCTTCCCGCAGCCGGAAGGCCCGAGAATGCAGGTCAGCTCGCCGCTGGAGCAGGTGAGGGTGATATCGCCAAGGGCGTGAACCGCCCCGCGGGCGCCGGTGACAAATCGCCGGTGGACGTTCCGGAAGCACACGCAGTCGCCGCGGCAGGTCGGGTCGGTCATCGCTGGGCCTCCTGCCAGTGACCGACGCGCCGGTGAGCGAGGCGCAGCAGGCCGTCGAGACTCATTCCGATCGTGGCGATTACCAGGATGCTCGCGAAGACGTACTCGTATTCGTACATCTGGCCGGCCACCGCGATGGTGTACCCCAGCCCGCTTCGCGTACCCGGGAAGATTTCCGCGGCGATGATGACCCGCCAGGCGATGGCGGCTCCCATCCGCAGGCCCGTGAGGATCTGCGGGGCAGCCGACGGGAGTACCACCCGCCGCAGGACCTGCCGGCGGGACGCGCCCAGCACGCGGACCGCTTCGAGATGCGAGCGACGCACGCCGGCTACGCCGTCGGCTGTGTTGACCACGATGGGGAAGAACCCGCCGTACCAGATCACCGCGATGATCGCGAAACGAAGCTGGTCGAGGATGCCCATCTTCCAATGTTCGTCGCCGGCCAGCAGTGTCGCGGGGCTGGCGAACCCGAAGACGATGATGGCCACCGGTATCCACGCGATGGGCGAGATGACGTTGCCCCCGGCGATCAGCGGGGCCAGCAGGTCCCGGGCGGGTCGCCAGCGCCCCACCGCCAGCCCGATCGGGACGGCTGTCACCACAGCCAGCGCGAACCCGAGCGTTACGCGGATAACGCTCACGAGGATCCCGTCCAGCAACGGGGCGGCGTCGAGCGTCTGGGGAGATTGGTTCATCCGCCACAGCACCCCGACGGTCTCGCCGATGGAGGGAACCACCACGCTGGCGGAGGCAGCCCACGCCCAGCCGGCCAGCAGGGCTACCGGCAGGGCCGACCACAGCAGCACACGCAGGCAGGTTTGGCGGGAGGGCAGGGGCATCGGAAGGTCTCTATTCGTTGCCGGGCGGCAGGGCCCCGACGGTTCGCAGTTCGTCGGCCGCCTCCTCGGCGAGCGTCGTATCCAGGCAGGCGTCGGCGACGGCTTGGCCGGTGGCGGCCTTGAACCGCCCCTTGAACGCCCCGACGTCCAGCATCATGTCACAGTAGCGAACCACGCCCACGCGCCATTCGTCGGTGGGCTCGGCGAGGTAGGTGATCGTCGGGACCGAGCGTTTCTCGACCGGAAGGGGGCTTCGGGTCCATTCCACCGCGGTCTCGACGGCGATGGCGGGACTCTGCCGCATGCGATCGGTCGCCAGCAGGAGGACCTTCAGGAAGGCCTTCACGGCGCGGGGATGGTGGCCGAGGACGTCTTCATTGGCGGCAACGCAGCAGCAGGGATGTTGCTTCCACGCCCCTGCCGGTGGCAGATCCCGCAGCTGCGCGATGACCTTGCCGACCCCCATGTGCTCTGCCTTGGCGGGGACGGGCTGATTCATGACGAATCCGTCGATCGCGCCGCCCGCCTCGCCGGTGAGCATGGGGATGGCGTTGGAGCCCTTCATCATGTGGACCAGCAGGACCTCCGCCTCGCTGTCGGCTGGGTCGTGCGTGTGGCGGATTCCCTCCTCCTGCAGGGCCCGCATGAACACCAGCTTGGCCACCGCCACCGGACCCTTGTAGCCGATGCGGATGGGCCTATCGGCTGTGCGGGCGGCCGCGACGAACTCAGCCCAGCTGTCGATGGGCGAATCGGTCTTGAGCACGAGCTGGTCGCCTTCGGTCTGCAGAGGGGCGAGGATCTTCATGGGGCTGCCGCGGTCGATGAACTTGGCCACCGACGCGACCCCGCCCAGACCGATGGAAACCTGCCCCGAGGCCATCGCGTTGGGGAGATTCGCCGCCCCGCCGACCTTGACCAGTTCGAGCGTCGCCAGCGTCCGCCCGTCTTCGATGAGGTCGTAGACCTGCCGGGCCTTCCGCTGCCGCAGGTGGACGTTGGCCTTTGCGGAGAGGCCTTTGCCTTGCAGGGCGGCGACGTACAGGGCGAGTTGATGATCGTGCCCGACGTACCCCACGCGGATGGTGGGCGGCGCGTCGGCGTCCCGGGAGTCGCAGCCGACGAGGGTCGCCAGCAGCACGCCCAGCAGTGTGATGAGTGTCCGGCGACGGCAGTCAGCCATGGCGTTCTCCGGTGCAGGGCGGCGATGACGGCGATCCCGGCTGTCGCCCCCGGCTTTTGTAACCCGCCGCGCATGATAAGGCGTCGCGCCGTGAGGGGCAAGGGGGCTGGATTCACGTCGACAGGGATGCGCGCATTTCGCCGTTCATCGCTCGGTAACACCGGAAAAATGTCGCGGGGTTGTAGGATAGCAATGGGAATGAGACTTTCTGTCGGACAATCCCGTCTGTGCGTAACAGGGTTTACGAAATACGAAGCGATGTCGCAGGGCCCTTTCGACCGGCCGAAACTTCGACAAATTCCCCTTGATCTGCGTAGGGATTGTGGTAAGATTATGCCTGTAGTAATCGGAGTAAGAGAGTCGCTCTGAGGCGAATTCCGCTCCGGTTGCGGATTTTGAGGCACAATTCAAACTTCACAATGAAAGACGCTGCCAGCCTTGCGAGCGGAGGGTTTCGTATCGCGAGCGATCAAAGCCGTACCGTTCTGACTCCGGTAGCGAGATTTTGAGTTCTAGTTCGGCAGCCAGCCTGAGGAGTCCCGGCGGCGTAGCGTTTACGTCCGCTGGTTCGGGACCGGTTGTCTGGAGCCTGAGGTACATTTCTGAAGGAGAGGCATGATGAAGAAGACACTGATTCTATTGGCCGTATTGGCGATGGTCGCCCCGACGTTTGGTGCGGCGGTTCTGTTCGAGGATAACTTCGACAGTTACTCGGACGGTCAGTTCGGCAGCGGAACCGGCTATGAACCCGGGCCGTGGTCGTTGCAGGCTGACAAGCCGGGCGTGACCGAGATTGTCAGCGGTGAGTTGAAGGCTAGCGGTGGAGAAGCGGATGGTATCTGGGCAACGGGACAGTTCAGTGCTGACGATGCAGTGGATGCCATCGTCCTGTCTTTCGACTTGACCTACAACGGCCGTGAGATCCCGACGCCTACGGAGCGGTTCATCCGCATGGTCAAGGGTGTAGACAGTGTTCTGGCTGTGGGCCTCTCTGCTACTACTGTGACTGACCTGTCAGGCACCACTGCGTTTATCGGTGCAGGTGAGTCTGGCTACGGCTCTCCGAATATTGACACCAGCGACACGAACGCCGCTATGGCCGTCGGTCAGACTCGGTACATTGAGATGTCCCACGTGAATGGTGTCATGTCTGTGTACGCTGATGGCGAACTCCTCGGCTCTTCGGCCTATGGGCCCGAGGCGAACATGTCGGGCGTTTCCCTGTTCGCCTTTCGAGATCAAGGTGACTGGACTGTAGACAACATGGTCGTTACTCAGGTTCCCGAGCCGGCCACGATGA
>CAZYIH010000040.1:2739-19851 GCA_964646915.1 uncultured Planctomycetaceae bacterium | reverse complement strand
CTCAGTCGCCGCTCCAGATCAGGACCGTGTCGTTGATGTAATCGGGAAGCTCAACCGATCCGCTGAGGTCTTCCACCTTATCGATATCCTCGGGATCGTTGCTCACGTCGCCCTCGGAACTGACGTCCTGGAGGAACACGTTGTTACGGTTCCACCCGACGAGGTTGAACTCGTTCTTGTGGAATTTGACGGAGTTGTTGATCGTCAGGAAGTTTCCGCCGTAGGTGTTGTGGTTGATCGTCCAAGCCTCTTTGCCGTTCTGCTTGTCACCGGCAATCACGAACGCACCGTCCTGGCCGGTCTGGCCCGGATAGGCCTTGTTGTCCTCGTGGTGCGTGAAGGGCTGGAAAGCGTAGGAGACGTTGTTCCAAGTGTCGAAACCGACCTCGGTTCCATCGTTTTCGACCTCTTGGTACTGGCTGTCCGAGGGACACTCGAACAGATTGGACCCTAAGTAATTACCAGTGATCAGAAGGTAAACGTGCTGGATGTTGCAGTCGCTCTCATTGGCCCAGAGATCGTCCAGCGCCTCCTTCTTCGTACTGCCGCTCTGTCGGTCGGGGCTGCCGGCGAACGAGCTTGAATACTCGATTTTGTCATCGGCATCCCGGCTGGCGAGAACGGGATACCTGTCCGAGTTGTCTCCGCGGTACATCGCCATCGATTTGCCGATGCCGTTGAGGTTGCCCCCGCAGATGGCCTGTCTGGCCTGTTCGCGGGCACGGGTGAGGCTGGGCACGAGAATCGAAACCAGGAGGGCAATGATGGAGATAACCACCAACAGTTCAATGAGTGTAAAACCTTTGCGTCGCATAATGCGAGCTCCTTCCTTTTCGCATGTCCGCGTCGCGTTCCCAGCCGGCATCAGCACAATCGTACCGGATAAGACCAAGTCCTGCACCGACGGGTCCGCCAGGGGCGAAACATTGCGAAAAACCTTACTGTAACTGCCTATTTACACCAGTTGTGGGATAGGATCCCGCCCCGCAACGTCCGCGGAGGGGACAGTCCACAGCCATACACGTCTATGATTTGGCCGGTTTCGCCGGCACCTGCCACCGTGCTCGACCCAATCGATCGGCCCGGTCTGACCTGCCGGAGGTACGCGGATATCGCCTCCAAAGGGTCCCCACCTCATGGCGGGAGACAACTCGTCTGGAGGTTCCGCCTCAAGAAAACCTCAAGCAAGCCGGCAGTGGAGAGAACGTCAGGAGGTCGCTGATGCGTAGGATACTCATGATGGCATACACGGTTCCTGCGATCCATTCCACCACATTCATCGTAGTCGGTTGCGTGGTGCGATGTCAATAGGCCGCGCAGCAAAAAAACCCGCGCTGCAGGGAGGCGGTCCACAACGGGTAACCCCTTGTCCACCCTATAAACGAGCGCCGCGGCGGTTTGTTCTGCAAATCACGAGAAAAAATTTTACCCGCCGCCGCCAGTGGCTGCGGTCGGCCGCCGGGAGGTTCGCGAGGTCGGCTGCATTGCGGTTGACTCATTGCGGGCTTGCGTCTACTCTTTGGTCTGAACGCCAACGCTGGCCTGGGAGACGACCACATGGACATTGACATCGACGCGATTCGCGCCACGCTCCGTGACCACGATCAATTGCACCTGCTGCGGTTTGTCGACGAGCTTTCCGAGCCCCAGCGCGACGCGCTGCTCAGCCAGATCGCCCTGATCGACTTCGAGGAACTCTCGGAGCTGGTCGAGTCTCACGTGCTCAACGAGCCGGACGCGACCATCCCCGAAGATCTCACCCCGCCGGAGATCGTCCCGTGCAACCCCTCCGACGACGCCACCGCCGAGACGCTCAGCCAGGCCCGTCGGCGAGGGCAGCAACTGCTGGAGGAAGGCAAGGTCGCCGCGTTCGTGGTTGCCGGCGGGCAGGGAACGCGCCTCGGATACGAGGGCCCCAAGGGCTGCTTCCCGGCGACGCCGGTCACAAAGAAGTCGCTCTTCCAGGTGTTCGCCGAGCAGATCCGCGCCGCCAGCCAACGGGCACGCAAGCCGATTCCATGGTACATCATGACCAGCCCGGTCAACGACGTAGCCACCCGGGCGTTCTTCCGCCAGAATGACTATTTCGGGCTCAACGCCCAGGACGTGATGTTCCTGGTGCAGGGGACCATGCCCGCGATCGACACCGCCGGGAAGATCCTCCTGCGCGACAAGGACAGCCTCGCCCTGAGCCCCGACGGGCACGGCGGCAGCCTGCTGGCGCTGCGCAAGAGCGGCGCCCTGGACGACATGGCTGAGCGGGGCATTACGCAGATCAGCTACTTCCAGGTGGACAATCCGCTGGTGCACTGCATCGACCCGACC
Organism: uncultured Planctomycetaceae bacterium; assembly: GCA_964646915.1. Taxonomy (GTDB): domain Bacteria; phylum Planctomycetota; class Phycisphaerae; order SM23-33; family SM23-33; genus CAZFPT01. Next base: position 17,526 of record CAZYIH010000040.1, on the reverse strand, counting down.
TTCATCGGCCTGCATGACCTCGCCGGGGCGGGCATGAGCGCCAAGGCGTTGCCCAAGCGCGACCCCATGGAGAAGCTGGGCAATTTCTGCGTCTCCGACGGCAGGGTCCACGTGATCGAATATTCGGACATGCCCGAGCAACTCGCCCGCCAGACCACCGACGATGGCAGGCTGAAATTCTCGGCCGGCTCGATCGCGATCCACATGCTCAACCGCGAATTCGTCGAGACACTCACCGCCACCGGCCGATGCGACCTTCCGTTCCACCGCGCCGAGAAGAAGGTCCCCCACGTCGACCAGCAGGGCAGGAAGATCGAACCCACCGAGCCCAACGCGGTGAAGCTGGAGATGTTCGTCTTCGACGCGATGCCCCTCTCGGGCGAGACGGTCATCTTCGAAACACTGCGGGACGAGGAATTCAGCCCCATCAAGAACGCCGAAGGGCCCGACTCGCCGGCAACGAGCCTGCACGACCAGGTTCGCCGGTCGGCTGCGTGGCTGGAAGAGGCCGGCGTCACGGTCCCGCGCGACGCCGAGGGGCAGGTGGCCGCCGCGATCGAGATTTCGCCGCTGTACGCCGACTCGTCCGACGAGTTGGCCCGCAAGGTGGACAAGGCGCTGGAGATCGTCCCCGGCGAGAACGTCTACCTCGGCAGCCGAGGGCAGACCGGCGGCATGAAGAAGTAGCGCCGAACCCCCGCGGTTTTGGGGCTCTGCGAGAGGAAGCAAACGTACGGGCAGGGAAGGAAGCCCTCAGCGTTAGCTGGGGGATAAAAGACGCCTCCCCGCGAGCCCGAATGCAGAACAGACAACAGACGCATGGGCAGGATGCCCATGCCACAGCACCGCACGAGGTGCCGATGGCCCCCAACGCCAACACATCGCAGCCGAAGATTCTCGTCATCGGCAACATGGACAAGCCCGGCGTCCCCGGACAGATCGACGAGCTCCGCCCCTGGCTGGAAAGCCACGGAAAGATTCTCGCGGTCGCCGCCCACAACGAGCCCATGCCCAGCCTTGCCCGGGAGGCCTTGTTGTGCATCGTCTTCGGAGGCGATGGCACGCTGCTCTCAGCCGCCCGGTCGCTGGCACCGCTGGGCGTTCCGCTGCTGGGCGTGAACATGGGCAAGCTCGGCTTCCTGGCCGACTATGACGTGCCCCATCTCCGCAAGCACCTGCCGGAGATCCTCGCGGGAGAAGTCGAGCCGATCGACCGGATCATGATGGACGTTGCTGTTCTGCGCGGCAGGGAGGTGCGGCTGGAGTCCTCAGCCGCCAATGACGTTGCCGTCTCTGCCGGCAGCCCCTTCCGCATGATCGACCTGTGCGTCAGGCAGAACGACGTGCAGATCGCCCAGTACCTCGGCGACGGACTGGTGATTTCCACGCCTTCCGGCTCGACGGGCTACAACATGTCCGCCGGTGGACCGATTATCGCGCCCGGCCTGGACGCCTTGGCGATTACGCCGGTCGCCCCGCATTCGCTGGCGATCCGCCCGATCGTGGTACGCACCACCGCGCCGGTCCTCATCACCGCCACCGAGGTCAACGAGGGCACGACCGTCAGCATCGACGGGCAGGTCAACGTGCCCATGGGCAACGAGGACACCGTCCAGGTGCGCCGCTCAGCCGCCCCCGCGCGGATCGTGCCCCACCCGGGGCGAAACTTCTTCTCGACGCTGGCCCGCAAGCTCCAATGGGGCCAAAGCCCCCATCACCGGGGGTAACCTCCCCGGCGGCCTGCTACTTCAGCACGTACACGTTCATCGACCGTGCCGGGACGGTCAACACCGGGTCGGCTGGGTCGAACTCCACGGCCTCGCCGTCGGTGATGTTCTTCACGTCGCGGACAATGGGCGTTTTTTCACTCGGGGTCGCCTGCCAACCGAACCGGCGACAGGAGGTGATCGGCCTGTCGAAACCGCTGAGTTCCACGCGCAGCGGCAGGTCGCGATCCCACGAGCGGTTGATCACGTGCAGATACACCGTTCCGTCGGCGTCGCCGGTGGCCAGCACGTCCAGAAAGGCGACGGTCCCGGGCGGGTCGGACCAGCCAAGCTTTCGTGGCTGGGAGTAGGTCTCGATGTTCCGCGTCTCGCTGACCAGCAGCGATTGGCCGTGATTGCGGGCATGCAGGAGCATCGCCAGGCCCTGGGGCAGGTAGCCGGGCGGAGTCTCGCCGTCCGGATCGGCGCGGATGGCGGTAATTCCCCAGCGATGCCCCAGCAGCATCGACTGGTTGGCCAGTGTGACGTGCTCTGCGTTGCGCAGCATGCCGTGAACGAAGCCGGCCGCCCCGAGCCCTGCCGCCCAGAGCGGATCGAAGTCGGGCTCGGGTGTCAGTCGTCGCTCGCCCCAGCCGTTCCAGTTCCACTCGGTCACGCCGGCGCGTTTGCCGCGCTTCGCGAAGGCGTCGTATCGGCTGCGACGGGCTACATTCTGTCCGTCGGCGCTGAATTCGCCGGGCATGGCGGTCCAGATCTTCCAATAGTCCTCGTCGCCCCAGCCGTTGGCGTCCGGGCCGGGGGACTGGTCGCGCTGCATCTCGCCCGGGGCGTAGGCATGGTCGGTGTAGATGTCCACCCGCCGGCGGATGGCTGGCTCGGAGGCGACGATGCTCAGCGGCGAGTTGGGGCGGTTTGGCCCGTCGGTGAGAATCGTGATACTCGGGTCGACGGCCTTCATGGCGTCGATGATGGTGGTGAGCACTTTGATGTACCGCGCCGCGACCTTCTCGTTGCTGGTCAGCCCGAGTGTCTCGTTCTTCTGGATGGTCGCCTGGATCATCCACAACTCGTTGCCCACCTGCCAGAGCCTGACGTTGTGGGGTTCCCGTCGGCCGTTCTTCGCGCGGGCGGCGGGGTAGTCGGCCAGGTTGCCCGGCAGATTGGCGTCCAGCGGGGCGTTGCAGTAGGCCACCATCGCCGCAGCCTGGTGGGCGACGTCATCGAGCGACTCCTGCCCGGTGACGGCGGCGAGCATCTTGACCACCAGCAGCGGCTCGGCGTCGAGCTGGTTGCAGAGGGTAAGGAACTCATCGAGGCCGAACCGATTGGAAATTTTCCCGCCGGTATGCCCGATCGTCACGGGGCGGTCCGCCTGCTTGCGGGACGGGGCGTGGGAAATCAGATCGCGCCAGTCGATGTAGTCCACGTCCGACCCGCCGGGAAACCGCAGCAGGCCGATGCGCATGGGCTTCATCATCGCGACGAGTTCGTCCGGCAGTCGGCCGGTTTCGTGGTCCACGAAGGCTTCGGGCCCGCTCTCGCCCCAGCTGGCGCGTTCGAGGAACTGCCCGAAGATGCGATGATCCACCGGCGCCAGGACACGGTTGGTCACCATCACGGCAGGCAGTTCGGATTGTTTGGCGCAGCCGACGAGCAACGTCGCCATCGTCACCAGCAGCAGAATGCACTTCCAGGACATCATCAGGCAGGGCATGTTCAACACTCCCGAGGAATTCGGACCATTTTGGGCCAGACACGATACCCGATATTCACCGCCCCTGGCCAGCATTTGACGGGCGAAACCGAAATCGTCCCACTGCCTCGGATGGCAGAATCGGCTTTGGAGAGCGAGGTCAAATCCGTAGAATGAGCGGAATGAAAGTCGATCCAAGATTTCTCAACACGGACGGGCCGGAGATCTTCACAGGCAACGAGCTCCTGCTGAAGGGCGCTCTGGAGGTCGAAGGCGGGGTTCACCTGCTGGCGGGCTATCCGGGCAGCCCCGTGGCCGGGTTCTTCGATTCGATGTCGCTCATCAAGGACCTGCTCAACGACGCGGGCATCCGGGCGGCCATCAACAACAACGAAGCGCTCGCGGCGGCCTCGCTGAACGGATCGCAGGTGGCGGGCTGTCGCGGAATGATCGTGATGAAGTCCGTCGGCGTACACGTCGCTGCCGACGCGCTGGCGCTGGGCTCGCTGTCCGGGGCCCATCCGGACGGCGGGGCGGTGGTCGTCTACGGGGACGACCCGTGGTCGGACTCGACCCAGGCGCCCTCCGACAGCCGATACATCTCCAAGCACCTGTTCATCCCCGTGATCGAACCGTCCGACCCCCAGGAACTCAAAGACTGGGTGGACCTGGCGTTCAAGATCTCCCGGCGCAGCGAGCTGTACTGCGGATATATCTGCCCGACGAACCTTGCCGACGGCGGGGGAACCGTGCACTGCCGGGAGAACCAGTACCCCCAGCGGAACACCAAGCAGCCCTTCGAGATGATCACCCGCGAGATCGACCAGGACAAGTTCGTCCTGCTGCCGCCGCGGACCTGGTGGCAGGAAGAGGCGTACGCCCCGCGAATGCACCGCGCCTGTGAGATCGCCCGCGAGCTGGGCGTCAATCGCATCGAATACCCCAATACCGGCTCGGCCCGAAAGCCCATCGGGCTGGTGACCAGCGGGATGGCGTATGGCTACCTCAAACAGGCGCTGTGGGAGATGGGCCTGCTGGGCGAGCTGCCGATCCTAAAGTTCGGGATGAGCTACCCGATGGACCCCGAGATGATCCGCCGCCTCGGCGAACAGTGCGAGCGGGTGGTGGTGGTCGAAGAACGCCGCGGCTTCCTGGAAGAGCAGATCGCCGAGGTGGTCATGCACTTCCGCCAGAAAGACCAAGCCTTCGACCTGGAGGTGTGGGGCAAGACCTTCCCGGACGACCTGCCGGCGATTCCCCACATCCGCGGGCTGCACCCGTCGACCATCATGGCCTCGCTTGGCCCGCTGGTGCGGAAGTACTACGGGCCCGGCGCGCTGGTGAACATTCCGGCGATGGAGGCCATCGAGAAGGAAATCGAGACCATCGACACGACCGGGCAGACGGACGTCGGGCAGCTTCCGGCGCGAGTGGCGTCGTTCTGCGCGGGCTGTCCGCACCGCGACTCGGCCTCGGTCTGCCTGGAGATCAAACGCCGCTTCGCGAATCCGGAGTACATGAACAAAAAGCACAATCGCGGCCCGGTCGACCTGCTGTTCCACGGCGATATCGGCTGTTACACGATGCTCATGTTCCCGCCCAACGACCAGCTCATGCACAACCTCTCGGGGATGGGGCTGGGCGGCGGGACCGGGTCCGGGATGGATCCGTTCGTGAGCAACAAGCAGGCGGTGTTCATGGGCGACTCGACCTTCTTCCACTCGGGGATGCTGGCGATCTCCCAGGCGATCAAGCTCGGGCAGGACATTACGTTCATCATCCTGGACAACTCCACCACAGCCATGACCGGCCATCAGACCACGCCGGAGCTGGCGTACGACGTGCTGAACAACGAGACGGACACGCAGGATATCGAAAGCGTCGTCCGCGGGCTGGGCACCGAGAACGAGCTTGAGATTGCCCGGATGGATCCCTCCGACCGCGACCACTACGAGCCGCTGCTGGAGGAGATGTTCCTCGCCGACGGGGTGAAGGTGGTCATCGCGGACAAGGAATGCGCCATCACGGAGAATCGTCGCATCCGCCGGGCCGAGCGACTGATCCGCAAGAAGCTCGGCTACCTGCCCGTCAAGGAGCACATGAACGTCAACATCGACGCGTGCAAGTTCTGCCTGCGCTGCTCGGAGATGACCGGCTGCCCCGCGCTGAAGCACGTCGAGACCGACTACGGGCTCAAGATGGACACCGACCTGACCACCTGCGTCGCCGACGGTTCCTGCGAGAAGATCGGCCAATGCTCGTCGTTCGAGCGGGTCATCGTCAAACGCAAGCGCAAACCCCGCACCCGCATTCCGGAGCTGGGCCTGGACGACATCCCCGAACCTCCCAAGACGGACATCAGCGACGTCTGGCGCGCGGTGGTCGTCGGCGTGGGCGGAATGGGCATCGGTCTGGCGACGCAGATCATCCTCCGCGCCGGCCACAAGGAAGGCTACAAGGTCCACTTCCTGGACAAGAAGGGTCTGGCCGTCCGCAACGGCGGGGTGATGTCGCAGATCGTCTACAACGTCACCGACGAGCCGATCACCGCGGTGGTTCCGTACGGAAAGGCCGACCTGCTGCTGGGCGTGGACGTCCTGGAAGCCGCCCGCGCCCTGGACCCCCGAGGCCGGGGGCGCGTCGCCAGCAAGGAGAGGACCGCCGCGGTCATCAACACCTACAAGGCCCAGACCATCGGCGGCGTGATGGGGCGCGAGGACTTCAACCCGGCCGAGCTGGAAGAACGTATCCGTCGCCACACCCGCGACGACGACTTTCTCGCCCGGGACATCTCCACGATCTGCGAGAAGTACCTCGGCTCGAAGCTCTACGCGAACATCATGATGATCGGGTTCGCCTTCCAGAAAGGCCTGCTCCCGGTCTCGATGCACTCGATCGCCTGGGCGATCAAGGACACCATCCGGGCGGACTTCCGCAAGAACATCTTCGCGTTCAACATGGGACGCAAGCTCTGCCAGCGAATGGACATTTTCCAGGGCGCCCCGAGGCGCACCGGCTGGAAGCAGACCCTCGACGAGAAGTCTCGCCACATCCATCGTCGGCGCGGCGCCAAGGCCGCCCAACAGCTGCGCACGCTGGTCAGCGGCGCGTGCGTCTCCGCGGCCAATCTCGATGAATCGCTCAAGCGGGACCTGGTCATTCGCGCCTACGACTGCATGCGGTGGGGCGGGGCGAGTTACGCCCAGACATACATCGACAAGATCCTCGCACTCTACGCCAAGGACCGCACCGAGTTCGGCTACGCCGCCACCAGGGCAGCGATCCACCAACTCGCCTCGTCGATGCTGATCCGCGACGGAATCTTCCTGGCCGAGCTGATTACCAGCCCCGAGAAGTACGCCCGCGATCGCGAGAAGTACAACGTCAACCCCGCCAATGGCGACAAACTCCGCTATCGCCACCAGTGGAGCTGGGAGCTGAAGCTTTTCGGCTGGCGGAAGCGCATCACCCACACGATGGTTCCGTGGATGCTTCGCATCATCAAACGCATGCGCTGGGCGCGGAAGCTTCTGCCGGCGTGGCATCGACGGGAGAAGCAGTACCGCGACCGCTACATGCAGGCGCTGGATGCGTTCGAGTACGGCTCGTACGACGAGTACGTCCGCAAGGCGAATCGGCTGTCTTCGTCGCGCTGCCTTTCGTGCACCGAGCCGATCTGTGCCGAGGCGGGCTGCCCGCTGGAAAGCCGCGTCCCGGAATGGGTGGACCTCGCCGACCAGCACAAATGGCGCGAGGCGTGCGACGTGCTCCACTCGCGGAACAACTTCCCCGAGTTCACCGCCCAGATCTGCCCGGCCCCCTGTCAGGACGCCTGCAAGCGATCGCTGCAGGGCTACTCGGTGCAGATCCGCGACATCGAACAGCAGATCATCGACCGGGCGTTCGACGAGGGGTGGATTTCGCCCCAGCCGCCGGTGACCGAAACGGGCAAACGCATCGCGATTGTCGGGTCCGGGCCGGCCGGGTTGGCCGCTGCCCAGCAGCTCGCCCGCAACGGCCACGAGGTCCACGTCTACGAGCGCGAGGACCGCATCGGAGGTCTGCTGCGGTACGGCATTCCCGAACCGCGCCTCGCCAAGAAGCTCATCGACCGTCGCATCGAGCAGCTCAAAGCCGAGGGCGTGAACTTCCACACCGGTGTGGAAGTCGGGCGAAATCTCTCCGCACAAAGCCTGCGGGACGACCACGACGCGATTCTGCTTGCCGTCGGCGCCCCCCAGCCGCGGGATCTGGACGTGCCGGGTCGATCGCGGAACGGCGTGCACTTCGCGATGGATTTCCTTCGCCAGCAGAACGCCCCCTCGCAGAGCGACTACATCGAGGAACAGATCGCCGTGGACGGCAAGACCGTGACCGTCATCGGCGGCGGGCTCACCGGCGAAGACTGTGTGGAAGCCGCCCTCCGCCAGGGCGCCCGGGAAGTGCATCAGCTGGAGATTCTTCCCAAACGGTCGACCGGCGGCGGAACGCCCACCGACGAGGAACTCGCCGAAGACCTCGACGGGGTGAATCGCCAGTGGTGCGTGGCGACCAAGGGCTTCGACGGTTCGGGCGACCAGCTCGCCGGCGTCCAGGCCGTCCGCGTGCAGTGGGTGCCCAGCCCTAAGGGTCCGGTCATGAAGGAGGTCAACGGCAGCGAGTTCCAGATGGACACGGACCTGGCCGTCCTCGCGCTGGGCTTCGAGGCGGTGCCCGATGAGTCGCTCGTGACCCAGCTCGGGCTGGAGACCAACGCCGCGGGCAAGCTCATCGTACGATCGCATCGCACGAGCGATCCGGCGGTGTTCGCCGCCGGCGACGTCGTGACCGGGGCCGCCTATGTGGTCACCGCGATCGACTCGGGACGAAAGGCCGCCGACCGCATCGAAGAGGCGTTGGCCGTCACGCCGTCCGAGCCGGCCGCCGCCCGTGCAGCCCGGCCCGAGCCCCTGCCGGCCGAGTAGGAAGGACCCGCTCCATCCATGCCCCGTGAATCGAAGGCGAACAAGCGCAAGCGGGCGGTCGAAATCAACGACCGTCTCGCGAAGGAATACCCGGGCGCCGAATGCTCGCTGGATTACGAGAACCCGTTTGAACTGCTGGTGGCGACCATCCTCGCCGCCCAGTGTACCGACGCGCGGGTGAACATGATCACGCCCGATCTGTTCGACACGTTCGACTCGCCCCGGGCGTTTGCCACCGCCGACCGGGAAGACATCGAGCAGGCGGTCCGCTCCTGCGGGTTCTATCGCAACAAGGCCAAGAGCATCCAGGGCGCCGCCAGCCGCATCGTGGAAGAGCATGACGGCGATGTGCCCGACACGATGGACGAACTGCTCGATCTGCCCGGCGTCGCCCGCAAGACGGCCAACGTCATCCTCGGAACCGCCTTCGGCAAGAACGAGGGCATCGTGGTGGACACGCACGTCACGAGGCTGGCCGGCCGATTGAAACTCACCACCCGCAAGAACAACCAGGGCGACAAGATCGAGAAAGACCTCCAGGACCTCCTGCCACGCGAGGAATGGACGATGTTCGCCCACCGGCTGGTCTTCCATGGCCGACAGTGCTGCACCGCCCGCAAACCAGACTGCGACAACTGCTGCCTCAACGACCTGTGCCCCTCCGCGGGCAAGGTGTAGTCCGGCTGCCATGAGCTTTCGCGTGATTCCCGGCTGGGCGGTTCATCGCGGCGACCATCGTGATTCCTGCCGCTTGCCCCAGGTCGAGAAACACCCCCGCAGTATTCCACATCCCCACCAGCCCCTTTACCCCACAGCCGAGGCGTGTATCCTGTACCGCTCACAAGGAGAATGCGATGTCATACGATCCGTATCTGCAGGAAGTGAAGCTTCGTGAGGCGAAGGCCTCCGACCAGCCCGTGCGCGTCGAACCCACGCCGGCCCAGCAGAAATGGCTGGACCTGAAGTTCGGGATGTTCGTTCATTTCGGGATCAATACGTTCAACGACGCCGAGTGGTCCGACGGCACGCTGGACCCTGCCACCTTCAACCCCACCGAGTTCGACCCGGACCAGTGGTGCGACGCCGCCAGATCCGCCGGCGCCGGTTACGTCATGCTCACCTCCAAGCATCACGACGGGTTCTGCCTCTGGCCGAGCCGCTGGACGGACTATTCGGTGGCCTCCTCACCGTTCGACGGCGACGTGGTCGGCCGGTTGGCCGACGCCTGCAAACGCACCGGCCTGAAGCTGGCGCTGTACTACTCCCTGTGGGACCGCAACGCCCCCTGCTACGAGCACGACCACGCCTACGCGATCTACATGAAGCGTCAGTTGGCCGAGCTGCTCACCGGTTACGGGCCCATCTGCGAGATCTGGTTCGACGGTGGCTGGAAGAAGGGCGGGGTCGATTACCAGGACCCCGACCGCTGGTACTGGCGCGAGATCTACGAGCACATCAAGGCCATCCAGCCCGACTGCCTCGTGGGCAACAACGGTACGAGCAAACGCAAGGGCGAGATCATCACCTGGCCGAGCGACCTGCGATTCTTTGAGAAGGGCGTCCCGCCGGAAGACGACAAGAAGATCTACTACTGCGGCGGAATCGGCGACTACCTGCCGGCTGAGTGCGAATTCACGTTGAGCAAGGGCGGCACGGGGCAGGGCATGTTCGCGGGTGGCAAATGGTTCTGGCATGCCGATGACGACACGGTGCAGGACGCCCACTGGGTGGTCGAAACGCTGACAACCTGCAACCAGCGCGGGGCGAACTTCGTGATCAACGCCGGGCCCGACACGCGCGGCAAACTCCGCGAGATCGACGTGGACTGTCTCCACGAGGTCGGCACACTCCGCGGAATGGCAAGCCGGTAGCGTTCCAGAGCTTTCCGTGCCCGATCAGGTTGTTTCGGCTGCGAGCTTCTTCGCTTCGTCGATGACGGCCTGGGCGGCCTGGGCGGCGGGAATCGTGCCCGCCAGCTCGCCCCGGATGTAGAGCGCCGCCTTGTCGGCACCGGCGCAGAGGGCGATGTCGGCCCCGTCGGCCTCGCCGGGCCCGTTGACCACGCAGCCCATAATCGCCACCGTCAGGGGCGCGTCGATGCTCGCCAGTTCGGGGGTGATCTCCGCGATGACCTCCGAGAGGTCCATCTGCAGCCGACCGCAGGTGGGGCAGGCGATCAGCTCCACGCCTTTGCGCTCCCGCAGCCGAAGCGACTGGAGCAGTTCGGTCGCAGCCGTCACTTCGTGAATCGGGTCGCCGGCAAAGCTGATGCGGATCGTCTCGCCGATGCCCTCGCTGAGCAGCGCCCCCAAGGCCGCCACCGAGCGGATCGTGCCCGTCTCGCGCGTTCCGGCGTGGGTCACCCCCAGGTGCAGCGGATAGTCCCAGCGATCGGCGAGCAGGCGATTGACCGCGATGGTCGTCATCGCGTCGTGGCTCTTGGCCGACAGCACGAGCTGGTCGAACCCCTCCTCCTCGAAGATCTCCAGGTACTCAGCCATCCTCTCGACCATCAGCTCCGGCAGCGGTCGGCTCAGGTCGGCAGCCTTGGCGGCCTTGGTGCCCCGGGTCACGATGGACCCCTCGTTGACGCCCACACGGATGGCGACGCCCGCGTCTTTGGCTGCGCGGATGACGTCGGTGACCTGCCGGCGGTCGCGGATGTTGCCCGGGTTCAGGCGGATCTTGGCGACGCCGGCGTCGATCGCCTCCAGCGCGCGGTCGAAGTGGAAGTGCACGTCGGCGACCACCGGGACGGGCAGCTCAGCCACCAGCGTATCGAGGGCGGCGGTGTCGTTCTCGGTGGGGACGGCTACGCGGATCAGCTCGGCCCCGGCTCCGACGAGTTCCTGGGCCTGGGCGAGGGTCGCCGGCGTGTCGGCCGTCGGCGTGTTGGTCATGCTCTGGACGCGCACGGGCGACCCGGCTCCGAGGGTGATCTGCCCGACGCGGACCTCGCGCGTGGTTCGGCGCTCAATGGATGGATAGTTCATGGATGGCATTCTAGCGGCCCGGCCGACGGGACGAAAGACGCCGTCACCGGGCAACGCGCCCGGTTACGTCGCGGTCAGACCTTCGCCCGGAAGCACTCGTCGACGGTCTTGTTCTCGGCCGGCGTGGTCAGCAGCGAGACGACGATCAGCGTCAGCGTCGACGCCGGAAGGGCCACGAGAATCGGGTCCACCACCGGCCAATTGGGCCAGTCGGCCAGCAGGCTGTGCTTTCCGCCCGTGATCTGCTGGACCAGCCCGATCGCCTCGGCCTCCTTGGCCTTGACCAGCGCCAGCCAGAAGAGCGTCACCGCGAACCCGACAACCATCGAGCCTGCTGCGGCCGGACGGGTCACGCGCCGGAAGAACAATCCGCCGATCAGCGCCGGGAGGAACGCCGAGGCGCACACGCCGAAGAAGATGGCCGTCGCCCGGGCGATGAAGTACCCGCCCCGGGCGTAATAGCTGATGAGCACCGCCAGAAGGATGCCGATGATGATCCCGATGCGCGTCACGCCGATGCTGCGCGTGCGCGGGCCCAGAACCTGCTCGAACACGTCCCGCCCGATGGCGGTTCCCAGCGTGTGGAACTGGCTGGAGAGCGTGCTCATCGCCGCGGCAAGCAGCGTCAGCAGGAAGAGCATCCCGAACCAGCCGGGCATGGCTGTGGTGATGTAGAACGGGATGATGCTGTCGGTGTCGAACATCCACTCGCCATGCTTCCGGACCACCGCCCGGGTGAAGGAGGTCGCGCGCGGGCGTACCCTCGCCCGGCCGTCCTGCAACTGAGTGACCTCGGCGGTGGGCATGATCTTCGAGAACGGTATGGTCTTTCCGTCCGGGGTGGTCACGTCGAACCCGCGCGCGACGATGGTGACCTTGCGCCCGTCGTCCTGCTCGATGTGCATCAGCTCGCAGGGGATCCGCTTGATCACGTCGCGCGACCGCTTGGCGATGACGCCGGCCTTCTCGGTGTGCGTGATGTGCCCGACAATCACTTCCTTGTCATGGAAGTGCAGGTTGCTCAACGATCCGACCACGTACGCACTGCCCGGAATCAGCAGGATGAACAGCCCGCCGAGAATGACCGCACGGTTCAGCTCGCGCTGCGATTTGACCGTCATGAACCGCACGCTCAGTTGTGGCTGGGCGAGCACGCCGATGCCCACCCCCATCGTGATGGTGCTCACCATGATCCACCAGAGGTCGTACTTCGGCGACCCCCATCCATACTCGGGAAAGCTTGTCCACCCGGTGAACCCGATGCCCTTGAACAGCGAGGGGGCCTCGGTGCTCAACTGGCCGAGACTCTCATGGGCCTGGCTGACGCCGCCGAGGTTCACGTACGTCACCACGATCAGGGCGATCATCGCCACCAGCATGATCGTCCCCTGCAGGGCGTCGGTGTACATCACGCCCTTGAGCCCGCCGTAGACCACGTAGCCGGCGATGAGAATGCTGAAGACGATCAAGGCGTAGGGGTAGTCCACCTGGAACTGCGCGGCGATGAACGTACAGCCCCCGATGAGCACTGCCGCCGCATACAGCGGGATGCCCACGAAAATAATCAGGCCCGCGAAAATCTGGATGAACCTGCTGTTGTACCGTCGACCCAACAACTCGGGGAACGTGTGGGCGTCGAGATGATGCCCCACCCGCCGGGTTCGGCCACCCAGGAACACGAACGCGATGAAGATGCCCACCAGAATGTTGAGCATCACCAGCCAAAGCAGGGACATCCCGAACATGCCCGCCACTCCGCCGAAACCCACGATCGCGCTGGTGGAGATGAAGGTGGCGGCGTAGCTCATCGCCATGATGAACGGGTGAGTCTCCCGCCCGGCCAGCAGATAATCGCGATCGGTCCTGGTGCGGCGGTATCCCAGCCATCCCAGGTAGCCGACCACCAACAGGTAGGCGACGGTCAGGAGAATCTCGATGGGTCCTACGGCGGACTGTGCTGCCAGCATGTGTTGTCCCTTTCCCGCATGGGTCACTGTCGGTGGCGGACGGCCGTTCGCCCCGGCGTTCACGGAAGACTTGCCTTACCCCACCATCCGACGCGGCTGCCACGGGCAATGGGATGAGGTAGTGATACCCGATTTCCCTCCCGCTGAAAAGAGACGATGCAGCCTATCCAAGCGCGATCGAATCAGGACCGTGGCGGGGGCGATTTGTCGCCCGCTTGGCGCGTTTTCACCGTCCCGGCCGGGGTCGCCAGGGCCGACCGTCTCAGCGCAGCCGCCCGTGACGCGCGATGCACGCCGTCCCACGTGAAGACGGCCAACGCTACCCAGATCAGCCCGAACGATATGGCGTGGACGCCGGTGAACGGCTCGCCGTAAATGGCTGTGCCCACGATCAGCGCACCGCTGGGGGCGATGTACTGGAGGAACCCCAGCGTCGTCAGCTCAATGCGTCGGGCACCGGCTGCGAAGAACACCAGCGGTGTGAGCGTAATGACTCCTGCCCCGATCAGCAGGGCGTCGGTGGTGAGGTCGAACCGCCCGAGGGCGCCGCTGCCGTCGATAGCCTTGACCGTTACGAAGGCCGCCGCGATGAGCCCCAGCATGCCGCTTTCCACGGCGAACCCGTCCAGCGAGCCGGCGCGGGAACGCTTGCGGAACAGTCCGTAACAGCCGAACGTCAACGCCAACGTCAGCCCCACCCACGGCACGCGGCCGTAATGGATCATCATGTTCGCCACCGCCGCGATCGCCAGCCCAAGGGCGACCAGCTTGAGGGTGTTGAGGCGTTCCTTCAGCACGGCCGCCCCGAGCGCGACGTTCACCAGCGGGGCGATGTAGTACCCCAGGCTGCACTCGAGAATCAGCTCGTGGTTCACGCCGTAGACGAACGTGTAGCCGTTCACGCCCAGCAGGGCGGCACTGAGCGTGAGCGAGGCCAGCGTCCGTCGGTCGCGCAGATGCCTGGCCACCTTGCCCCAGCGACCCGCCGCTGCCAGGGCGAGGTTCATCGCCGCACCCGCCCAGAGAAAGCGATGCAGCAGGATCTCGAAGGCGCCGACGTGGCCCAGCTGCTTCCAGTAGATCGGCAGCACGCCCCAGAGGGCAAAGGCAATGCCCGCGAGAATCACTCCCGCCCGGGCCGATGGATGCTCGGCGTTACGCATGGCCGACCATTATGACAGCGACTCCCGTCGCCCGCCAGCATCGCCGTCTTGGGCGCATAAGGAAACGGACGCCGTGCCCTCCAGCAGCGACGCCCGCTCCAGACAACGTGGTTCGTCGATGTCAGCCCAGCAGGGAGACCACCTGGCCGGCGTGCATGTTCGCCTGCGTCGCCGGTTCGCGCATCCGCAGGAGGTCGTCGGAGACCTGCCCCATCGTGGCGTCGGCCATCGAGACCATGAAGCTCCTCCGCGCACACGGGTTGCGCCGGTTGCCGTATCA
>CAZYIH010000040.1:0-2639 GCA_964646915.1 uncultured Planctomycetaceae bacterium | reverse complement strand
CCATCGAGACCATGAAGCTCCTCCGCGCACACGGGTTGCGCCGGTTGCCGTATCAGTGGAACCATCGAGCGCGCAGCCGTCCGCTCCGCTGCACGCAGTCGCACCCGAACCCTCTCGGGGAAACGTACGATTGCTTGAGGGCAGAAGCAGAGGAAGGTGCGATTTTTCCCGACGGACCCTACTCCAGGGCGCCGAGTTGGCGGAGGTGGGCTTCCATCGCTTCGACCGTCTGGGTGACGGTGAGATTCGAGGTGTCCAGCACCCAATCGTACGCGCCGGTCTCCTGCATGCGGCGGAACCCGTCGAACGTGTTCCCCAGTCGGCGGGACATGAAGTGTTCGTCGGAGTATTTGTTCCGCGCGGTCAGCACCAGCTCGCGCCGGCACATCAGCAGGACGGAGTTGGCCGGGGCGATCTCGTTGTAGTCGGCCATCCGCCGGGCGTGGTACTCCGGGTCGGCCGAGATGTCGTCCACCAGCACGTGCATTCTGCGTGTGGTGTAGTTGCTCAGCAGAGCGCAGATATTCGCATGCGTCAGCTCGCGCTGAAACTCCTCGGCCCGGCGAAGTTCGTCGTCCACGATGAAATGGCGCAGCTGATCCACCACCAGGTGCACCGCTTTCCACCGCTGGGCGATCAGCTCGCTGACGGTGCTCTTGCCGACGTTCGACGGACCTGTGAGAAGTACGATCATTCTGCTCTCCGTGGAAACACGAATGGCGGGCACCCGGACGCACGCGTCTGCTGGAATCTCGGATGATCGCCACTCGGACTTGCGATGTCTGTCAGACGTCTCGGGCGCCGCCGGCTCAGCCGCCCGCCTCGTCGAGGTGCTCCGGGACGTCGGCGGCGGTGTCCAGCTCGGCCGCGATGGCCTTTCCCTCGGCCGCCCACAGCGAGCCACGCACCGCGATGGTCCGGGCCTCGGGTACGTCCAGGTCGTCGGCGACGTGCCCCAGCGACGAGTAGAACACCCGACCGGTGCCCCACATCCGCTTCCACACCACGGGCATGGTGCAGCCGTTGAACTCGAACGTCGTGCTGGCCAGCACGTGGTTGGACGGATCGACGTGCAGGTAGTACTGCTCCGAGTGCATCTCGAAGTGGTCCAGGTCCGCGGTGATCGGGTCGGCGTGGTCCACGATATGCACGCGGTAGTCGATGATATTGCCCGGATGGGCCACCCACTGCCCGCCGCACATGAACTGGTAGGCGGTGTTCTGGCGGAAGCTGTCGCACAACCCGCCATGCACACCCGCAATGCCCACGCCAGACCGGACCGCTTCGTCCAGCCCGGCCCATTGCTCCTTGGAAATCTCGCCCATGGTCCAGCCCTGGAAGATCAGGTCCAGTTCCTTGAGCTTCTCGACGTCGAGGTAGGAGTCCAGCGTATCGGAGACCTCCACGTCCATGCCCGCATCGGCGAGCTCTTTGGCGATGATGTCCGCGACCTGCCTGGGTTCGTGTCCCTGCCAGCCGCCCTGTACGATCAGTGCTTTCATAATTCGTCCTTCCCGGATGATGTCCGGTTTGTCCTCAGTTTGTATGCGGAACATGTGGGCTTTTCGTGAGCCCTTGGGTGCATGCTACTTGTGCTTGGCCTTGAGCGCCTTGCCCTGTTTGGCCGATCGCCCCGCCAGGTCGAGGATGTGAATCGGGCGGCGCGACCAGTCGGCCGAGATGACCAGGTCCTCTTTGCCGGTAAGATAGGCGGCGATGTTGTTGTAGTAGTTCTGCCAGGCGTTGGGCGGGTTCGAGCCTTCTTCCACGACGGTCTTGTTCTTCTTGGGCAGTACGATCTTCCAGCCCTTCCCGTCGAAGAAGTAGGTTCCCTTGGTCCCGGTGATCTCGAACCACTTTCGGTCCGGGCATCGGCTGGCGGCGTCGATCTGCGACATCGTCAGCGTCATCCACGCCCCGCTGGTGAACCGAATGATTGCCGAGGCCTCATCCTCGTTCGTGTCGTCCTTCCAGGCGACCTTCGGCGCCCAGAAGCCCGTATGCGCAAAGCCGCTCACCTCGGCGAGGTGGCTGTCCACCAGCTGCAGGGCATACTCCAGGAAGTGCACGCCCCAGTCGTAGAGAATGCCGCCCGAAATGCTCCTGCTGGACCGCCACCAGTCGCGAGGCTGGCCGTACCCGGTCATGTGAG
Source organism: uncultured Planctomycetaceae bacterium (assembly GCA_964646915.1). Taxonomy (GTDB): domain Bacteria; phylum Planctomycetota; class Phycisphaerae; order SM23-33; family SM23-33; genus CAZFPT01. The sequence goes on along the minus strand of CAZYIH010000040.1, from coordinate 487 downwards.
CGTCGATCCGGACGATCTCGCCGATGCGTCCGCGGTCGCGAATCTGCCTGAGCGCTTCGACCACGCAGCCGTCCCAGTGGCGATTGTGATACGTGCTGAGCATGCGGTTGCGTTTGCCGGCTTCGCGAATCATACGATCGCACTCGGCGGTGGTGATCGCCAGGGGCTTCTCGCACACCACGTGCCGCCCGGCCTTGAGGCACTTCAGTGCGAGCTTCGCGTGGGTGTTGTGCGGTGTGATGAGCACCACCAGGTCCACGTCCGAGTTGCCCAGCATTCGGCCGACGGAGTTGAACGTCGCGATCCCGGGAAACTCATCCTTCGCCACCGCCAGGCGCGACTCGTCGGTGTCCGCCACCGCCGCCGGCGTCATGCCGGCCGCCTTCATCTGCGTGAGATGGGCCTTGCCCATGTTGAACGCGCCGCCATATCCGACGACGCCGACCCTGATGTCCTTGGCCTTCTTGTAGGTCTTCATTGCTTGCCT
>CAZYIH010000039.1:0-20046 GCA_964646915.1 uncultured Planctomycetaceae bacterium | reverse complement strand
CGGGTGATGCTGCTGGTCAAGGCCGGCGACCCGGTGGACAAGTTCATCGACAAGGTCCTGCCGCACCTGGAAGAGGGCGACATCATCATCGATGGCGGCAACAGCAACTTCCACGACACGATGCGTCGCACGAAGTACGTCGAGGAAAAGGGCATGCTCTACATCGGCACGGGTGTTTCGGGCGGCGAAGAAGGCGCCCGCCGCGGGCCCAGCATCATGCCCGGTGGCAGCCCGGCCGCCTGGGAACACGTGAAGAGCATCTTCCAGGACTCGGCCGCCAAGGTGACCGACCCGAATACCGGCAAGGAAGAAGCCTGCTGCGACTGGGTCGGCGAGAACGGCGCCGGACACTTCGTGAAGATGGTGCACAACGGCATCGAGTACGGCGACATGCAGCTGATCTGCGAAGCCTACAACCTCATGAAGGGCATGGGCATGACGCCCGATGAAATGAGCGATGTCTTCGCCGAGTGGAACAAGGGCGACCTGGACAGCTACCTCATCGAGATCAGCCGAGATATCCTCGCCAAGAAGGACGACGAAACGGGCAAGCCCATGGTGGACGTCATCCTCGACACGGCCGGGCAGAAGGGTACGGGCAAATGGACGGCCATCACCGCCCTGGACCTCGGTCAGCCTCTGACGCTGATCGGCGAAGCCGTCTTCGCACGCTGCCTCAGCGCCCTGAAGGACGAGCGAGTCGCCGCCGGCAAGGAACTCACCGGCCCGGACGCAACGTTTGACGGCGACAAGGCCGCCTTTATCGAAGACATCCGCCAGGCGCTCTACGCCAGCAAGATCGTCTCCTACGCCCAGGGCTATCAGCTCATGCGGGAAGCGGCGAAGGAGTGGGACTGGAACCTCAACTACGGCGGGATCGCCCTGATGTGGCGTGGCGGCTGCATCATCCGCAGCCAGTTCCTCGGCAAGATCAAGGAAGCCTTCGACGAGGACTCGAACCTGGTGAACCTGCTGCTGGCGCCGTACTTCAAGGACGCCGTGACCAACGCCCAAGCCGCCTGGCGGCGCGTGGTGAGCAAGTCGGTCGAGATGGGCGTGCCCGTCCCCGCCTTCTCCAGTGCCCTGGCGTACTTCGACGGCTACCGCTCCGAGCGGCTGCCCGCCAACCTGCTCCAGGCCCAGCGGGACTACTTCGGCGCCCACACCTACGAGCGCGTCGACAAGCCCCGTGGCGAGTTCTTCCACACCAACTGGACGGGCACCGGCGGCGACGTCACCGCCAGCACGTACAACGCATAGAACGCCCGCAACGCAACACCACGCCAGCGGGCGGAAGGCCAACCCTTCCGCCCGCTTGGTGATTCAACCACCATCACGAAAGGCCCACGCCCATGGACCCCATCAAGCTTCAGCTGCTCCAGCAGGTCGCCCAGGTCGAAATTGCCCCCCAGAGCATCCAGAAAGACGGAACCACGATCTACTTCATGGGCAAAGACGCCGGCGGCGGGCAGACTGTCGTGGGCATGTGCGCCACACAGGGACATGGGGAGGTTCACGGCGAGAACCGCGGCAAGACCGAGGGAAAGCTGGTGACCGTCGGGCCATTGGATCACGAAAACGCCGTCGCCATCCGGGCCGCCCTGCCATGGACCGCGCCGAAGTGCCTGGGCCTGGCGACCTCGGCCGGCCTGGGCGACCGGCTGGGCCTGGCGACCCCCGGACACATCCGCGCCATCCGTCAGAAGGGTCAGGGCGTCGCGCCCATTCTCGCCCAGCAGTCGATCCGCGAGATGGCCCGCACGCAACGGACGCCCGATGAAGTCATGGACGCCGCCACCTTCGGCGTGCTGCAGGAGGGGTTCACCGACGGGTTCGGCTCGGACGCCGATCACCTCCAGAAGCCCGAGGACATCGACGTCACCGTGGCTGCGGGATTCACGATGTTCACCATCGACCCCGGCGCACACGTTGTGAACGACGCCGACGAGATGTCCGTCGGCGAGTTGGCCAACCGGTACGACCAGTTGGACTTCGATACATTGCAGATCGCCTCGGACGACCTGAAGGCCTCCTACGACGAGAAAACCTTCGAGCTGGACGGCGGCGAGACGGTGGAGTTCAGCGGGGCGGCGTTCCTCCGGGCGGCCGTCAAGTACGGCCACGCCGTGGCGCACACCGTGACGATGTACAACCACCTCAAGCAGGTCGCCACCGGCGAGTTCGAGCTGGAAGTCTCGGTCGACGAGACCGAATCCCCCACCACCCCGGCCGAGCACTACTTCTTCGCCGCTGAGCTCAAGCGCCTCGGCGTAGAGTGGGTCTCGATGGCCCCACGGTTCGTTGGCCGATTCGAGAAAGGCGTGGACTACATCGGCGACATCGACGAGTTCCGCCGTTCGCTCAAGCGGCACGTGGCGGTCATGCGAACCCTCGGGCCGTACAAGATCTCCATTCACAGCGGCTCGGACAAGTTCAGCATCTACCCCATCGTGGGCGAGCTGACCGACGGGCTGGTGCATCTCAAGACGGCCGGTACGAGCTACCTCGAAGCCCTCCGGGCGATCGCCAAGGTCGAGCCTGACCTGTACCGCGAGATCCTGGATTTTGCACGGGCCCGCTACGAGACGGACAAGGCGACTTATCACGTCTCGGCCGACCTGGGCAAGGTCCCGCCGGCCGAGTCCCTCAGCGACGAGGAGCTCTCCGGGCTGCTGGACGACTTCGACGCCCGTCAGGTCTTCCACGTAACCTTTGGCAGCGTACTGACATCGGACCAGTTCCGCAGCCGCTTCTACGACGCCCTGAAGCGCGGCGAGCAGGAGCACTACGCCGTGCTGGCCACGCACTTGGGCAAGCACGTCGAACCGCTCAGCAAGGTCGCCCGCTGAGCCGACGTAAATTCTGCTTTTCCGTTCCGCATTTCCTGCAGAAGTTCCGCGCGCCGATCGCCGATTCTGCCCTTGGAGGGGGGAACTCCTCACCGGACGCCCCACCAGGCGTCCAGTAGGCGCGAATGACGTTCGCGTCAGGTTCTTTCAGAACTTACATTGCGTATGCGGCGACATGGACTCGCGCGATCGGCCGGGGGCTGGACGTGGACGCGTGATCCTGCAGGCGAGCCTGTTGCCACACCGATTCACGCCCGCCGCATGGGCGAAGTAGAGATGCACACCGCGGCAGGCGGAATTGACCGGACGGATCTCAATGATAGCCGCAGAGATCGAAGACATTCAGGAAGCGGCAGGGGTTACGATCTATCCCGCGAGTATCACTCGCGTGGAGGACGTCACTCTGTTTTTCGCACGGAACGACCGTGAGAAGTACGTCGGCGCGATCGGCTGGGACAAGCTGGACGGATTTTCCACCGGCGAGCACGAAGAACGTCCAATCATTCTCGGGCCCACCAGCCACGCCAATGCCGACGCGGTCCGCAGCATGGTGGACTGGACCGGCCCCTCGGCGTTGGGGCGGAATGCAAGTGTGGGCTTCGGCGACATGCTGGGCGCCTCGGGCGGCGGACACGTGGAGGCGATCCAGGAAATGGGCAGCGGAATCGCCCCGGTGCTGGCGCAGCTGAGCGTTCGCGAGACAATGCTCGTGGGTCGACCCGCCCAGGAAATACTTGACGCCGCCAGTTGGGGCGTCCTGCAGACAGGCTACCGCAAGGGGTTCGCCGCCGAGGCCGTCGATCTGCGCGACGCGACCGACCTGCTTACCGCCATCCGCGGGGGATACACCATCTACAGCATCAACGCCTGCGAGAGCATCCCCATGCTGCCCGCCGACGCGGACATCGGTTGGCTGGCGGAGCTCTACGGCGAGCTGGACTTTGACCTGCTCGAGACCACCGGCGAGGAGATGGCCGCCAATTACGTGGACCGCCCGATCACGCTGGCGGACGGAATCGAGATCCGATTCGACGGCCCGGGCTTCATCAAGACCGTCGTGTGCGTCGGCCCGGCCCTGATGCGAATCATCCAGATGGCCCGTCTGCTCGACGAGAAAGGCCCCGAACAGCGCAGCATCATGGCCGCCCTCCACGAGATGCCCGCCCCCACCACGCTGGAAGAGCACTACTTCCTGGCCAACGAACTGCGACGGATGGGCGTGCAGATCTCCGGGCTCGCCCCGTCGCTGCCTTGCGGCCAGCCGCTGTCGCCCTGTGGAGGCTCTGTGGAGGACATGCGCCAGTGGGTCGCCGGTCATGCCGCCGTCGCCAAGCGCTGCGGGCCTTACAAGCTGGTGGTCCCCTCGGCCAGCGGGAAGCTTCGGCTGTTGAGCGTACTCAGCGAGGTCACCGGCGGAAAGATCCACGTTCGCCTGGAGGGACTGGGCTACCTGGAGGCGATGCGTCTCGTGGCAGCCGTCAACCAGGACCTCTTCCGCGAGATCTTCAGCTTCGCCGTGCAGAGCTTCTCGAAGGGTCTCAGGGCGTTCGACGTCTCGGCCAAACCCGCCGACCTGCCGCCTCTGGCGAACATCGACGATACCGAACTGTTCCGCCTGCTGGACAACATCATCGCCCGCCAGATCCTCTACGCCACCGTCGGAGCGGTGCTGACCGGCCAGGGAGGCCAGCGGTTCCGCGAGCCGATCTACCAGACGATCCACGCCAACGAGGACGTCTTCTGCGCGTTCCTCCGATCGGTGTTCGTTTCCCACCTCGAAGCCGTCCGCGGCTGAGTGAGCTTGCGACGTCGGCTGGGTCTGTTCCTCCTGCGACGCCCAATCTCGGGCGAAAGCTGGCAACTCGCGCTGTGAGACGGTACAACGTCCTCTTCGCCGCAAACCAACAACAAACAGAAGAGGAAGGACCGAATCATGGCCGACATCAAGATCAGTAAACTGTTCAATATCGAGGGCAAGTGCGTCGCAATCACCGGTGGCGCGGGCGTGCTGTGCAGCACGATGGCCCGGGAGTTCGCCCAGCTCGGGGCGAAGGTGAGCATCATCGACTACGACGTCATGCGGGCCAACGAAGTGGCCAAGACGATCGAGTCCGAGGGCGGGTTTGCCATTCCCGTCGAAGCCAACGTGCTGAAGAAAGACGCCATCGAGGACGCCTTCAAATGTACCGTCGACTCCCTCGGACAGGTCGACATCCTCATCAACGGCGCCGGCGGAAACAAGAAGGAAGCCACCGCCATCATGCCCGACATGTCCTACTTCGACCTCGACGCCGAGGCGATTCGCTGGGTCTTCGACCTCAACTGTCTGGGAACCATGCTCCCCTGCCAGGTCTTCGGCAAATACATGGCCGAGAGGGGCGAGGGCAACATCATCAACGTCGCCTCGATGAGCGGGTTCCACCCCCTCACCCGCGTGGTGGGCTACTCCGCCGCCAAAGCGGCGATCATGAACTTCACCGAGTGGATGGCGGTGTACATGGCCCAGAACCATTCGCCCGAGATCCGCGTCAACGCCATCGCTCCGGGGTTCTTCCTCACCGATCAGAACCGTTTCCTCCTGACCGACGAAAAGACCGGCGAGCTGACCGACCGCGGGCAGACCATTATCAACAACACACCGGCAGGACGCTTCGGCGAACCGGGCGAGCTGATCGGCACGATGCTCTGGCTGATGAGCGCCGCCTCGAACTTCGTCTCCGGCGTGGTCGTCCCCGTCGACGGCGGGTTCAACGCCTTCTCCGGCGTGTAAGACGCAAGACCCGGCTTGCCGGCGGGGGTCGAGCGATCGATCTCCGCCGGACAGCCGAACCGTCCGCAGCTGGGCTGAAAGGGTCCGATCATGGCCGACGTCATTCGCTGGGGGATTCTCGGGGCCGGCAATATCGCGCGGAAGTTCGTCGCGGGGGTCGAACAGACCGATACCGGGCGGGTCGTCGCCGTCGGGTCGCGGTCACCAGAGCGGGCCGAGCAATTCGGCGAGCAATTCTCGCTGCCCGCGCGGCACGGAAGCTACGAAGAGCTGGTCGCCGATGAAACCGTCGACGCGATCTACGTCGCCACGAAACATCCGTCGCATGCGGAAACCGCCCTTCTGGCCATCGAGGCGGGCAAACACGTCCTCATCGAGAAGCCCTTCGCCGTCACCGCCGATCAGGCCGAGCGCGTCATATCGGCTGCGCGGTCGGCCGGTGTGTTCTGCATGGAGGCGATGTGGTCGCGCTTCGCTCCGCCCTTCGTGAAGCTCCGCGAGCTGTTGGCCGACGGCGCGCTGGGCGACATCCGCCAGGTCCACGCCCACTTCGGTTTCCGCTCCGGATGGGACCCCGACAGCCGACTGCTCAATCCCCACCACGCCGGCGGGGCACTGCTGGATGTGGGGGTCTACCCGGTGTCCCTGGCGTCGATGCTGCTCGGAGTGCCCGAGGCGATTCACTCATCGGCCGCCATCGGCGAAACCGGCGTCGACGAGCAGACCACCATGCTGCTGGCGTACCCCAACGGCGCGTCGGCCCTGCTGAGCTGCGCCGTGCGCACCAACACACCCAAGACCATCACCGTCTGCGGGACCGAGGCAATGGTCACCATCGACAACGCCTGGTGGGGCGACGCGGGGCTCACGCTCCATCCCGCCGGGGAGGACATGGAGCACTACGCCCTGCCCCGGAGGGGCAACGGCTACAACTACGAAGCCGCCCACGTCGCAGCCTGCCTGACCGAGAACCTCACCGAAAGCCCCGTCATGGGGCTGGATGAAACCCTCGCGATCATGAGAACGCTGGACGAGGTGCGCAAACAAATCGGCCTGCGCTACCCGTTCGAGTAACGCAGGCCGATGGTGTTGCTCGGCCGTTAGTTGTCCTTGCGGGCCAGATCCTTCTTGATGCGGGTGAGCGATTCGAGGCATCGGCCCTTCACGCGGCTGCTCTTGTCGCTCGTGGAGGCCTTCTTGAGTTCATCCATCGCGGGCTTGGCCTTGGCCCCGATGCGTCCCAAAGCCCAGGCGGCTTTTTCGCGAACGCGGGAGCTTTCGTCGTTGGTTAATGCGGTAACCAGCACGCCCACCGCGTCGGAAGCGTCTTCCTTCTGGTTGCCGATCGCGTGGATCAGGTCGGCCTTGGCGCGTCCCTTAACCTTGGGGACCAAGGCGATCATCTGCCCCAGCACGGGCTTGGCCGCGCCGCCCATGCGGTCCAGTGCGCGGGCTGCGTCATCCTTGAGATCGTCCTTATCGCCCTTGAGCACGTCGATGATCTCGGCCAACACGCCCTTGGTGGCGGCCGATCCGCCGATCTCGCCCAGGGCGACCATCGCTCGTCGCTTGATGTGGTCGCTCTCGGTCGTCTTGAGCACCTTGGCGATCTCGTCGGCAGCCGGCGAGGCCTTGCGTTCCATCTGTGCGAAGACACCCAGCACGTCATCGCGACGTTCGCTGTCGGTCTGGAGCACTTCGATCAGCGGGTCGATCGCAGGTCGGCCGATATCGGCCAAGGCTTCCCTGGCTCGTTCCCGCACATGTCGATCGTCGTGTCCCAGCAGCTCGATCAGCGGGCGAATGGCCGGTTTGCCGATGGCAGCGGCAATCCGTACCGTATGGCCAGGCAGATAGCGCCGGTCGCCTTGCATCGCCTTGATGGTGGGTTCGATGGCGTCTTTGCCCATCCCGCCCATGGCTCGGGCAACCGCCTGCGCCTGACGCCAATCACGCGTGTTCTCCAGTTGCTTGAACAGGGCGGGAATCGCATCGGCTCCCATGTCCCGCATGGCGTAAACCGCAGAGATGGACATCAAATCGTCCTTGGAGCGAGCTTTGTCCATCAGCCAATCGATGGTGTTCGGATCGGTCGACCCGATCTGCCCGACCGACCAGACCATCCACGCCCGCGTCATATTGCTCTGGGAGGCCTTGCAGGTCTGGATCAACTCGGGGACGGCCTGGGCGGCAGGCTCGCCGAGACGTCCCAGCGCCTCGACCGCCGCCAGACGCGTACCGGGCACGTCGGAGTCCACCAGCGCAACGATGTCGTCCACCAGCGGCTCGCCGGCCGACCCCAGCCCTCCGATGGCCTTGGCAGCGGCCTTGCGGACATCCCAGTACCGATCGTCCAGGGCAACCACGAGCTGCTCACCGGCCGGGGCGGCATCGGGCCCGAGCTTCGCCAGCGAGCGGGCTGCGTCGATCCGCGTCGAAGGGTTCTCGGCATCCAGACCGTCGGCCAGTGCGTCCAGATCCGCCGCCGAGGCAACCGTCGCCGCCAGCAGTATCGTGAGAATCAAACCAAGCCCTGTGATCTTCATGATGTGTCTCTCCTTCCAGAATCGTTCGTGGTGTCGTCGTTCAAGGTCTCGTCGTCGCGCTATGCGCATGGAAAGGAACGCTCCACCGCTGTCGGGCAAGTCGGGCGGTGTGAGGCTTAAACAGGAACGGCGCGAAAAGGTTACGCCCGAGGGGCAGAAACCCGCCTACATGCCGAACAGATCGCGCTTCGCGTCGAGGTAATAGAGGTAATCGTCCGGGTCGACGTTCGGCGGGCAGCGGTGGTCGCAGAAGGGAATGAATCCGCCCCGCTCCACGTGCGACGCGAGCGATTCGAGATACGCGCGGATTTCCTCGCGCGAGCGAGCCAGGACCATCTTGTCCACCCCGCCCATGATGCGGAGATCCCGCCCGTACTCGTCCAGAACCGGTCCGGGATGGCCACAGCCGTTGACTTCCCATGGGAACATTGTATTCAGACCGGCATCGAGGAAGTCCGGAATCATCGGCCGAACGTCGCCGTCGGAGTCGGTGTACCAGATGTCAATTCCCGCCGACCGGAGTTTCTCGCGAATCCGCCTGTAGCGCGGGACGATCACGTTGCGGAAGAAATCCATCGACACCAGCGGACCGGTATTGCAGGAGATGTCCTCCCAGCCGCAGGCGAACTCGAACTCGATGCTCCCGAGCACCTGCTCCAGGAAGTTCTCCACGAGCACGCAGGAGGTCTCCACCATGTCCTCGACCATCTCCGGATAGTCGTACACCGCGTAGGTGAGCCCTTCGACGGTGAGCAGATTGCGGATGCGCCCGATCATGGAGCCCGTGTTCACGCCCAGCGGGTAGGTCCGATCGGCCGGGTGTTCGGCGAGAATCGCCTGCACGTCGACCTGCCGACCGGGGTGGTCGGGGTCCAGCCGCTCCGCCTTGACGCGCTGCCAGTCGGCCGGCGTCTTGATCGACGAATCGGTGAAGTGCGGAATCGTGCTGTGCCCGTCTTTGGGCACCTCGCCGGTGAGCCCCTCGCAATTCTGAATGATCCGCGTGGTCTCGGTCTGGCCGACGACCTTCTCCTCCCATTCCGGCAGCAGCCAGAACGGCCCGCCAACGTCCTTGATCTTGTCCAGCCCGAAAAAACGGTGGGCGTCGTGGTTGTTGGTGATCCCGTTGTCCACGAAGATCGGCCATTGCTCGAAATTCTCCTGCCAGTAGCCGAACTCCATGTTGAAACAGCGATCGACGGGCCGATGGTGCATCTGAGCGACAAACCGCTGCCGCCCGGTCATGGTTCCGTCCCAAGGCTGACGGATGCGTTTCTGCTGGTCCATCGTTGTTCTCCCGTTTTCTCGTCACGAAGGCGTAACTTGCCCGCCGGGCGATGGTCGGCTATTGTGCCCCCTGCCCGGGCGAATGTCCAACCCCTCGCCGGCGTGAACCATGCTCGAAACTCTGGACCAACACATTCTCCTGGCCCTGGTGCTGCTTCCGGCGATCGGCGCTGCCTTCGTCGCGCTGCTTCGCCCACCCCGCGGGTTGTCGCGCCGAAACGCTCAACTGACGCGCTTCAACGCCACGATGTTCACCATGGGCACGCTCTGCCTGACGGCGATCGCCGTCTCCCGCCTGTCGACCGGCGCGAGGCTTGGTTCGGCAAGCGACTGGCTTCGCGTGGGCATGGGGCTGGACTTCGCCTGGGGGCTGGACGCGATCTCGGCGATGGGGGCCTTGGGTGTCGCGATCATCGCGCCGGCCGCCGTGCTGGCGTCGGGTCGACAGATCGCCGGGGCCGGGCGGGCCCACTTCGCCTGGCTGCTGCTGGGCGAAGCCTGCCTGCTTGGAGCAATGATCTCGCGCGACCTGCTGCTGCTTTCCTTCTTCGCGGACGGAGCCGTCGTCGCCGTCTTCCTCGCCTTGGGTCGACGGCGGGCTTCCCGCAACGACCCGTCCTTTCGCTGGCTGACAGCGCAGATGCTCGCCTCCGGGGCCTGGTGGGTCGGCGTGCTGCACCTGGGATGGGTCCATTACACCAAGACCGGGCTGATGAGCTTCGCCTTCGACGACCTGCTCGTCCTGCAGCTCTCCACCCCGCAGGCGGTCGCCATCGGGTCGCTTCTGGGGATCTCCGCTGCCGTGCGGGCGGGAATCTGGCCGCTGAGCCGAGGCCTCACCCACGCGCTGCACGGTGCCCCGGCCGGGGCGGCCACGCTGCTGGTCGGCGGGGTGATGAAGCTCGGCGTCTATCTCGCCGTCGCCGTGGTACTCCCCGCCACGCTGCCCCATTCGCTGGATGCCGGGCTGGGGTTGTGCGTGGCGCTCTCGGGGGTCGCCCTGGTCTCGGCGATCCTCTGCTACCGCCGGCGGACCGTATTGGACTTCCTGGCTGCCTCGGCGTCACTGATCGGCGCGATGGCGCTTCTCGGCGCGTCGACCGGCACAGCCATGGGCACCTCCGGGGCGATGTTCCTGATGATCGCACACGCGGTGAGCTTTGCCGGGCTGATGCTTGTGCTGGTCTCGGCTGTACCCGGCGCGACGACCGCCCCCCTGGTCGAGCTGGTGGGTCTGGGGCGTCGCCGACCCGGCCTGGCGGTGCTGGGGGCAATCTGGCTGCTGTCGATGGTGGCCGTCCCGGGGCTCAGCGCGTTCGTGGGGGCCTCGATGGTGCTGGGCGCGAAGATGACAGCCGTCCGCTCGGGCTCTCCGTGGTGGATGGCCGTCGGGCTGGCGGGCGCCTTCGCCGTCGCGATGCACACCGCGCAGATGGTGATGCTGGTGCTGCGGGTTCTTACCGGCACACGAAACACGCGCGCCGTCCGCAAACCATTGACCGGCCGGCGCGACCCGCACCACGCCTTCCGCGCACTGGGCATGACCACCTTCCTCCTGGCGGCGATGCTCATCATCGCGCTGGGGGCGGACCTCTTCGAGCCTGCCGTCACGACCGACGCCAGCCGATCGCTCGCGACGGCGTTGCGACGCGACACCTTCCCGGGCGGCCCGCAACTGCAGGCGGTCGTCGGGCCGTGGCGACGGGTCGCCGGTCAGGGACTGACGTTGCTGGCGGTGGCTGGGGCGCTGCTGGCGATGCGATCGCGGCGGAGTTGGGGCGTGCTGGGTTGGCTGGCGGTGGTTCAATTGGCCGGCTGCCTCTTGGCAACGCTGACGGGCGACCGGGCCCCGAGCTTCAGCTATCTCACCGCCGGCATGCGTGTGGGGGCAGTCTCGCTGGTCTCGCTCCTGCTGCACGCCCTGGCCGTGGGGGCGGCGATGCTGTATATCCGGCGGACCCGGCGCGAGCCCGTCGGCCGACTGGGCGACCTGGCGGGGTTGGCCTCGTCGCATCCGGGCCCGGCGATGGCGATCGGCGCGGGGATGTGGAGCCTGGCGGGGTTGGCGCCCACGCTGGGAGCGATGGGCTGGGTCATGCGGGCAGGCGTGGTCGTCTCGGCCGGCTGGCCGGGGGTGGCCGTCGGCTGGGCGCTGGTGCGGGGCCTGTCGGCTGTGGCGTGCATCCGCCTGATCGCGGCGATGCTGCGGCCGGCTCCCTCGGGGGAACTGTTCGCCGCCGAACCCCTCGTCGGCTGGCGAGGTCAGCTCTGGCGATGCGCGATCACCGCAGCCGTCTCGGCGATCGTGGTGCTGGGCATCCTGCCGGAAGTGCTCATGGAGACCCTCGCCATCTGCCTGCCGTGACGGCGACGACCGATCACTCCACGACCAGTTGATGCGGCGTGCGACGGAGCGTCTGGTGGCGTTTCCACACGGGATCGGTCTTGGGGAAGTCTTCGCGGTAGTGGACGCCGCGCGTTTCGGTGCGTCGCAGGGCGCACTCGGCCACCAACCAGGCGGCCGTCAGCATGTTCTGGGACTCCCACCCGCCCGGATCGTTGAAGAACTCCTTGTCCATCACGTATTGCCCCCAGAAGTTGATGATCTCGATGGTCTCGGTCAGCCGCTCGCCCTGACGGACGATACCCACGTTGCGCCACATGATCGACCGCAGCGAGTTACGCACATCGGCGATGTCCAGCTCCGTGCGGTCGGACCGCTCGACCTGCCAGTCCATGTCCCGAATCGTCAGCCGATCGCCGTTCTCACCGGCCCGTTCGACGGCAAGCTGCCCGCACCGCTTGCCGAAGACCAGCGCCTCGGTCAGCGAATTGCTCGCCAGGCGGTTGGCCCCGTGCAGGCCGGTGCAACTGACCTCGCCGCACGCCAGCAGTCCGGGCATGGAGGTTCGGCCCTGAGGGTCGACGCGGATTCCGCCGATCATGTAATGGGCGGCCGGGTGGACCGGAATGAGGCTGCGCGACGGGTCGATCCCGAATGAGCGGCAGAGTTGGTCGATGCCCGGGAACCGCTGGGCGAAGGCCTCCCCCCCGATGTGCCTGACGTCCAGGAACACGTGCGTGCTGCCGGTTCGGCCCATCTGTTCGAGGATGGATCGGCTCACCACGTCGCGCGGGGCAAGCTCGGCCAGTTCGTGGTACTCGGGCATGAACCGCTCGCCTTTGCGGTCCACGAGGTAGCCTCCCTCGCCGCGGACGGCTTCGGAAATCAGCGACCGGGTGGACCCGGCAACGTACAGCGTGGTCGGGTGGAACTGCATCAACTCCGGGTCGGCGATTCCGACGCCCGCGCGAAACGCCAGCGCCATTCCGTCGGCCGTCGCGTTGGGCGGATTGGACGTCTCACGCCAGAGCATGCCCGCCCCGCCCGCGGCCAGAATGGTCTGGCGGGCACGAATCACCTGCAGCCCGAAGCGCGGGTGGTAGGTCAACGCGCCGATGCACTCGGCGTCGCTCCCGCCGGCCGGCGGATCGGTGAGCAGGTCGACCACGAAGCACTGATCGAAGACCTTGAGCTTCTCGGTATCCATCGCCACGCGGATGAGCCCCTCGGACAGCGCCCTGCCGGTGGCGTCGCCGTCGGCATGGATGATGCGATTGGCCGAGTGAGCTCCCTCTCGCCCCAACTGCAGCGCCCCGTCGCACGTGTCGAACTCGATTCCCCATTGGCGAAGTTCACGAATATGCTCGGGTGCCTCGGCGAGCACGTCCCGCACGACCGCCTCGTCGGCCAGTTGGAGCCCCGTCGCCAGCGTGTCGGCCACGTGCGACTCGATCGAGTCGGCGGCACTGGTGACGGCCGCCAGTCCGCCCTGGGCGTAGTAGGTGTTCGAGTCGGTCACGGAACCCTTGGTCACGAGGATGACTTCGGACGGACCGGCCGCCTCGATCGCCGCGCGCAGACCGCCCACGCCCCCACCGATCACCAGCACGTCCGTAAAGATGTGCGGGACGGGGCGGGACTGGAAACTCACAAGATAACGGCGTTGCAGATAGGGTGTGCTCATGGTGGTTCCGGGGTGGTTATTGGTCGGACGGCTTGGATCGGTCTCGCGCCCGGTCGATCGCTTCGCGCAGGTGCCGCTTCTCGGTGGGCAGATCGGCGTGGTCCCAGGCAGCCTGGATTCGCCCGGCCAGCTCGGCATTGAAGGCCTTCATCGCCTCGAGGGCATCGTAATCCGGCGAGTCCGGGGGCACCTGCAGCATCGCGTCATGCGAATCCACGCTCAGCAGGAGAACGTCGTCTTTGGGCGGACGCGAGAGACGCAGCTTCATGTTCGGATACTGACAGTTCCCCAAGCGAATGGCGAACGCACGGACATCGTCCAACGCGGCATCGGGAGGAGTTCGCTCGACCGCGTCGCTCATGAGATACGCGCCCGGGTCGAACCCATCGGCAGGCAGGACGCGCTGCAGCGTCGGGGGGCTGCTGGTGCCTTCGTACGCCAGCTGCAGGTAGGTCTCAATGGCCTCGGCGAGCTGGGCGGCGGAGGGAAGCTGGACTGGATGTTCGTCGGCTGGTACCATTCGTCGTATTCTATTGGTGACACGGCGTGTCGGCCGACCTGTTTCAGCCGCCAGCCGTGAGAGTATAGACTACGCCCCCGCCACGGCAGACGCCAGTGGTGGCTGATTTTGTGCCGCGGGCAGATAAGGACCCTGCTTCATGGACGAACGCCCGGTGGTTCTCGTCGTCGAGGACGACATCGAGATGAACGAGCTGGAGTGCGAACTGCTCGACGTGTACGGACTGGACAGCCGGGCCGCCTACTCCGGACCCGACGCCCTGGACGTAGCCGCCCAGATGGAGGTGGACGGCGTCCTCCTGGACCTGATGCTCCCCGAGATCAACGGGTTCGAGACCTGCCTCCGCCTTCGCGCCGAGGAGGGAAGGACGCGGCGAATGGCCATCGTGGTGATCTCGGCGCTGGACAACGACGAGTCCCGGCGCAAGAGCTTCGACGCCGGGGCCGACGCGTACTTCGTCAAGCCCTTCGACGTCGATGAAGTGATCGACACGATCCAGACGCTCATCCGCCGGCGCCGCGGATCGTCCTGATTTCACGAAGAGCCTCAGTGGTCTCGCGGATTGGGCGGGGGTTCCTCTTCGGGCTCGTCGCCCACCCGTGGCCTTACGGGAATGGTCACCACGAATTTGGCGCCGGCCTCGTTGTTGCTCACCCGGATCTCGCCGCAGTGCAGGTCCACGAAGTGCTTCACCACCGCCAGCCCCAGCCCGATGCCCCGCTTCTGGTAGCCGCTCCAGCCGGTGGAATGCTTCATCACGTCGGTCCCGCAGAAGAAGGGCTTGAAGATGTGAGGCCGTTCTTCCTCGGACACGCCCGGGCCTTCGTCCTGCACCGTGATGGAGACGTAATCGCCCAGTTGCAACCCGAGGTGCACGCGGACCGTTCCCTCGTTGGGCGTGAACTTCACCGCGTTCATCACGAGATTCAGCACGATGTCATACAGCTTGTCGCGATCGACCACCACCCGGGGAAGGTTCTCCGCGAAGTCAACAAAAAGCTTCTGGTTCCGCCGCTCGACGAAGTGCTGGCTGTCCAGAAACACCTCCTGCAGCAGTTCGGGCAGGTCCACCTGCTCGTAGATCATCTCTTCCAGACCCTCCGGGCCGGGCATGAGCTTGAACATCGCCTGGATGATCTTGTTCAACCGACGCGTCTTGAAGCTGATGGTCTCCAGGGCTTTCTTGAGACGCTCGGTGTCTTGGCTGTCTGCCAGCAGCTTGGCCGTGGCGAGGATGTAGGTCACCGGCGTGCGCAGCTCATGGCCGGCGATTTTGATGAAGTCTTCCTTCAGGTCGTTGGCGGCGCGGAGCTGGTCGTGGGTGGACTGCACGGTGTCCACCATCTGGTTGAAGTCCGTCGCGAGGTCGTCGATTTCATCTCGCCCCAGGAGGCGCCGCCCGCCCCACTCGCCGGCAACGCGGTGCTCGAAGTTGCCCTCGGAGATCTTCATCGTCGCCCCGGCCAGGATGCGGATGCGCTTGACGATGCTCCGTTCAACCAACCAGATTCCGATCGCGAAGATCGCCAGGATAATCAGCAGCCCGATCGCCAGAACCACCCCCCCGAGGCGGTACAGGGCGCCCATCGCCTCGGACTGCGGCATGTACAGGCCCATCAGCCAGTCGGGCCCGCGGACCTCATAGTTGCCGATCCGCGCCGGCAGGCGAAGCGGGGCAAATGCCTGGATCTCCCCTTCCTCCGTAGCCCGCCAGCTGCCCTGGTTGGTGGGCACGTCCTGCCAGTTGTCCATGCGCGAACCCATCGGCGGGACGCCCTGGCGGAACAGCACCGTTCCGTCTTCCCGCAGGAGCATGGGGCTGGCGGACATCTGTTCGGCGCCGATGCGCAGCATGCCCACCCATGGTTCCAGCGCGAGGACGGCCTTGACCACACCCACGACGCGGTTGTTGCTGGAAACGGGCACGCACAGCGCGACACTCCACACGCCGGCCGACTCGTCGTACGAGACGTCCTGGATGGACACGGCGCCCCGGCCCTCGTTGTAGGTCTCGCGCCACCAAGGCTCATCCGCCTGGTAGAAATCGGTCGTCTTGCCCGTGGCGGCAACGAGCTGCCCCCATCGGTCGGTCATGAGTATCTCGACGAGTTTCTCATCGTGTCGCTGCAGGCGGTGCAGGACGCTGGCGAGCGGGTGGCTGAGCACCTGCGCCACAGCGGGGTCTGAGGGGGTAAGGGCAGGCCAATCGCGCTCGATTTGTTCGAGCTCGAGGGGAGAGAGCCGGCGGTTCGGGTCGGCCAGGTCCGGGGCGTGGCGCGACTCGCGAAGGGACAGCGCGATGCTTTCGATGTCGTTGACGAGGATCCAGCGAAGTTCGGAGATCTCGGACGATGCGGTGGTGAGAATCATCTTCCCGAACGCATCACGACGCAGGTTCCCCCCGCTGATGACCATCGTCACCAGTGCCCCGGTCAAAGGCAGCAGGCCCACCAGTGTCAGCAGCGCCACCAGCTTGGTTCGGATTCCCAACCTCATACAGCCGCATTCCCTTGCCGGACGCCTCGCAAGGCGCCCCATCCGCACACCGGTCGATACCGGGGGAATTCGTCCCGAACCGGTACCACGTTCTGTTTATCGGACGAACGCAGGTCGCATCTTCGCCTTTGTGCACGTTCCGTCGCGTGAATTGTTGCGTTCTCGGAGTGGTTTCGCTAGCCTTTTGCCCAGAGATTCAATCCGACACCCCGAAAGGAAAGCCCATGCGAGCCGATTCCCTGGAGTTTCTCAAGACGCTTCTGGCGACCCCCTCCCCCTCCGGCCACGAGGTCGAGAACCAGAGGATCTGGTGCGAGTACGCCCGCCAATACGCCGACGAGGTGAAGACCGACGCGTACGGAAATGCCGTGGCGATTCTCAATCCGGACGCCCGACCGCGGATTGTTCTCGACGGCCACGTCGACGAAATCGGCATGATCGTCAAATACATCGACGACAACGGCTACATCTACGTCCAACGCATCGGCGGGGTGAATCCGGCGTTGGTGCAGTCCAAGCGGGTGAACATCCACACGCCCAAAGGCGTGGTCCGCGGTGTGGTGGGCGCCACGGCCATCCATCTGCTGGACAAATCCTCCAAGGAGCGCAAGGCCCCCAAGTGGCAGGAAATCCATATCGACATCGGCGCCAAGGACAAGGACGACGCCTGCAAGCAGGTGGCCATCGGCGACCCGATTACCTTCACGGACGATTTCGAGATGCTCAACAAGAACATCGCCGTCGCGCGGGCCTTTGACAACCGCGCGGGCGTCTGGGCGATCATCGAGGCGCTGCGCCTGGCCAAGGACAAGGGCGTGACGTGCGGGATCTACGCCTGCAGTTCCATCCAGGAGGAAACCGGCCTCAACGGGGCCCGGATGCAGGCCCAGCAGCACGACCCGGACGCCGCGATCGCCGTGGACGTCACCCACGCGACCGACACGCCCAACATCGATGTCAAACTTCACGGCGAGACCAAGCTCGGGGAAGGGCCGACCATCAGTCTCGGACGCGAGCATCACCCGGTGATTACCGAGCGTCTGCGTTCCGTGGCCAAGAAGAAGCGAATCGGCGTGCAGATGGAGACGTTCTCGGTCACCGGCGGGACGGACGCCTACGCCTACTGGACGCAGAACGGAGGCACGCCGGTGGCCCTGGTGAGCATCCCCAACCGCTACATGCACTCGACCGTCGAAATGCTCGATCTGCGGGACCTCGAAAAGGTCGCCAAGCTGTTGGCCGCCTTCTGCGTGGACCTCAAGAAGAACGAGACGTTCGAAGTGAAGGTCTGATCGACCGGGCGCAGCTACGACCGCCGCCACCGCCACGGCCGAAACCAGTCCGACCAGTGCCGTCGCCTCGGACGTTCGGGGCGGCGGGTGAAGAACTTCCGCTGCTTGCGCGTCAGGCGCATCCGCGCGTTGATGCCCCAGCCGCTGGCTTCCAGGACCGCTCGCAGGTCGCGACGGCGCAGCTTGATGATCGCCATGATCAACGTGGGAATCGCCACCAGCGCCACCGCCGCCAGGATGCTGATGACAATCGCAAGCCAGTGCGTCTGCGAGACCGTCCGCGCGATGTACGCCAGCGACGAACCCAGCGCCGCCACGGCCACTCCCGCACCGGCCAGCATCCCGCCGGTGGCCATCGCCGACCGCTGGGCGGGCTCGGGCTTGCCTGAGGCCGACGGGGTTGGCTGATCGGCGGGAGTCTTGCCGCTCTGGGCACCCGGGCCCGGGACAATCTCGTTGAGTCGTCCCTCGGCGGTGGTGTCCAGCTTCTTCTCCCCCTCGGAGGCGAAGGACTCGATCTTGCCGGTGATCATCTTCCACAACCGACGGAACGGCGCGACGACGGCCTCCCGCAGACTCACCGGGTTGTCCACGATGCCCACCACCCGCGCAACGCACTCGTTGCCCCAGACATCCTGGAAGACACCCCGCTTGCCGACCGCCAGGCTGCCCTTGCCCGCCGAGGTCACCGGGACCGCCACCTCGTAAGGCTCCTGCCCGGCCGGGCTGACCTGCACGTAGAGCAGCAGCATGTTCGCGCTCTTGACCAGCTCACCGTCGGCCGATCGGCTGTCGGTGCGGACCGCGACGTTGAACCGGCGGCCGTCCATCACGAGCGTACCGGTCTCGAACATCGCCCGCGCCGCGGGGTTGTAGAGATGCGGAAAACTCACGAAATTGTTTGCCACGCGCAGCAGGTTCGCCTGGAACACCAGCAGTTTCTCGGCCAGGCGAATGTTCTCCAGGACCAGTGCGGTCCTGCCGCTCTCGTCGATCAGTCCGCGGATGGCGTCGGCCATCGCGCCGGCTATGCATTCGCGAAGGCGGGCTGCCCCCAGTTGTTCGACCGGCGAGACGGGCTTGCGGACCATCCACTCGTGATGGGCCTGGTAGAACCGCTTGACCTCGCCCCAGTCCGCGGCGGTCAACTGCGTCACATCCCTGCCCAGCGCAGCGGCCGCTGAGACGTCCGCGAAGACCTTCAGCGACTCGCGGTAATACGGATTGACCGACTCGTCGATCGTCAGCGTCCGATCCGAGCGGGCCTTGGCAAGCGGAGCCTGCTGCAGCACGTCCTCGATGACGGCAGGGTCGTCGAAGTCCAGCGACGCCAGCTCGGCCTCGGTCCAGCCCATCCGCTGCTGGAAGCTCTCGTCCAGCGCGACGGCTTCGCACTGGGCGAAGTATTGGTCCAACTTCGCCCGCACCACGCCCAGGGCGGCGTAGGCGGTGGCGGTCTGCTCGCCCAGGGGCATGATCGCGGTGGGCTCACCATCCGAGGGAATCTCGCCCTCCTCCCACCATCGCAGGATGGATCGGCCTGCGTCGAGGAACTCGGTAAGTCTCGCCTCGTCCACGCCCATCTGCCCGCTGGGGTGGCTGACCCCGCCGACCGTCGCGAGAATGTCCTCCAGTACGTCGCGGACCTCGGAGTCCTCAGCGGCGGCGGGAAGCACGACGCCGGCTTCGCTCACCGGGCGGGCTTCCACGTCGGACTTGATACGCCGGACCTCTGCCAGCGAGACCTCGTCGCAGTCGCCCTGGCCGAAGCGGTCGAGCATCTTGCGAACCGATTCGCCGATCCGCGCACCGTCGGGGGTGGCCTGGTCGATGCAGGCCGGCCGAAGGACATCGTCGCCGGCCGACAGACCGGAAGGGTCGCTGAGGGTATCGAGAGTCCAGCGGATCGCCTCTCGCAGCTCGCGGCAGGTGACTCGGCCGTTGCGGTCGGAGTCCAGAAGCTCCAGCAGGCGCCGGTCGGCGTGCAGCGTAGCCGTCGGAGCGTTGGTCGCCACCCAGAGGGCTTCATCCAGCGTGAGGACCTCGCGCAAGTCGTCCGCCGACTCGATGACAAGATGATGAGATGACCCGTACCGCTCAAATCGCATTGGCATGCCCCCGACCGCCGCGAAAACCCGCAGCCGTCGGGAAAGAGCATACCCGCCGCCAACACCCGCGGCAAGACACATCGAACCACGAACCTGCAACATGCCCGGCAGCGAATCAGCCGGACACCCATTATTCTCAACGGGTGCCCG
>CAZYIH010000038.1:0-20552 GCA_964646915.1 uncultured Planctomycetaceae bacterium | reverse complement strand
AAAAAGACCGCACCCAGGGCCCGGTGTTGCGGGCCGAGCCCTGGGTGTTTGGGAGTCTGTATGCTGGTCTGTTGACTGCTGCGTTACTGCAGCAGGAAGTATGCGCTGGCGGGGTTCACGCCGACCTGCGTCATGTAGGACGTGACGGCGTTGTCCTGCATCCACTGCTTGCTGCGTGAGGCCACGTCGGCGGCGTGGTCGTAGGAGGCGATTCTTTCCTCGGACGCCTCGTACCGGGTCAGGGCAGCGGTTTGTTTGTCGAGGTACTTTTCGAGGCGTCCCTGCTTGGCGTCGAGGGTGTCCTCGGCGAGGTCGGTGTCCTGCAGGGCGCGTTCGATGTTGGCGGCCGCGTCGTCGGTCAGGGCTATCCCCTTGGCGGCGCGCAGGTCGGCCATCGCTTCGTTGCCTCCGTCCAGCAGGGCCTTGTCGCCCGAGACGGTCTTGTCCACGATCTTGTCGACGCCGGCGGCGAGGGCCTGGAACTCCTCGGTGAGGTCGGTTCGCTTGTCCTCGCTCACCGTGCCTTCGTTGAGTTCCTGGGTAATTTCTTTCATGCGCACGAGGCTGTCTTTGACATCACCGACGGCCTTGGACGCCACCTCGACTTTGCCCATCTCAACGTTGAGCTCGTTGATCTGCTCGTTGAGGTTTTGCACTTGCTGGCGATAGACCGTCGAGGACTGATCGTGGGACGTTCGCTCGCGAATGGGATTCTCTTCATCGCGTGACGCCCGCAGGGCCTCGATGATCGTGTCGGTCGGCGATTTCTGAAACAGGTTGGTCGCCGCGAAGCTGTTCTGTAGTGAGTTGATGTTGTCAATCATGGTCCACCTCCTCGCGTCCGGGGGACGCGATCGACCGAAGTCGTCCGGGACCGCCCTATCGAAACTTCCGCCCGCAACTGAAGCATAAAATACAGATTTTCTGGATGTCGAATCGAATTCCCGCATTGCCTTGATCCTGACAGGGCCCAATCCCCGCCTGCTCGATGAGTTGCGGCTGCCGGGCGGCGCAAAAAAACGGGCCGACGCCTGTTCAGACGCCGGCCCGGAGGAGGAACGCTCTGGAGAACTCTTACCAGTCTCTCGGCCAGCCCTTGGGCGCATCGGAGGGGGGTACGAAGTAATGGTTCGGCTTGAGGGATGCGTCGTAGAATTCGCTGTCGCCATAGTAGCTGCGTGGGCTCATGGCGCTGACTTCCTCGTTCTGCAGCGACTCGGTATGGCCGTCGGCGCAGAGCACATTGATGCGCGTCTGCTGAATGTGGCGCAGGCTGAAGAAGTCGGCCCCCGAGACATGGTTGAACCAGCCGTCAAAAATGCTGATGACCTGCGATGGGGCGATCTTGAACTTGTGCAGCCTGGCGTGCTGCGTCCTCCTGCCGTTCTCGTCGATCCACGGGTGGGGCATCGACCAGCGGTTGTAGAAGCATCCGCTCTCCCAGTTGCCGCCATTGGCGCCGTAGGAGGTGTGAACCCACATGTCGGTATCGCCGCTGGGGCCGTACTTCTCGGTGGCGAGGATGAAACTTCGTTCACGGGCTTTTCGGGCATAGTACGAACGGTCTTGGTTGGGCCCGTCGCCCGCCCAGCCGTCCGTGAGGATGGTCTCGTCGGAAGATGGGCAGATCAGCACGGAAGACTCGGGCAGCATGTTTTCCTTGTCAGCGTCCTTCATCAGGTCACTCGATATCGAGCCGGCGTCCGCCAAGGCGTGCGTCCATTGCGATCGACTGCCGCCGGAGTGTTTGACGTAGCTGCCGGGCAGCGCATTGTAGACGCTCTCGTACTCGGCCATGATCGTGCCGATACCCTTGAGATTGGTTCGGCAGATGGCGGATTTCGCCTGCTCCTTGGCCTGCTTCAGCGACGGCAGGAGGATGGACACGAGCAGGGCAATGATCGCGATCACCACCAACAACTCGATCAGCGTGAACGCCCGTCGGGAGGTGTGCACTTTGTACATGAAAGCCTCATTTCCGACGTCCACAACAGCAGGGACGTCGACCTCAACATCGATGTGGGAACATCGGTCGACGTTTCCGGGAAGAACAGTCGACCGCCTCGGTATGCTTCATTTTACTCGAAATCAGAGACTTTGCACAAGATCAATGTCATGTTTTTGGCCGATATGCGGAAGTCATGGCCTAGCATGCGTCAAGGGGCTCGGACAAGTCAGTTGTACGACAGCCTGGTTTTACAACGAGAAGACACCGCAAATCGCTCCTCCATAGAAGCGGATTCGTCGTGATATGGGCCCGACAAAACGCGGATGCGTCCGATCGGCAATTGCGCAGCCTGCTCCCTCTGGGTTGGGAGAGAGAGTGTTCTAGTCGCCCAGGGCGTCGGCTTCGCGTTCCTGGCTGAACTGATGGGTGTAGAGCTGGTAGTACTCACCGCGTTGGGCGATCAGTTCCCGGTGCGTGCCGCTCTCGGCGATTTGCCCGTCCTGAATCACCAGGATCCGGTCGGCCTTGCGGATGGTCGAGAGGCGGTGGGCGATCACGAAGCTGATTCGCCCGCGAAGGACCTCGGCGATGCCCGCCTGGATCTGTTGTTCGGTCTCGGTGTCCACCGATGAGGTCGCCTCGTCCATCACGAAAATCTGCGGATCGGCCAGCACTGCCCGGGCGAACGAGATCAGTTGCTTCTGACCGGTCGAGAGCTTGCCGCCGCCCTCGCCCACTTCCGTATCGTAGCCGTCCTCGAGCTCGACGATGAACTCATGGGCGTTGACCAGCTCAGCCGCCCGGCGGATTTCGTCTTCCGAGGCGTCCGGTCGGCCGTAAGCGATGTTCTCCCGCACCGTCCCGCTGAACAGGTGCGGCGACTGGAGCACGATGCCCAGGTTCGACTGCAGCCAGTGGAGGCTGCGTTTGCGGTAGTCCACCCCGTCCAGAAGGATCTCGCCGGCGGTGGGTTCGTAGAACCGGCACAGCAGCGAGACGATGGTGCTCTTGCCGCCGCCGGTGGGCCCGACCAGCGCGATGGTTTCGCCTTCTCCCACGCGGAGGCTGAAGTCATCCAGCACCGGCTCGCCGGAGACGTACTCGAAGCGGACGTGACGGAACTCGACCGTGTCGATTTGCGCGGGCCCGCCATCTTCTGCCAGGGCGGGGTTGTTCCGGGCGGCGTCGGCGTGTGTGGCGATGGCGGCCTGCACCTGCGGGGAGTCCTGGATGTCCGGTTCGGTGTCCAGCAGTTCCAGCACGCGCTCTGCCGCGGCGCGGGCGGCCTGCAGCTCGGCGAACATCTGCGCCAGCTCCTGCACCGGGAACACCAGTTGGGCCGAGCAGTTGATAAACAGCACCAGGCTGCCCAGCGTCATCCCGCCGCCCAGCACGTCCACCCCGCCCCGCCACAGTGCCAGCCCCGTGCCCACCGCGCCGAGCGTAATGACGATCGGCAGGTACACCGCCGTGTACAGGGCGTTGCGGATGGAGTTGGTCTCCATCGTGGAGGTCAGGTGCTGGAACTCCGAGAAGTTCGCCCGTTCGCGAACCAGCGTTTTGGTGGTCCGCACGCCGCTGATGGACTCATTGAAGTTGGCGGTGATCTCGGAGTTGTTCTTCCGCACGCGGCGCGACGAGGTGAGAATCCTCCGCTGGAAGACCACGCTCACCCACGCCAGCACCGGGACCACGCTCAGTACGATCAGCGCAAGACGCCAGTCCACCAGGAGCATGATGGTGATCAGCCCCAGCGTGAAGCACGTCCCCCAGACCATCTCCAGCGTGCCCCACGCCAGGATGCGCGAGAGCTTGTTGCAGTCGCTGGTCATCCGGGCCATCAGCCAACCGGCCGGTCGGGTGTCGAAGTAGGAGAAGCTCAGGTCCTGGAGTTTCTCGAAGCCCGCCTTGCGGATGTCGTGGCTGACGTGGGTGGCGATCTTCCCGGCGAACGAGATGAACGCCCAGACGCACACGCTGAACATCACCGCCAGGGCGATGTACATCCACATCCATGGCCAGAAGCTGCTGGTCGCCGTTTCGCCCCGGAGGGTGTCGATGACGTACTTGGGCACCAGCGTCATGACGGCGTCGGTGGCCGCCAGCAGCATGGAAGTACCCGCCAGGGCCAGCAGCGTTCGCCTGTGGGGCATCGCCAGTTGATAGATCCGCTTCCACAGGTGCAGGTCCAGCCCCTGGGGCAGCTGGTCGGTTTCGTGTTCGAGTGCAGCTTGGGTCATGCTTGCTGTCCTCCCAGCCACCGGCGGCGATGCGGGCGTCTTCGGGCCCGCGCCGCCGTCGGCGGTCAGGTATTGGCGGCCTGGAGGTCCTCGTCGAGGTCGGCCTCCAGGGAGTTCTGGATGTCCCACAGCCGGCGGTACAGGCCCGGCTGGTCGAGCAACTGCTCGTGCGAGCCGGTCTGCACAACGCGGCCATGTTCGAGCACGATGATCTCGTCGGCGTGCATCAACGTGGAGATGCGGTGTGCGATGATCAACGTGGTATGGCGACCCCGGCGGTCCTGCAGGGCGTCGAGGACCATCTTCTCGGTCCGCGTGTCGACGGCGGAGAGGGCGTCGTCCAGCACGAGGATGGGCGGGTCGTTCAGGATGGCCCGCGCCAAGGCGACGCGCTGGCGCTGTCCGCCCGAGAGCGTCACCCCGCGCTCGCCGACCTTCGTGTCGTACCCGTCCTCGAACGACTGGATCGAGTCGTGCACGCAGGCGGCGGTGGTGGCTTCGATCATTTCCTCGTCGCTGGCCGCCGATCGGCCCAGCTTGACGTTCTCCCGCACCGAGCGCGAATACAGGAACGGCTCCTGGAGGATCACGCCGATCTGGTTGCGAACCGCCTGGGCGTCCAGCTCGTGCAGCTCGCGCCCGTCCAGCAGGACCTCGCCCTGCTCGTAGTTGTACAGCCGAAGCAGCAGATTCACGATCGTGCTCTTGCCCGAGCCGGAAGGCCCGAGAATCGCCAATGTCGCCCCGGGCTCGACGTGGAAGGAGACATCGCGCAGCACCGGTGGCGCGTCGGATTCACGATCGGCCGACCCGTCCGACGGTGGGGTGTCGTCGTCGCTCTTTCGCACGCCCATGCCCGTGGGGGTGAACGCGAAACTCACGTTGCGGAACTCGATCTCGCCGGCGATGTCCAGCTCCGGCACGTCGCCTTCGGTGGTGGTCTCGGGCTCGTTTTCCAGGATTTCCCCGAGCCGGTCGATCGAAACGGTCGCCTTGCCCAGATCGGTCAGCACCCGCCCCAGCCGGCGGATCGGCCAGAGGAACCGGTCCACGAACATGAAGAACACGACCATTTGGCCGATCTTCATCTCGCCGCGACTTACCAGCCACGCCCCGGCGAACAGCACCAGCCCACGCTGGGCGAAGCACAGCAGGTCCGAGAACGACCAGTACACCCCCAGCAGGCGGATCAGGCGATAGTCCAGGTCGCGCCAGGTGGCGTTGCGCCGGGCGAACAGCTCGCACTCGTGCTCCTGACGCGCGAACGCCCGCACCACGCGGATGCCCGTGAGGTTCTCCTGCAGACGCGCGGTCATCTTGCCCTCGGCCTCGTCGGACCGCTTGAACGCGCCGCGCACCTGAATGAAGAACCACACCGTGAAAATCAGGATCACCGGAATCAACACCATCGACACGCCGGTCATCCACACGTTGAGGTACAGCATGATCGGAAGGGCTGTGGCGATCAGCGCCGCCCCGCGCCCGATCTCGACCACCTGCAGCGAGAGGAACACGTGGATCGTGTCGATGTCCGAGGTGCACCGCTGCACCAGGTCGCCGGTGTCCGACTCGTCATGGAAGGAGACGGGCAGGTTCTGCAGGTGGTTGTATACGGTCTCGCGGATGTTGCGCGAGATGCCCTCCGCCGCGTGGGCGGCGTACTTGCCCTTGACGTACAGGAAAATCCCGCTGCCGGCCATCAGCGCGACGATCGCCAGTCCGCCGATCCAGAGGTTGCTGCCGAGAACGGTCTGTCCGCCGATCGTGTCGAACAGCGCACCGAGCCAGCCTGGCCCGTGGAAGGGTTTGTCGTCGATGACGTTATCGATCACCGTGCCGATCACCAGCGGCGGCATGTAGGAAATCAGCGTCGCCACGATCAGCGCACCGATCGCCAGGAGGTACCGTCGCCGGTGCCCCTTCATGAAGGTCCATAATGTGTGCGTTCGTCTGGCCATGGTTCTGTCCCCGTCCGGGGTCCTTCGAGTGCATCTCAGCCGCTCTGTTGCACGCTCGGCTGCGGGCCCCGAGAACCCCCCGCAAGGGGGAGCACGAAAAAGGCCCGCTCACCGTTCGGCAAGCGGGCCTGAATATTCGCGGTGCGTTTGCGTGCGAATCAGTCGCTTACCTCCGGGCGCGCGTCGTGGCGCAGGACGCCCGACTGCGGGTTCACCGTCATAATAGGGAAGGTCGCGATTCGCATAGATGCCTGCTCCTGCATACGTGGGGTCGGCCTGGCAGTGCCCGACCACCTCTTCTATAGGCCCGGCCGGCGGGGGCGTCAACGGCAAAAGCGACGGATTCGTCGAATTTCGCGCAAAACTCCGACAATCGCCGCAAAAAGCCTTGCACCTCCACCGACGGCGGGGTAGATCGATTGGGCAAGTTCTCTGCCGTCCGGGCTGACCATCGGTTCGGCGGCAGGCGGGCCGCGGCGCGTTTCCTGCCGGCCCGGATGCAGAAGACATCCCCCGGGGTCAAAGGTCCTCGGGGACGGGATTTCCCTCGGCGGTCCCGTTTTCTCACATCGCGTCGACAACAGACGCATCGCCCGAGGAACAGGAAGGAAGAGCAGGACCCCATGGCCAGGAAGTTGAAAGTTGGCATCATCGGAACGGGTGGCATCTCCAACGCCCACTACAACGGCTATACCAAGAGCGAACTCGGCGAGATCGTCGCGTTGGCCGACGTGAGCAAGGAGAACCTCAAGAAGCGGGCCGAGCAGTGGGGCGTGCCCGAAGACCGCTGCTTCACCGACTATAAAAAGATGCTCAAGCTCGACGATGTCCAGGCCGTCAGCATCTGCACGCCGAACAAGTACCACGCCAAGCAGACCACCGACGCCCTCAAAGCCGGCAAGCACGTGCTCTGCGAGAAGCCCATGTCCATGACCGTCGCCGAGGCGAAACGCATGGTCAAGACCGCCGACGAGCACGACCTCCAACTGCAGATCGGCCTGATGCACCGCTACCGCCCCGAGGCGGAGTTCGTCCGCACGCTGGTGGACGAGAACGTCCTGGGGGACGTCTACTACGCCCGCTGCCAGGCGATCCGCCGGCGCGGCGTGCCCAGTTGGGGCGTGTTCGGACGGATGGAAGAGCAGGGCGGCGGGGGGCTGATCGACATCGGCGTTCATCAGATCGACCTGACGTGGTGGATGATGGGCTGCCCCGCACCGGTGAGCGTCACCGGGGCGACCTACCGCACCATCGGCGACAAGCCCGGGCATTTCGGCGGTTTCGGCCCGTGGGACCACAAAACCTACACCGTGGAAGACTTCGCCAGTGCCTACGTCCGCTTCGAGAACGGAGCGACGATGAGCATCGAGTGCTCGTTCAACGTGAACCTCCCCCATGGCCGACAGGGCCAGGACATCGTGGGCACCAAGGGCGGGGCGGGGCTCTCGCCGCTGGCTGTGCAGATCGAGCAGTTCGGCCATCTGACCGACTGCACGCCGACCGACATCTACATGCTCGACCTGGACGGTAAGAAGTGCAACTGGTCCTCCCACGAGAAGGAAGTCGCCGACTTCTGCAACAACATCCTCAAGGGCAAGCCCGTCCGCGTGCCGGCCTCCGAGGCGATCGTCACCCAGAAGATCATCAACGGAATCTACAAGTCCGCCCAGACCGGCAAGCCGGTGAACATCCGGTAACGCCGCCTGATTGAAAACAACCCAAGCACGCCGAACCCCATCGGCCGAGGGGGGCGAACCCGCCCCCGTCGGCCGATGTTTTTGCCTTCGATTTGGGCCGAATTTCCACGCCCCTCACGCCGATATGCGATTGTCGGAGCTTGGGGTATGTGGCTGAGCTGCCTGGGCGATGGCGGGTCGGTACATGCCCCAGCCTCTTTTCTCCGGAGACATCGCAAATGCGACAGCCTTTGATCAAAAACATCCCGCTGGGCTGGTGGGTCGTCATGGCCGGCGGCCTGCTCTCGCTGGCGATCTCCGCGGGCGGGTGTGGCCTGTTTCCCGATGGCCCGGACACCGCCGCCGAAGCAATGCTCTCACCGGTGCACGAGTCCTGGGGATACGACATGGAAGACTTCACCGTTCGCTTCGCCGGTGAGGTCCGACGGCGCGAAAACTGGGACAGCGCCCGCACCTCCGCCCGCCGCACAGGTCGATGGATGCATCGAACCGGCAACCGCATCACCGACGCCATTCTCGATATCCTCGCCGGCCCGCCCGAAGACTACACCGAGATGCCCCCTCCGGACACCATCCTCCTGCCGCAATACTCCCAGGAACCCTGAGCTCTCCACGGCTCCCTCGCTGAGGCGATTTTCCTCCCTGATCGTCGCAATGGCCCTGCCGGTCTGATACCCTTCCGCCGTCAAGACGTGCAACGTGAGCGGAAAGGCGCCATGGAGATTCGACTCGAACACACCGAAGGCCTCGGCCGACTCGCCGAGATCTACATCAACGGCCAATCGTACTTCGTCTGCGACGGGATCTCGACTTCCCGGGGCCGGGTCACGCCGGGGCTGGTGGAGGGCGTCACCTTCCAGTACGTCACCGAGGCCGGGTTCGACTGGGCCCAGGCGATCCGCGGCAACCCGTCGGAAAAGCGGCAGATCGAGCACGTCCGCAAGTGGGCCTACGTCGGGCTGGGGCGCGTGCGGCAGATCATGCCCGTGCTCATCGACTTCGGCCTGCTGCAGATGGAGGACGCCAACTGGACCAACGACGAGTCGCTGAACGGCGCTTACGTTCGCGTGCCGATCGATCGGCTGGAGATGGTCTGGGAGTCGCAGAACGATTGGCCCGACAACGCCCGCTGACCCCGCCGACGGCGAACACCCTTCCCCCAGGAGCGACATCATGATGCAGGATTGGTTCGAGAAGGCGAAGCTCGGGGGCGCGAGGTGGGCGGGCATCCCCGGGGTGCTGTGGATTTCTCCCACGCAGCGGGAACCGCAGGCCGGCCCGGTGGTCTTACAGGTGGAGCTGGACGGAGAACTGGACCTCTGGCGGGGCGAAGGCGGCGCCATCGAGCAGAACTGACGCCGGCAGCGCCGCCCAATCTGGAAGGCGTGGGAATGACCAAGCGAAGAAATATCCGTCGCTGGGCGGTCGTGTTGGCAGCCATGGTGGCAGGGGCGATGGCGGTGTTGCCCGTCCGGGCAATCGACGACGGCGCCCGAACCGAGCAGGCCGCCCGGTACAAGGCGATGGTGGCCCGGCTCGCCGGCGATGAGTTTGAGGGGCGGGGCACCGGCAGCGCGGGAATCGCCAAGGCGCGGGACTTCATCATCGCCCACTTCAGGGACGTGGGTCTCCAGCCCGGAGTGGGGGACAAGTACACCCAGGGCTTCCGTTGTCCGATCGGGGGGAAGATCACCAAATTCCACGTCGCTCTCACCGACGCCGACGGGAAGACCCACACCCTCAAGCCAGGCAGCGACGTCGGACCGCTGCCGTTGACCGGCGGGGCACGCTTCCAGGGCGGGGCGGTGTTCGTGGGCTACGGGGCCGTCAACAAGGCCCGCGATTACGACTCCTACGCCGGCGTCAAGGCGGGCGAGCTGAAGGGCAAGGTCCTGGTGATGTTCCGCTACGAGCCCCACGACGCCAACGGCCAAAGCCTCTGGGCCACCAAGCGATCGGCCTATGGGATGTGGACGCGGTCGGCGGGGTTTGCCACGAAGCTGGACCTGGCCCGCAAGCACAAGGCCGCGGCGGTGCTCATCGTGAACCCGCCGGCGCACGACAAGGACAGTGGCCCGTCCATGCCCGAGACGATCTCCCGGGTGGGTCGTTCCGGCATGCCGATTCTGCAGTTGTCGTTGGATCGTTTCCGTGCGTTGTGCAAGGGACAGGGGTTGAACTTCGACGCGCTCAAACAGCGTGCCGACGCTGGAGCGGGCAGGCCCGTTGCGCTGGGGGTGACAGTCGCCGGTGAGCTCAAGGTCCGCCGGGCGTCGGTCGCGTGCGACAACGTGGTGGGCGTGTTGGCCGGGGCCGGAAAACTCAAGGATCAAGTCGTCATCGTCGGTGCCCACTACGACCATCTCGGATTCCGGCAGCAGGGCGGGAAGAAGCAGATCTTCCACGGCGCCGACGACAACGCCAGCGGGACGGCCGGCGTGATGGTGCTGGCTGAGCGGATGGTGCGGTACGCCGCGAAACACAAGGGCGACCGGCGGACGATTATCTTCGTCGCATTCGCCGCCGAGGAACGCGGGCTGGTGGGCTCGGGACACATGGCGGGCAATCTGCGGGAGTTGGGAATCGACGCCAACGACGTGACGGCGATGCTGAACTTCGACATGATCGGCAGAGTGCGCAAAGGCCGACTTCACGTCTGGGGCCTCGACAGCGGGAAGGCATGGCGACCGATTGTCGCCGAGGCGTCCAAGCGGTCGTCGCTGAAGCTGAACCTGGTGTCCTCGGGCTACGGGCCCAGCGACCACGCGAGCTTCTACCGCGCGAAAATCCCGGTGCTCGGGTTCAACACGGGCATGCACGGCGACCTGCACCGACCCAGCGATACGATCGAGAAGATCAACCCCGACGGAGCGCTGAGTGTGCTCTCGCTGGCTGGGGACATTCTCAGGACCGTCGCCACGCGCGACGAGCCGATCGCCTACCAGGCCCCCAAGAAGGGCAAGAACGTGTACCTTGGCGTTGCGCCGGGGCAGGCGACCGGCGGGTTCGGCATCGGGCGCGTCGTGCCCGACGGACCGGCCGACCAGGCGGGGTTGCAGGCCGGCGACGTAATCACCGCCATCGGCGACCATGACGTGACCGATGCGTTCACGCTGCGGGCGACGCTGCGGAAGTTCAAGCCCGGCCAAACCGTGCTGGTAACCATCCGCCGCGACGGGACGAGCAAGACGCTCAACGTGACGCTCGGATCGCGCTGAGTGCAGCCGACGGGTTGGCCTGCTACACTGGGGGGCATGACGAAAACCGACGCCATCATCGCGCTGGGAGCCAATCGCCCCTCGCCCGTCGGAAGTCCGCGCGAAACGCTCGAAGACGCGCTGAGACGCCTCGGGCGAACCGACGGCGTACAGGTCGCCGCGCGGTCCAACTTCCATACGACCGCACCCGTCGGCGGCCCGCCCGACCAGCCCGCCTACACCAACGCAGCAGCGGTGCTGGAGACCTCGCTCCCTGCCGATGCGTTGCTCGACGTCCTCCAGGACATCGAGGCGCAGCTGGGGCGCGACCGCGCGTGCGAGGAGCGGTTCGGCCCGCGAACCTGCGACCTGGACCTGCTGCTCTATGGCGAGGAAATCATCCACGATCCGCCCCGGCTGATCGTGCCTCACCCGCGCATGCACCAGCGGCGATTCGTACTGGCTCCGCTGGTGGAACTCGCCCCGGCGTGGCGACACCCGATCCTTGGCAAGACGGTCGTCGAACTGCTTGCCGAGTGTCCGCGCGAGGGCGAATCATGAGCGCGTCGCTGGTGAGCATCGTCGGCCCGCCGGCGTCGGGCAAGACCACGCTGGCCGACCTGCTGGGGCGTCGGCTGGGGGCGAAAGTCATTTACGAGGACTTCGCGGGCAACCCGTTCCTGGCCGACTCGTACCAGGGTCAGCCCGACACGCTCCTGCCCGCGCAGGTGTATTACCTGATGTCCCGCGCGAAGCAACTGGCCACCTGCGATTGGCCCGCCGACGGGATTGTCGTGAGCGATTACGGCTACCTGCAGGACCGCGTGTACGCCCGCGCGAAGCTCACCGGGGCCGACCTGGAAACCTACGAGCAACTCGCCGCCCGGGTGGACGGACTGGTAGTCACTGCCCGGGTGATCGTCCATCTCGACGCGCCGCTGGATGTGTTGCGCCGGCGGATCGCACGGCGAGGCCGGGGGTTCGAGCGGGCCTTCGGCGACGCGTTCCTGCAGCATCTGCGCGACGCATACGACGAGTTGGCCGACGCCGCAAAGGACGGAGCGTGGCTGCGGGTGGACTCGGGCGAAGACTTCCGCCAGGGCGACGTGCTCGAGCGGATCGAAACGGACGTGCTGGCGATGCTGGCCGGGGAGAAAAGCGAACGATGAATATCATCCACACAATCGAGGATGTCCGGTCGGCGATCACGTCGGCTCGGCGGGCGGGTCGCAGCGTAGGTTTCGTTCCGACGATGGGCAATCTGCACGAGGGACATTTCAGCCTCATCGACGCCGCCCACGACGGCTGCGATTTCGTGGTGGTCAGCGTGTTCGTGAACCCCACGCAGTTCGGCCCGGGCGAGGACTACGAATCGTACCCGCGCACGCTGGATGCCGACGCCACCGGCTGTGAGAATCGCGGGGTGGACGTGGTGTTCGCGCCCTCGGCGGCGGAGATGTACCCCGAGGGGTTCGCCACCACGGTGCATGTCTCCGGCGTGAGCGAGACCCTGTGCGGGGCATGTCGGCCGGGCCATTTCGACGGGGTCTGCACGGTGGTCGCCAAGCTGTTCGGCATCGTCATGCCCGACCGGGCGTACTTCGGCGCGAAGGACTATCAGCAGAGCGTGGTGATTCGCCGGATGGCGATGGACCTGAATTGGCCGGTGGAGATCGAGGTCTGCCCGACGGTGCGCGAGCCGGACGGGCTGGCGATGTCCTCGCGGAACCAGTACCTCTCGCCCGCGGCTCGGCAGCAGGCGGGGGGGTTGCAGGCGGCGCTGCAGGCGGCGGGGTCGCGCGTGCGGGGCGGGGCAGGCGAGGCGGAGGCGACGCTGCACGACGAGATCGCCGCGCGCGTGCCGGACGGGCAGATCGACTACGCCGTCGTGCGGGACGCCGAGACGCTCGGGCCCGTCACCGGGCAGACACGCTCGGCCCTGCTGGCGCTGGCGGTGAAACTCGATGGTGCGCGCCTCATTGACAACATCGTGGTGGACGCCTGAGAGCCGTCGGTCTACAATGCGGTTTTGACGCCCCCTCGGGGCAGCCGAGACGATATCGAGGACAATGATGTTACTGAAAGTGTTGAGAGCAAAGATCCACCGTGCCACCGTGACCGAGGCGAAGATCGAGTATGTTGGCTCGATTACCATCGACCGCGATTTGATGGACGCCACCGGCCTGGTGGCCGGGGAGTGCGTACTGGTGGCCGACATGACCGACGGCGCTCGCTTTGAGACCTACGTTATAGAAGGCGAACGAGGTTCGGGCATCATCTGCATTAACGGGGCGGCCGCCCGGCTGGTCACCCCGGGCGACGAGGTCATCATCATGGCCTTTGGCTACTTCACTGAAGACGAGGTGGCGGAACTCACCCCCCAAATCGCCCTGGTCGACGGCAGCAACCGCGTGACCAACCAGATCTGACCGACAGGGACGTCCGCATGCGACAGATCATTATCGACTTCGGGACGATCGAGCTGTTTGGCACGACGATCTCCCCGAGCGTGTATGGCTATGGGTTGATGCTCGTGCTCGGGTTTCTCACGGGCATTTACCTGGCCCAGTGGCGAGCCCGTCGCAATGGGGAAGACCCCGAACATTGCCCGCAGGTGGGCATTCTCGCCCTGATCGGCGGCGTGCTCGGCGCCCGCATCGCGTATATCATCGAGAATGCGGACGTTTATTTTCCCCCCGGCGGCCCGGCGGACTGGGCGGGCATGCTCAACATCACCTCCGGCGGGCTGATCTACTTCGGCGGGGTCATCCTCGCGACGGTGCTTGTGCTGGGCTACCTCCGCCTGAAGGGCCTGCCCATCCGGCGGTTCCTGGACATCTTGGCGGTCAGCATGATGATCGGCCTGGCGTTCGGCCGGGCCGGGTGCTATCTGAACGGCTGCTGCTATGGCGGGGCCTGCAGCGAGGAATGGGCCCTCGCCAGCCACTTCCCGATGTACTCCGAGCCGCTGGTGAACCTCGGCGACGGGAACTCGCCGTTCTCGCAGGGCATGGAAAGTCCCTCCCCGCCGTACGCGGCGCAGCTGCGGGAAGGACGCGTCGAGGTGGACCCCCGGCTGGTGAATCCACTGGCCGGCCCGCGGGTGGTCGACCACGAAGGGCGGCGCGTGACGATCCCCGTGCTCACCCCGCCGGGGATGTTTCATGGCCGACTGACTGCCGACCAGGTGGAACCCTATCAACTGCCCCTGCCCGACCTGCAAAAGGCCTTCGTCCGGATCGCCGGCGATGATCGACTCATCTCCCGGGCGGAATGGGAGCAGGCCGCCCGGAAGGCCGACGGAGTTCTGCGAGGCAGCGAGACGTGGGACCAGGCGATGCTGCTGGACGGGGTGCAAACCCACCAGCGGGACGAGCAGATCACGCTGCCGGAGTTCAAGGCGTTTTACGGCCAGCGGCGGGCGTGGATGCTGGCGAGCTTCGATACCGACAACGACGGGAGACTCGGGCCCGAAGAAGCCGCCTCAGCCAACGACTTTCTCCAGGCCAGCCAGTACGCCATCGCCCACGAAGCCCACGCCGAGCCGGTTCAGCCGGCCCAGCTGCTGGGGCTGATCAATGCGTTGCTGATCGCGGGGATTCTCAGCGGGTTCTATCGGCTCCGATGGCGGGAGGGACAGGTGTTCGTGCTGATGCTGATCCTCTACCCGATCAGTCGGTTCGTGCTGGAATCGATCCGGGCGGACAACCCGCACGACATCACCCGCGGGGTGCTCACGCATAACCAGGTCACGTCAATGATTCTGCTGGCGGTCGGCCTGCTGGCGTGGTGGGGGTTGACGAAGCTTCCGGCCTCCGCCGGCCCGCCGGCAGCCCAGCGCCAAGCGGGAAAGGCGAACTGACAGCCGGTTTCGTTGGCGGTTTGAACGGGCGGGCGAAGCGCGTCCATGGTATCATTACACCGTGCGGAACGAGCTTTCAGCCCGTGTGCAGGAGCAGAATGTCCACGCAACGGGCTGCCACGCGGTGGACAAGTCTCAAGCAACCAGGATTTCGGAGCATACTCATGAAACGCCTTGCTGTCGTCCTCTCTTTGTGCCTCCTGGCGAATGTCGCGCTCGCCCAGAACGTCGAGTCCGGGGCGGTCCCCCCGAACGACCCGGTCACCCAGCCCCTATCGCCCGACGCCAATGGCCCGCTGACGGTGAAGGTCTCGCGCGAGAAGGCCCTGGCGGCGGAGTCGTTTCGGCTGGCGGCGGCGGGGGTCCTGCAGATCCCCGATGCGAAGGTTCCCGGCAGCAGAGCGGCCTTGCTGGCGATGGCTTCGGAGCAGTTGGACCCCACCGACCGCGGCGTGCATCGCATGCTGGCGGATTTCATGGAGATCACCGGTTTTCGTCAGAAGGCGGCCTACCAGGCGATGCTCTGCCTGCGGGCCGACCCGAACGATTACTCCGCGGGGCTGCGCTGGCTGGACCGCAGCCTGGTGTTGATGCAGGGCGCCCAGGCCCGTCACGACTTCCTCGCCGACGTCGCCCAGCGCGACCGGCTCCCCCAGCCGTTGCGGGCCGAGGCAAGGGCCCGCCAGGGGTTGCTGCTTTCGCGGCAGGGCCTCCAGCGGGCGGCGACCTCAGCCTTGGAGGAGGCGCTGAAGCAGGACCCGCTGAACCCCACAGCCATCAGTGAACTGGCCCGGATCCGTGGCGAAAACGACCCGACCCGGCTGGTTCCCCTCCAGGTCAAGATGCTCCGGGGCAACCCGATGAGCGCCCAGGCGGCGTGGTCGCTGGGCGGCACGCTGGGCAGCCAGGGCGTCCACGACGACGCGCTGGCGTTTCTGGACTACGCCTGGCTGGTCTCTCAGCGCAAGACCTCCGGCGGCGATGTGCCCATGGAGTACGTGCTGAACTACGCCGGGGCGATGCTCGACGCCAACGAGCCGACCCGCGTGGTGAAGACCTTCGCCGGTCGCCTCGACGGGTACGAGCCGGTGTTCATGGTCAAAAACATCCACGAGCCGTGGGACCTGCGGGTTCAGATGATCGAGGCCTACCGGATGGCCGGCAGCGATGCCAACGCAGCCAAGCTGGTTCAGAGTGTCGCGAGCGATTATGAATCCCGCGCCGAAAAGGCGGAAACGTCTATCCAACTGGCCCGGCAGATCGCGATGTTCCACGCGATCACCGTCGACAACTGGAGCGCCGCAGCCCCGTTTATCCGCATTTCCGAGCGGATCGACACGGACAACCCGGACGTCCAGGCGCTGGCGGGCATGCTTCGCATCAAGAACGGCCAGGCGGACGCCGGCGAAAAACTCCTGCGCAAGGCGATGCCCAACTCGGTCTGGGCGAACGCATTGCTGGCCGACTACTACTACGGTGAGTCCAAGCTCCGCGACGCCGCCAAGGCGGTGCGCCAGGCGGCGCGCATGACGCGGCGAGGCTGGGCGTTCCGGCATCTGCGAAGAGTGGTCCGGAAGCACGACGCCGAGATTCCGCCCGGCGAGTCGGCCGACCGTCTCAAGGCGGACGTCAAGGAACTCATCGAGACCTACCTGCCCGCCTGGACCCAGCCGGAGAAGATGCTGGCTGTGACGGTCAAGCCCGTGCGTGAGGCGGCGTTCCCCACCGAGAATATCGAGGTGGACATCACGCTGAAGAACACCGGCAAGCTGGCGATTCCGATGGGCAACTGGGGCCTGCTGAGCCCGGCCTTCGCTTTGCGGGTCTCCCTGGAAGACCCGGCCGGCAAGAAAATCACGTTCGATCGGTTGCCGATGGTCACGCTGCCCTCACCGCGGTACCTCCAGCCGGGCGAGTCGATCTCCCAGCGCGGGTACGTGAACGTCGGGCCGCTGCGGGCCGAGCTGATGAGTCGGCCGATGGAGTCGATCACGCTGACCATCGAGGCGATCATGGACCCCGTCGTCGTCGAGAAGAAGGACACCACCAAACTGTACACGCCGCTCCCGACGGTTCCGGTCGCACCGGTCAAGGTCACCCGTCGGCCGCTGGCGGAGCTGTATCCCAGCGCCAAGCGGTCAACGGCGAAGGACTCGTTCCTGTATCTCGTCGCCCACATCGTGCGGGACATGCGGCGGGGGGACACAGCCAAGCGGATGCGGTCGGCCCGCATCGCCGGGAGCCTGCTGGCGATGGCACAGCGGGTCGACGCCGGTAAGCTCAGCGCGCCGGAGGGCGTCCGCAAGCAGTGGCTCAGCGGCTATGCGATGTCGATGATGCGCGAACTGCTGGACCCCGACAAGCAGTCCTCTTTCGCCGTGCGTGCTGAGCTGCTGGGCGCGTTGCGGTTCGTGAAGCTCAACTCCACCACGAAGAAGCTGCTGGGCGCGACGTTTGATGATCCCTCGCCGTATGTCCGCCTTCGCTTGGTGGAGATCGTCGGCAGCGACGATCAGGTCTCGTTCCGCCGCAGTATCCGCCGGTTGGCCGAGGACGACAGCGAACTGGTCCGCTCGTTGGTGGCGGCCTTCCGGCAGGCGCGATAGAAACAATTCCGCCGCCGCGGCAGCGCGTCCGGCCTATCATGAGAAAACGGGGCGCACAGACCGACCGACGAAGCTGCGCGAGAGAACCAGGCTTGGCCCGAGCGGTCGACCGACCAAACTGCCGGGCCGGGAGATGAACATGTCACGAGCAACAGCCGCGATGATCATTCTGATGACGGCCGTCGCCGTTGCGAGCGGGCAGGGCGTGCGCGTCAAAGGGCAGAGTCTCCAGGATGGCAGGCAAGTCTCGATTGACCCGGCCGTTCAGGACAACTCCCCCGCGGGCAGCCCCCAGCGGGCTCGCGAGTTTCTCAAGCTCGCCGAGCAGAGCCTCCAGGAAACCCGCTACCGCCGGGCCCGCATCCAGACCGACAAGGCCGCCGCCAACGCCATCACCAGGGAACTCCGCAGGAAGGTGCTCGATCTCTACGAGCAGCTCGAGCGCGTCGGCCGAAAGCAGCTCGTCCAAGCCGAGAACCTCGAAACCGCCGGTTCCAGCCGAGAGGCGATCCGCGAGTATCGCGCGATCATCGCCCGGTTCGGCAAGCTCCCCTGCGCCGACAAGGCCCGCATCGCATTCATCCGCATGCGCAAGGACACCCGCCGCGACGATTACGACCCCGAGAAGCGCGCCGCGATGATGCTGACCGACGCCAACGAGATCCTCGCCGCACAACGGGCGAAGCGGAGCGAGTCGCGATCGAAACTCCCCTCCGACCCGAACGACGCCAACGCCCCGGACGCCAACGCGGCGGCCGGGATCTCGCGCGTCGATGTCATTCGTCGGCTGGAGGGCAAGAAGCTGCTCGCGGTCATCGACGCGATGGAGGCCGTCGTGAATCGCTACCCCGCCACCGACACCGGCGGAGCCGCCCTGGAAGACCTGCTGACCCTGCGGGACGACGAGACCTTCGCGGCCGGACTGGAGAAGCTCCGTCGCCGCCAGGCGATCGAGGAACTCTACCAGGCGGGCAAAGCACTTGAGAAGGCCGGCGCCCGCAAGGCGGCCATCCGGAAGTATCGCCAACTCATCCGAACGTATCCCGACTCGCCCTACGCCAAGGTCCTCCGGGATCGCTACGGCGGCTCGGAGAACAGGGAAAAGGACTGACTCTTCGCAACGAAAGGACCCACATGAACGCCAAACGACTGGTTGCTGCAGGGATGTTGCTGTGCCTGACCTCCGCCGCTCTCGCCCAGGACGGGCGATCCTGGT
This sequence comes from uncultured Planctomycetaceae bacterium, assembly GCA_964646915.1. Taxonomy (GTDB): domain Bacteria; phylum Planctomycetota; class Phycisphaerae; order SM23-33; family SM23-33; genus CAZFPT01. The sequence goes on along the minus strand of CAZYIH010000038.1, from coordinate 1,828 downwards.
TGAACCCCCGGCTGGGCAACGCGAAAACCGAGATCACGTACACTTTCCGCGGCTACTGCGACCGCGACGCCAAGGACCAGTCCGAGGAAGTGGGCATGATGCGCCACGAGATGGCTGTCTCTGTCCCGCTGCACCAGGACCAGACGCAGGAATGGCTGATGTTCGCCAGCTACGGCGCCTGGGACATCGATACGGCCGCTGTGCTGCCCGACACCGGCGACGAGTTCCCCTCCTGCTTGCACGACATCCGCGTGGGCACCAGCTACCGCGCGAAGCTGGACAACGGCTGGCTGTGGGGCGCCACCGTCGAGGTGGGCTCTCCGTCCGACAAGCCCTTCCACAGCGGCGACGAAGTGGCGGTCTCGGCCCGGGGGTTCATCCGCATTCCGCACGGTGAGAAAAACGCCTTCCTGGGCTTTCTCGCCTGGAGCAACACGCGAGACTTCGCGCCGTACATCCCGCTGCCCGGAGCGGCCTACCAGTGGGTGCCCAATGACGATCTCAACATCGTGGCCGGTGTCCCGTTCTCGTCGGTTCGCTGGACGCCCATCGAGAAGCTTACCGTCTCGGCCCGCTACATGGTTCTGCGGAACGTCCACGCCAAGGTCAGCTACGACCTGACCGACACGCTGCAGATCTACGGCCTTTTCGAGTGGGACAACGAACACTTCTTCCGCTACGACCGCCCCGACGACGACTGGAAGCTGACCTACTACGAAAAGCGTGTCGGCGGCGGCGTGAAGATCGCACTCATGGAGAACGTCACGCTGGATCTCTCCGGCGGCTGGGCGTTCGACCGACACTGGTACGAGGAAGAGGAATACGACGACCGCGACGTGAACCGCGTGAAACTCCGCGACGGTGCCTACGTCGGGGCACAGGTGAGCTGGCGGTTCTGACTCCCCAGACGAGCTACTCCCGCAAAGCGGTTCTTCGTGTGAGGGCGTCGGCCGAGCTTCGCCAGAGGGTCAGCCGGCGCTGCATCGCGTGGAACCGCTTTCGTGTGCGCTCGGGTGGCTCGGCCAATCGGACCGGGTCCAGGGCAACCGTCAACCGATGAATGCGACGGATGCGGTCCATCGTCAGCGGGTGCGTGCCAGGCCGGGATAGTGCGGCCGTCCGGCAGCGCAGCCGATGCTGCTGCAGGACGGTGAGGGCCTCGGCCAACCCTCGCGGATCGATCCCCGCACGGGCCAGCAGATGCAGTGCGATCGTGTCGGCCTGGTGTTCCTGGGCGGGGGTGAAGCGTCGCTCCAGAAGCTGCAGTGCCTCTTGGCGGGCCGGCGAGGGTTCGCATCGGTGCACTTCCAGCATCGCCCCGACGTGGCCGGCGCGAACGTGCCCGATTTCGTGGGCCAGCACCGCCGCCAGCGCTCGCTCCCGGGGCAGGGCGTCCAGCAGACCCGCGCAGAGCACGACCCCGCCGTCGGGCGCGGCAAAGGCGTTCAGCCGAGCGGATCGAACCAGCACGAAGCGTGTCGGGTGTGGGTCGGGCGAATCTCCGTCCAGTCGCCGTCCCAGTGAGGTCACGTAGGCCTGCAGGTCCGGCTGATCGACCGGTCCGCCGAGTACCTCCAGCAGGGCGGCCGATGTCTTGGCCGGGCTCGCCGCGGGCGCAACGGCAGCCGGGGCGTGCGGTTGCTCCTCAGCGCAGCCGACAAGCGCCAGCACCGTCAGCGCGCAGACGACACCCCAGGCGGGTTTCCGCATGATGTCCATCCCATCCTCCATCCCGCACGAGGCGGGCCTCCAAGCCCTCCATCGGCCATCCCGGGGCGATGCTTAAGCAAGTCAAGCCGTCCTTCACAGCCGGCGCCCGCAACAAGTT
>CAZYIH010000037.1:17464-21189 GCA_964646915.1 uncultured Planctomycetaceae bacterium | reverse complement strand
GTTCGAGCAGTCCCGCTGGGGCGTGTAGCCCTTCAGCGGCAGGATGTGCTCGTGGACCGCGTCGACGATATCAGCCGGGTACGGGAAGAAGGCGTCTTCCATCTCGTCGGGCGGGGTGATCCAGTTCCGCGCGCCCACCACCACCGGCGGGGCGTCCAGCTCGTCGAACGCCAGTTGCGTGATCTTCGCTGCCATCGTCTGCAGCACACTGCCCCGCTCGCAGGCGTCGGAGGCCAGCACGATTTTCCGCGTCTTCTTGATGCTTTCGATGACCGGATCGTAGTTGAACGGCACGAGGCTGCGCGCGTCGATCAGCTCGACCGAGAGGCCGAACTCGTCTTCGAGCTGCTTCACCGCTTCGGTGGCGCGGTAGAGCGTCGCCCCGACGGTGAGAATCGTCACGTCCGTACCTTCCTGGCGGATGGCCGGCTCGCCGAAGGGAATCTCGTAGGACTCCTCAGGCACGCCGCCGTCGACGAACAGCTCGGGCTGATCGTAGATCCGCTGCGACTCGAAGAAGATCACCGGATCGGTCCCCTTCAGCGCGGTGGCCATCAGACCCTTGGCGTCGTACGGGGTAGCCGGGAAGCACACCTTCAGCCCCGGGATGTGCGCCACCAGCGCGCCCCAGTCCTGGGAGTGCTGTGCGCCGTATTTGCTGCCGACCGAGATCCGCAGGACCACGGGCATGCGCAGCACGCCGCCGGACATCGACTGCCACTTGGCCAGCTGGTTGAATACTTCGTCGCCCGCCCTGCCGAGGAAGTCGGTGTACATCAGTTCGACCAGCGCCCGCCCGCCTTCGAGGGCATAGCCGACGGCCGATCCGACGATCGCGCCTTCACTGATGGGCGAGTTGAACAGCCGATGGTAGGGCAGGGCTTCGGTGAGCCCGCGGTAGACGGCAAACGCGCCGCCCCAGTCGCGGTTCTCCTCGCCATAGGCCACCAGCGTCGGGTCGGTCTCGAACCCGTCGAGAACAGCCTCGAACAGCGCGTCGCGAATGCCCACGCACCGTCCCTTCGGCAGGGCCTGGCCGTCCTCGTCCAGGCCCGATCGGCTGCGCTTGGCGAGCATCTTCACGCGCGGATTCTCCTCGCGCTTGAGCAGCAGTTCGGGCTCGTCGTCGTCCAAAGCCGAAACCTGCTCGCCGGAGAACATCGTCCGCTCCAGCAGGCAGTTGGCCTCCTTCAGGTCCGCCCGGGGCGAGACGTTCTCGTCGATCGCCTTGAGAACCGCCTTGCGGATGACGTCTTCCACGTCGGACTCGATTGTGTCGATCTCTTCCCGCGTGCAGACGCCGGCCTCGATGAGACCCTCGGCGTAGGTCACCAGCGGATCGTGGCCGCGCCACGCCTCGATCTCTTCTTTCGTGCGGTAGGCGCTGGCGTCGGACGGCGAATGGCCGCTGTAACGGTAGGTCAGCGTGTCCAGCAGGACCGGCCCGTCGCCGGCTTCGAGAATCTCCTTCTTTCGGCGGATGGCGTCGACCACAGCCAGCGGGTTGTACCCGTCGATGCGCTCGGCGTGCATCTGCTCGGGGTTCACCCCCGCACCGAGACGGGCGAGCACCTCAAAGCCCATCGTCTCACCGACCGGCTGACCGCCCATGCCGTAGAAGTTGTTCTGGAAGTTGAGAATCAACGGCAGCCCGCCGCGATGGGCCTCGTCCCAGAGCTTCTTGAACTGGTCCATGGTGGCAAAGCAGATACCCTCCCACACCGGACCACAGCCGGCAGAGGCGTCGCCAATGTTGCCGATAATGATGCCCGGCTTCTTCCGGACGTGCTTGTACAGGGCAGCCCCGACCGAAATATCACCCGAGCCGCCGACGATGGCGTTGTTGGGATAGATCCCGAACGGCGGGAAGAAGGCGTGCATGCTCCCGCCCATGCCCTTGTTGAAGCCCGTCTGGCGGGCGAAGATCTCCGCCAGCGCGCCGTACACGAGATAGTCGATCGCAAGAGACTTTGTATCGCTCCCGGCGTCGCCCTCGACGACCTTCAGCGTCGTTCCGCCAAGGTACCGCTTCATCACGTCCATCAGCCGATCGTCCTCCATCTTGCGAATGGCGGAGAGGCCTTTGGCAAGGATCTCGCCGTGGCTGCGATGGCTGCCGTAAATGTGATCGTCCGGGCCCAGCAGGAACGCCTGCCCGACGGCCGACGCTTCCTGACCGATGGACAGGTGGGCCGGGCCTTTGTGGGTATACTCGATGCCCTCCCAACTGCCGCGAAGCTTGATGTCGTTGAGCATGCTCTCGAAAGTGCGGATCACCTGCATATCGTACTGGATGCCCAGCAGATCGTCCTTCGAGTAGGTGCTCAGCTCGTCCTTGACCGACCGGGCATACTGGTTGATCGGGATCGGTGTGAACTCGATCTGCCCGCCCTGGCGGACCTTATCGGGATCGACAAACAAATTCTTGGGCATCGGAAGACTCCTGTTCAGGCGTCGGCCGCCTGTCCCGACGAGCCCTCGTCGGGACAGACCACCTCAATCTGGTTCTCTCGGAAAAACTCCATCCACGCGGGCCTCGGGACCCGTTCGGTTATCACGCAGGAGATCGCGTCGAAATCCACAATTTTGAACAGCGACGCGCTCTCGAATTTGCTCGAATCCGCCAGCAGCACCGTCTGGCGGGCATTGGCGACCGCCCGGCGGTACAGATCGGCGCTCTCGATGTCGCTGGCGGTGAGCCCCACATCCATCGACAACCCGTCGGCCGAGATAAACGCCACGTATCCGTGCAACTGCTCCAACGTGGCATTGGCCAGCGGGCCGACCGTGTCCATCCGCTCGGGGCGATACTGCCCGCCCAGCAGAATCACGCTCAAGGCCGGGGTGTCCAGCTCCAGCGCCAGACGGGCCGAGTTGACGATGACCGACACGCCACGGGTGGCCTTCAGGGCAGGGACCATCTGAAAGCACGTGGTCCCCGAGTCGATCAGGATCTGGTCGCCATCGCCGACCCGCTCGCCGGCGAGTCGACCGATGACCCTTTTGTCATCCACGTTGCGGACCGCCTTCGAGCGGAAGCTGAAGTCCGACCGCCGCGGCAACATCGCCCCGCCGTAGACCAGCTCGACCTGCCCCTCGTCGGCGAGGGCCTTGAGATCGCGACGGACCGTCGCCTCGGAAACCGACAGCTCGCCGGACAGATCTCGAACCATAACCTTCTTGCTGCCAAGAAGCTCTTCGAGGATCGCCTCGCGTCGTTGTTCGGTGGTCACGCTCATGGGGTTCGGTCGGCTGACCGGAATACCCAGCCAGTCCGCACAGGGTAGTACACACCAAAACCTGCAGAAGATCAACACAAAACTTGCGCTATTCTGCTTGACTTGTGCAAATTTCGATCATATCTTGGGCAGGCATGGAGGCGGGCACTCTGCCGATAGGCCGGGCGGCCCGTCTTGCCTGGCCGCTGGGAGGTCTGGGAAGTCCGTCGACGAACCGCCTGAACCGAGGACACGCATGCACACGATCAAGCTGCCCGAAGCCAAGGGCATCTCCACAGCCACGGTGAGCCGATGGCACTGCCGTAAGGGCGAATCCGTCGCCCAGGGCGATCTGCTGGTGACGCTGGAAGCCGAATACGCCCTGATTGAGGTCAACGCCCCCGCCGCCGGCATATTGGGCGAGATCCACGCCGGACCGGGCACGACGCTGGCCGTCGGCGATCCGCTGGCGAAGCTGGACCCCGACGCCACGTCCCCCGACGCCCC
>CAZYIH010000037.1:0-17364 GCA_964646915.1 uncultured Planctomycetaceae bacterium | reverse complement strand
AGGGCGATGTGACCCCCCTGCTGCTGCCCAAGCAGGGCAACACGATGGAAGAGGGCACGATCATCGAATGGAAGGTCGCCGAGGGCGATACGATTTCCGTCGGCGACGTCCTTTACGAGGTCGAGACGGACAAAGCCACCGTGGAAGTGGAAGCCGAGCACGCCGGCCGACTCGCCCGCATCGTCGCCCCCGCGGGCGAAACCGTCCCGGTGAAAGCCCCGGTGGCCTATCTCGCCGAGAGCGACGCCGACGTGGACGCCTACATCGCCGCCCAGCCGGCCGAGACGAAACCCCAGAAGAAATCAAAGCCCGCGTCGGCTGCGAAACCTGCCTCCAAAGCGCCGCCCAAGCCGGCCCGCCGGTCGGCCCCTCAGCCCGCCCGCAGAGCTGCTCCCGCTGCCGGCCTGCCCGAAGGAATGACGCGCACGCCCGCCTCCCCCGCCGCCCGCAAGCTCGCCCAGCAGCGGGGGCTGGACGTGGCGAGCCTCTACCCCGGCAGCGGACCCAACGGCCGGGTGTTGTCCGACGACGTCGCTGCCGCCCCTGCCGCTGCCGCCGGCGGAGCCGTCCCCGCCCAAGCCATTGCACCCGCGCCGGCGACCACCGGGCCGGTGGGCGAGGTCACCGTCGAGCCGATGAGCAAGATGCGCCGGGCGATCGCCAGGAACCTGCAGGTCTCCAAGCAGACCGTCCCGCACTTTTACATGACGATGGCCGTCCAGGCCGACGCGTTGATGAACTACTACCGCGCCCGCAAGGCGCAGTTCAAGGTGAGCGTCAACGACGTGGTGACCCTCGCCGTCGGGCGGGCGCTGGCGGAATTCCCCGAGATGCGTTCGCGGATCGACGAGGAAGCCGGCGAGATCGTCACCGCCCCGGCAGCCAACATCGGCATCGCCGTGGGCACCGACGACGGGCTCACCGTGCCGGTGCTGCAGGACGCCGACCGCATGGACCTCCGGACGCTGGCCGACCAGACGCGGCGGATCGTCTCTGCCGCCCGGGACGGCCAGCTCGAAGGCGTCGGGTCCGGCGTGTTCACCATCACGAACCTGGGCATGTTCGGCGTGGACGAGTTCAGCGCGATCATCAACCCGCCCGAAGCGGGCATTCTCGCGGTGGGCGCGGTCAAGGAAGACGTCATCGTGGAAAATGGCGCGATGCGCCCGGGACGTGTGATGAAAATGACCCTCGCCGCCGACCATCGCGTGGTGGACGGCCTGCTGGCTGCGAAATTCCTGGCCAGGCTGAAGGATCTGCTCGAACAGCCCCAGGCGTGCGAATAGGCCAGCCGTCTGCACTCTGCCGCTTGCCCCTGGAATTTGTCACCTGGAACCTGGAATCCAAAACCCATGTCAGATCAATACGATATCACAGTCATCGGCACCGGCCCCGGCGGATACATCGCAGCCCTCAAAGCCGCCCAGTTGGGCGCGAAAGTCGCCGTCGTGGAGAAATCGCCCCACCTCGGCGGGACCTGCCTCAACAACGGCTGCATTCCGTCCAAGGCCCTGCTCGCCTCGGCTGAGCTGCTCCACGAGATCGAACACGCCGGTGAGATGGGCGTGACGGTCGCCGGTCCTGCCGGCGCCGATTGGCACGCCATCCAGAAGCGCAAGGACAAGACGCTGCGCAAACTTCGCGGCGGAATCGGGGCGCTGTTCAAGGCCCGCGGCGTGGATCTCCACAAGGGCACGGGGCGATTGGCCGGGCCTGGAACCGTCAACGTTACCGACGCGAAGGGCAAGACCACCTCGCTGACCAGCGACAAGATCATCCTCGCGGTGGGCTCGACGCCGGCGCGCATCCCCTCCTGGCCGAGCGATCCGTCCGTGGTGTGCACCTCCGACGAAGCCCTCCACTGGGACACGCTGCCGGAGAGCCTGCTGATCGTCGGTGGCGGCGTCATCGGCTGTGAGTTCGCGTGCATGCTTCAGCCGATGGGCGTAGCCGTCACGGTCGTGGAGATGATGCCCCGTCTGCTGCCCGAGATGGACGCCGAACTCGGACCGGCCATGCAGGCCATCCTCGAATCGCGCGGAATCACCTGCCACGTGGACACCCGTGTGGAAGACCTCGCCGCCGACTCCAATGGCGTGAAGGCGACGCTGGGTAACGGTGAGTCCGTCGCCGCCGACCGCGTTCTGCTGGCCATTGGCCGATCGCCGGCAACCGGCGACGTCGGGCTGGAGACGGTGGGAATCGAGACGTCCGAGCGGGGCTTTGTCCGCGTGGACGATACGATGTCCACCTCCGCCGAGGGGGTCTACTGCATCGGCGACGCGACCGGACGATGCCTGCTGGCCCACGCAGCCAGCGCTCACGGCGTGGCGGCCGCCCGCAACGCGCTGGGCGAGGAGACCTCCTTCCAGGCACCCATCCCCTGGGCGGTGTACACCTTCCCGGAAATCGCCGGGGTGGGCTTCACCGAATCGGCCGCCCGCGAGAAAGGCCTGCCGATCTCGGTCGGCAAGTTCCCCATCGGCCACCTGGGCAAAGCGATGGCCGTCGGCGAGACCGAAGGTTTCGCGAAGGTCATCCGCCACCGCGAGACCGACGAACTGCTGGGCGTGCACCTGATGGGCCATAACGTCACGGAGATCGTCGCCGTCGCCGGGGCGATGCTGCACACCCGGGCGTCCACCCACGATCTGGCAGAGACCGTCTTCGCCCACCCGACGATCAGCGAATCCGTCAAGGAAGCCGCCGAGGACGCCCTCTCTGCCGCCCTGCACCTGCCGCCCCGGAAGGTGATCGGCGCGACGGGCGATCTGTAACCCCACCACCACGAAAGCGAGCCCGACATGCCCAACCTTGCCGACGCCCTGGACACCCTCAAAGCCGTCGCCACGCCCGCCGAGCTGCGCGAGCTCGCCGAGGCGGGTCGCGAGTCGGCCGGGGCGATGCGAATCAACGCGCACATCCATCTGCCGCCGAACTTTTCCGCCTTCCAAAGCGTCGCCCAGGCGGTCGACCTCGCCCGCAAGCAGGACGTCACGGTGCTGGGGGTGAGCAACTACTACGACTTCACCGTGTACGCCGAGTTCATCGAGCGCTGCCGGGCCGCCGGGATCTTCCCGCTGATGGGCCTGGAGATCATCTGCATGGATGACGAGCTCCGCGAAGCCGGCGTGAAGATCAACGACCCGGGCAACCCGGGCAAGATCTATCTCTGCGGGAAGGGCATCACCAGGCTGGACCCCATGACCGACCGGGCCAGGGACCTGCTGGACACCATCCGATCCAACGACGACGCCCGGATGGCCGAGATGATCGACAAGCTCGGGGCCCACTTCGCCGCCAACGGCCTGGAGCTGGACCTCGATGCCGACGCGGTAGCCGAGAGGATCGTCGCCCGACATGACGTGCCCCGCACGACGGTGACCATCCAGGAGCGACACATCGCCCAGGCGTTCCAGGAGGCGATGTTCGACCGGACCGAGCCGGAAGACCGCATCGAGACGCTGGGACGAATTCTGGGCGCCCCCTCCAAGGCTACGCCCGAGGCAGCGGTGACCATCCAGGGCGAGATCCGCTCGCACCTGATGAAGGCGGGCAAGCCCTGCTTCGTGCCCGAGTCGTTCGTGAGCTTCGCCGAGGCGAAAGAACTCATCCTCGAGCTGGGCGGAATTCCCTGCTATCCGACGCTGGCCGACGGAACCACGCCGATCTGCCCGTTCGAGCAGCCTGTGGGCGAGCTGATCCGCAATCTCCACCGGCGGGGCATCCACTGCGCGGAGGTCATCCCCACGCGCAACCAGCCGGCCGTCCTGCAGCAGTACGTCACCGCCATGCGCGACGCGGGCATTGCCGTCACCGGCGGAACCGAGCACAATACGCTGGAACTCGGGCCCATCGAGCCGGGCTGCGCGGGCGGCTGCCACGTGCCCGAGCCGGTCCGCGAGATCCTGCGGCAAGGCGCCGAACTGGTGGCGGCCCACCAGATGCTCTCCCTGCACGGCGAGGACGGTTACGTCACCGACGACGGCGAGCCCAACCCCGCCTGGCAGACCGCCCGGAAGCGGATCTCCGCGCTGAGCGCCCTCGGCGCAGCCGCCCTGGGTCGCTATCATACTTCCACCGGCTGAGAGAACCCCGCCGGCAAGGACACCCGAAAGGAGACGACGCACCCGATGGCTTCGACGCCCGACTGGCAGGACCTCTCGCCCGACGCGACACTCATGGAACGACTCATCGCCCTGTCGCGCCACTTTGGCAGCGACGAGCGATTCGTGATCGCCGGGGGCGGCAACACCTCGGCCAAAACCGACGATACGCTGCACGTCAAAGCGTCTGGCCATTCGCTGGGAACCATCGACGCCGACGGGTTCGTCGCGATGAACCGCCCGGACCTCAACGCCCTGCTGTGCAGCGAAGTCGCGGGCGAACCGGGCGAACGCGAGTCCCGCGTGAAACAGGCCATGCTCGCCGCCCGCTGCGACCCAGCCGACACGCGACGACCCAGCGTGGAAGCCCTCCTGCACCACCTGCTGAGCGACACGTTCGTGGCCCACACGCACCCGACACTGGTCAACGCCGTCGCCTGCTGCACCGAGGGGAAGACCATCGTCGAAGAACTCTTCGGCGACGAGGTCCTCTGGGTGCCCTTCGTCGAGCCCGGCTACATCCTCGCCCAGACCATCCGCGATGGTCTGGCCACGCTGCGGTCGGCCGAGAAGCCCGCCCCGACGGCCATCATCATGCAGAACCACGGACTCATCATCGGCGGTGAGACTCTCGATGAGGTCCGCAAGAAGACCGATCGCGTGCTGGAAACGCTCGCCCAACGCGTCTCGCTGGACGACCCCGCCGATGCGTTCGCCCCTGCCCGGGCACTCGGCGAGAGCGATGCGGACAATGCCCTCGCCACCATCGCACCGGCGTTGCGGGCACTGTTGGCCGACAGCGACACGTTGAAGATCGTCTCGGCCGACACTTCCCCGCTCGCCCGGGCGGTCGCCTCCGGCGAGACGGGCCTCCAGACCGCCACCGGCGGACCATTGACCCCGGACCAGATCGTCTACTGCGGCAGCTTCCCGATGGTCTTCGAACCCAAACCGGACGAGGACGCCGCCGAGACGATCCGCCGATTGACCGACGCGATCGACGCCCACAAACAGGCCCATTCCCTGCCACCGCGGGTGGTGGTTCTCCAGGGCGTGGGCATCCTGGCGGTGGGCGAGGATATCGCCGGGGCCCGGACCGTCCGCGAGGTCTTCCACGACGCGATGCTGGTTTCCGCGGGCGCCGAGCGGGCCGGCAAGATTGCCCCGCTCAGCGCCGAACACCGCGCGTTCATCGAAGGCTGGGAAGCCGAGGCGTACCGCGCATCGCTGGCCCGGTCCGACGCCGCTGTCGGCCGGGTGAAGGGCAAGGTGGCGATGGTCACCGGAGCCGCCCAGGGGTTCGGCCTGGAGATCGCCCAACATCTCGCGGCCGAGGGTGCTCACGTGGTGCTGGCCGACATCAACGTCGACGGTGCCCGCGCCGAGGCGGAGAAGCTCTCCGAGCAGTACGGGCCAGGCCGGGCGGTGGGCCTGGCGATCGACGTCAGCAACGGGGAGTCCGTCGCCGGGGCGATCGGGCAGGTCGTCGGCACCTTCGGCGGGCTGGACGTGCTGATCGCCAACGCCGGCGTGCTGCGCGCCGAGAGCGTCAAGACCCAGAGCGAGAAGGATTTCGACTTCGTGACGGCCGTCAATTACAAGGGCTACTACATCTGCGTGCAGAAGGTTTCCGGCGTATTGGCCATCCAGCACGCCGCGCGGGAGAGCTACTGGAGTGACATCATCCAGATCAACTCCAAGAGCGGGCTGACCGGGTCGAACAGGAACTTCGCCTACGCCGGCAGCAAGTTCGGCGGGATCGGACTGACCCAGTCGTTCGCCCTGGAACTGGTGGAAGACGGCGTGAAGGTCAACTCGATCTGCCCGGGTAATTTCTATGACGGCCCGCTGTGGTCGGACCCGGACAACGGGCTGTTCGTGCAGTATCTGCGAACCGGGAAAGTGCCCGGCGCGAAAACAGTCGAAGACGTCCGCAAAGCCTACGAAGCCAAGACGCCCATCCGCCGGGGCTGCACCACGCCCGACGTGATGAAGGCGGTATACTACCTCATCGAACAGCAGTACGAGACCGGCCAGGCCGTGCCCGTTACCGGCGGGCAGGTCATGCTCAACTAGACAGGACCCAACCATGAGTGACGATATGAAACTTCCCGATACACAGGCCGCCGTCCAACTGGTCGGCCCGGGCGAACTGACGCTCAACCGCGAAAAGCCCGTCCATGCGCCCACCGGCAGGCAGATCCTCGCGAAAGTGCAGGCCGTGGGCCTGTGCTTCTCGGACCTCAAGCTGCTCAAGCAGTTTTCCGACCATCCGCGCAAGGGCCCGGTCGTGGAGGGCATCGACCCGAGCGTGCTGGAATCGCTGCCCAGCTACGTGCCCGGCGAGGAGCCCACGGTGCCCGGTCACGAGGTGGCCGCCGAGATCGTCGCGGTCGGCGAGGAGGTCGAACACCACCAGGTCGGCGAGACGGTGATGGTGCAGGCCGACTACCGCCCGCTGAAAACGCACGGGTCCAACGGCGCGTTCGGCTACAACTTCGAAGGCGGATTGCAGGAGTACATCCTCACCGACGAGCGCGTGGTGATGGACGGCGACCAGCGGTTCCTGATTCCCGTGGATGACGAGAAGAAAGACCAGAGCGCCTCGGCTGTGGCGCTGGTCGAGCCGTGGGCGTGCGTGGAGAATTCCTACGTCACGCTGGAACGCCGGCGCCTCAAGCCCGGCGGGAAGATGCTGATCGTGGTCGAGCCAGGCCGGGAAGTCGAGGGCATCGACGACGCCTTCGACGACGCCGGCAAACCGGCCGAACTCACCATGATGTGCGGCGACGACGAGCAGGTGCAGGCCGTCAGGGATCTCGGGTTCGAGGTCGCCCTCTCCGGCGGCGCGCAGGACCTTCCCGACGAGCACTTCGACGACATCGTGTACTTCGGAACCAGTAAGGAAGGGATCGACTCGCTGAACGACAAGCTCGCCGGCGGGGGGATCTTCAACATCGTCCTGGGCGGTGGCGAGATCGGTCAGCCGATTTCCGTGGGCGTCGGGCGGGTGCATTACGGCGGAACGCGATGGATCGGCACGACCAGCGCATCGGCGGCAGTGGCGTATCACAACATCCCCGAGACCGGCGAGATCCGCCCGGGCGATCGGGTCCTGGTGATCGGGGCGGGCGGTCCGATGGGGCAGATGCACACGATCCGGGACATCTGCTGCGGGATGAAGAATGTTTCGATCCTGGCCACCGATTTCGACAGCGATCGCCTGGAGGCCCTGAAGAAGAAGGCCGCCCCCTTCGCCCGCGAGGCCGGCGTTCCGCTGGAGCTGGTGAACCCCAAGAACACCGAGGTCGATGGCGACTTTACGTACTTCGCGCTGATGGCCCCGGTGGGGGCGCTGGTGTCCCAGTCGATCGCCGACGCCGACGAGGACGCGCTGATCAACATTTTTGCGGGCATCCCCGCCCCGACGCGTCACGACCTGGACATGGACGCCTACATCACCAAGCGTTGCTTCATGTTCGGAACCAGCGGGTCGCGCATCACGGACATGAAGATCGTGCTGACCAAGGTGCTCTCGAAGCAGTTGGACACGAACTGCTCGGTCGACGCGATCTGCGGGATGGCCGGCGCCGAAGCGGGCATCGCCGCCGTCGAGAACCGCCGGATTGCCGGAAAAATCATCGTCTACCCGCAGTTGAAGGAAACCGGCCTGATTCCGCTGGCCGAGATGGGAGACCACTACGAGACGGTCGCCGCCAAGCTCGGCGAGGGCGGGTTGTGGACCGCCCGCGCTGAGACGGAACTCCTGAAGGTGGGCAAGTAGGCGGGCGGTTCGCCTCGGGAGACGACCATGACCAGAACCTTCGTCGGATTCGGATTCGGGCCCATCCAGAGCGGGCTGTTCCTGTATGAAGCGTACCTCTCGGGCAACTTCGACCGGTTCGTGGTCGCCGAGGTGGACGCCGAGCTGGTCCGCGCCGTCCAGGACGCCGGCGGCCGATATGCCCTGAACATCGCCCGCGCCGACCGCGTGGACCCCTTCGAGCTCTCGGGCATCGAGCTGATGAACCCGCGCACCGCCGAAGGCAGGGACGCACTTGTCGACGCGATCGCCGAGGCCGGCGAGCTGGCGACCGCCCTGCCCAGCGTGGACTTCTACGACGCCGGCGGGGACGCATCGGTGGTCTCGCTGCTGGCGGCAGGGCTCGCCGGGCGCGACGCCCCCAAGGCGACCGTTCTCTACGCAGCCGAGAACAACAACCACGCCGCCGAGATCCTCACGGACAAGCTCACCGCCGCCGGCGCGGAGATCGATCGTTTCCAGGCCCTGAATACCGTCATCGGCAAGATGAGCGGCGTGATTACCGACCCCGAGACCATCGAGGCGATGGAGCTGGCCCCCATCACGCCCCGGGCCGGGCGGGCAATTCTCATCGAGGAGTTCAACCGCATTCTCGTCTCGCGGGTGGAGATCGAGGGCTTCGCGCGGGGCATTGACGTGTTCGAGGAAAAGCCCGACCTGCTGCCCTTCGAGGAGGCCAAGCTCTTCGGCCACAATGCGATCCACGCCGTGATGGGCTACCTCGCGGACCTGCGGGGCTACCGGACGATCGCGGAGGTCGCCGGCGATGAGGACATTCTCACCGTCGCGCGGACGGCGTTCCTGGACGAGGCCGGGCCCGCCCTGATCGCCCGACACGCCGGGCTGGGCGACCCGCTGTTCACCCCGGCCGGCTGGCGGGCATACGCCGAAGACCTGCTCGAACGCATGGTGAACCCGAACCTCAACGACCTGGTCGAACGCGTCGGACGCGACCACCGCCGAAAGCTCGGCTGGGACGACCGCATCTACGGGACCATGCGGCGGGCCCTGAACGCGGGACTCTCGCCGAGGAACCTCGCCAGAGGCGCCGCTGCCGGCGTGTGCTCGATGATCCGCCGGGCCGACGAACTCACTCATCCGCCCGCTGCCCTGCCCGCCGGCGAAGACGACCTCACCCGTGAATCCCTGGCCGAGCTGCTGGGCGAGATCTGGGGCGACAACGCCGAAACCGCCCAGGCGGGGGACTTGATCGACCTGACGTACCATGCCCTTGACGAGCTTCCCGCAGGACGGCGGGGCTGAGGCTCGCATTGGGCACGCCGGGCGATATAATCTCTCCCATGACGCTTCCCCGTGAACCATTCGATCGGCCGATCCGCCTGGGCGTGCTGCTCTCGGGCGGAGGAACCACGCTGGTGAACCTCCTGGAACGCATCGACGCCGGCTCGCTGCCTGCCGAGGTGGCCACCGTGGTCGCATCGCGCGAGTGCAGGGGCGTCCAGCGGGCCGAGGCAGCCGGGCTGGACGTGCATATCGTACCCTACCGCGACATGCCCGATCGCGACGCCTACTCCGCGGCGATCATCGAACATCTCGACGCCGCGGAAGTGGACCTGGTCTGCATGGCCGGGTTCCTCTCGCTGTGGACCATGCCGGACCGCTACGAGGGGCGCGTGATGAACATTCACCCCGCCCTGCTGCCGAGTTTCGGCGGGCGGGGCATGCACGGTCGGCGGGTCCACCAGGCGGTGCTCGATCACGGCTGTAAGGTCAGCGGATGCACGGTGCACCTGGCCGACAACAGTTACGACACGGGCCCGATCCTTGTGCAAAAGTGCGTTCCCGTCCGGGAAGACGACACGCCCGAGACGCTCGGGTCCCGCGTGTTCCAGGCCGAGTGCGAGGCGTACCCCGAGGCGATCGAGCTGTTCGTCGCGGGTCGACTGACACTGGAAGGTCGACGGGTGCGCGTAAGCCCCGCGTGATTGCCGCTTCGCCTGACCGGCTCCAAGACGTTTTATGAATTCATCTTACGCTCGAAACGCACCAAAATGGGTTGCATGGGGACGTCGTTTTGCCTAGAATCTTTTGATGAATCGGAGCGCTCGAGGTTTAAAGCCGGTGTTCGCCCGGCCTCCTCAAGCCGCTTTGGGAAACCCCCGACGATGGCATACTCGCGCGATCCGACTACCTATGGACCGAATGGAGACGAAACAACCATGATTGACAAACCCCTTCAGAACGTGGACGAACCGAACCTGTACCGCGACCAGTTCCCCTACCACGAGCTTCCCCGCGTGGAATTCGAGGACGAGACGGTTCCCTTCTCGCCGGCGGAGAATATCTGGATCACGGACACGACCTTCCGCGACGGCCAGCAGGCTCGCCCGCCGTATACCATCGACCAGATCGTGGACATCTACCGCCTCGAGGCGAAGTTGGACAACGGCTCGGGCCTGATCCGTCAGAGCGAGTTCTTCCTGTACTCCAAGAAAGACCGCGAAGCGGTGGACCGCTGCCGCGAGGTCGGGGCGGAGTTCCCGCAGATCACCGGCTGGATCCGCGCGGTCAAGAGCGACTTCAAGCTGGTCAGCGACATGAAGCTGCCCGAGACGGGCATCCTCACCAGTTGCAGCGACTACCACATCTTCCTGAAGCTCAAGAAAGACCGTCGCCAGGCACTGCAGCAGTATCTCGACGTCACCCGGGCCGCCTTGGACGAGGGCATCCTGCCGCGTTGCCACTTCGAGGACATCACCCGCGCCGACATCGACGGATTCGTCGTGCCCTTCGCCGTGGAACTCATGAAGCTCCGCGAGGAATACGGCATGGACGTCAAAATCCGCCTGTGCGACACGATGGGCTACGGCGTTCCCTGGCCCGAGGCAGCGCTGCCGCGATCGGTGCCCAAGCTCTGCCACCGCATCGTCCACGAGGCCGGCGTGCCCAGCCACCTGCTGGAATGGCACGGCCATAACGACTTCCACAAGGTGCTGATCAACCCTGCCACCGCCTGGCTGTACGGCTGCGCCGCGTGCAACGCCTCGCTGATGGGCATCGGGGAGCGGACGGGCAACTCGCCGCTGGAGGCGATGGTCATCGAGGCCGCCCAGCTCCGCGGGCAGGATCCGAAGGTGAACTACCCGGTCATCAGCGAAATCGCCGAGTACTTCGCCAACGTCATCGGCTACGAGATCCCGACGAACTACCCGCTGATCGGGCGGGACTTCAACACGACCCGTGCGGGCATTCACGCCGACGGGCTGCTCAAGAGCGAGGAGATCTACTCCGCGTTCGACACCAAGAAGCTGCTGAACCGACCCATCGGCGTGGCGATTACCGACAAGTCCGGGGCCGCGGGCATCAAGCACTGGATCGAGTCGCGCCACGAGATCACCGTCGCCAAGGACGACGCCCGACTGCTGAAGATCCGCGACAAGGTCGACACCGAATACGACGCCGGCCGAACCACCGCCATCAGCGACGAAGAAATGAACCTCTGGTTCACCGAGACCTTCGGGCAGGATGTCATCGCCCGCTGAGACGGATCCTCTGAATAAGGTTGAACCCACCGCCGCCGGCGGCGTCCAAATGGGCGTCGCCGGCGTTTCATTGCGCCACGGGAGAAGGAATTCCACGAGATTCCCGCAATGCCGGCCGCCATCGTGCGTTGTCCAACCAATGGGCATAGCTGCGAACCAACCCATCCGCCCTGCGCGCGGCGCCCGCGAGGCGCCCGAACCACAACAAGGAGACACACCATGAAGAGAACACTGGTTTGTATCGCGATGATCGTCGGCCTGCTCGCCTCGGCAGGCTTGGCCGATGAGAAGGAACGCAAGGGCGACCGGCGCAAGGGGCGTCGCGAAGCCGCCCGCAAGAGCACCTCCGCCAACCAGCCCCGAGGCGAGCGTCAACGGGCCCGGCGGGCCCCGAAAAAGAACAAGGCCCGCACCGACGTGCTGATCTACCAGTTCAAGCACATCCACGTGGATTCGTTCATCAACACGCTCGAGCAACTGGCCCGCAGCAAGCACATCGCGCCGCACCTCAAGGACGTCCCCCACGCCGTCAACGAGCAGTCCAACACGATGGTCATGCTCGCCCCGACCGAGTTGACCACGCTCGTCAAGCAGATCGCCGAGGGTGTGGACAAACCCAACCCGCGTGAGATGCGACGGCGCGGAGAGAATCGAGAGCAAAGCCGTCGTCGGCCGATGGTCCGCTTCGGTGTGCGCCGAAGCTGCGGCGAAGGCGAGTGCCCGATGATGAAACGCTCCGGTGGCGGCAAGCCTCCCCGGGCGGGGCGCGATGACGACGAGGAACACGACAGGAAAAATGGACGACGCGGCGACCGTCGCAAATCGGCCCGTCCCACGAAAGGTCGGCGGCACACCGGACCGGCCACGTTGGATGTCCTGGTCGGACGGTCGGGAATCCGCATGAGGGAGGGCGCCCGCTTCGGTGACCAGTCAAACCGCCGCGGCGATCGGCATTCAGACGCCAAGGGCAGCCAAAATCGTCGCCCGGCCATGATCGGCATGTTGCTGCACCCGCGGCTGGCCGGCGCGATCAAGCTCAACGAGAAGCAGGTGGACAAGATCCGCGACGTCGTCAAGGATCTTCACAGCCAGATGGAGCAACTCTCCAAGCGCGTCGCCAATGCCCGCAAGGACGCCAGGAGCGAAACGGCACGCAGACAACTGCAGACCAACGCCCGACGGCGCATCATGCAACTGCACAAGGAAGCCCGCGAGAAGATCGACAAGATCCTCACCGACGAGCAGAAAGAGCAGTGGCGCAAGATGGGCAAGACCATGCACCCCCGCCGCCGAGGCCAGGATGGCGACCGCCGGGCCAATCGTCGCAGCCGACGAGACGACGATGATGGCGATGATGACGAGCGTCGAAATCGACGCGGTCGCCGCAGCCGTCACCACGACGAAGACGATGACTGACCGGAGCACTCGATGCCCGGCCGGGCGTCGGTGGGAATCCCGCCGGCGCCCGTTTCTTTGCGCCGCCTGCTGCGATGAGGTATACTGCACGCACATGGCTGGCTGGGTGAAACATCACGGCCTGCAGGTTCTCGTGGCGACGGCGGTGTTCGTCGGGGCGTTCCAGGTGGACTACGCATTCTTCTTCACGGACAACCTCGGCGTGGTCGAGCCCGGGCGTCTGATCCGCTCGCCCCAGCCCGAGGGCGAAGGCTGGCGGGTGCTCGAACAATTCGACATCGACCAGATCATCAACCTGCGAACGCGCGAGGAAGACCCGCGGGAGCTCGCGGAGACATACCAGGCCGCCCAGGACGCCGGCGCCACCGTGCGCCACATCCCGATCGCCGCCAGGCTGCCGAATCTCGGGCAGATCGAGGACTTTCTCTTTGCCGCCCGCCGCGAGGGCGTCACGTCGCTGGTGCACTGCCAGCACGGCGAGGATCGCACGGGCATGCTGGTCGCCGCCTGGCGGGTGGTGGTCAACGGCTGGTCGGTCCGCAAGGCGATGGCGGAAATGGCCCGCTACCGCGCCGACACCGACGGGGCCGACATGCGGTTCCTGCGGAAAATGCTCCATCAGCTCCGCATCGACCGGGCGTATTGGCTGCGGAAGACCGACCCGACCAACGTATGGGTCCGCCGCCCGGGGCAGGCAGAAAAGGCCGATCTTTTCCGCATCGCCCATCGCCACGGAACGTTATAGAATAGGTAGCAGACCGCGAAGATCTCCCGCCCCGCGGGGCAGGAAGGCAACGCCATGACGACGCTCAACTCGTATCGAGGCGTGAACGAACTCCTCCAGCAGCTTCGCGCGGTCCGCCTGCGCCAATGGCTGGTGGACCTCGCCGCGGGGACGCTGGCGATGGGGACGATCCTGCTGGCGACGATCCTGGCGGTTGGCTTCTCGCTGGGGTATTGGCCGGACCAGCCCCCTTCGCTGCTGCGATGGACCGTTCTGCTGGCGGCGATCGCCGTCCTGGGCGGCGCGGTGGTGTGGTGCTGGCTGCGACCCGCCCTGCGACGCCGCAACGCCGCCCAGGTCGCCCGCCTGGTGGAATCAGCGTTGCCCGACGTCCGCAACGACCTGATCAACACGATCCTGCTGTCCCGCGACGGCGCCCAGGCGTCGCCCGAACTCGTCCAGCACGCCATTGACGAAGCCATCGGCCGATGCGGCGATGTGCAGTTGACCCGCAGCGTAAACCTTCGACCTCTGCGGAAGTGGGCCCTGTCGGCGGGCATCCTCGCCGCCCTGACGGGCGCCTTCATCCTCCTCCAGCCAGGCCGACTGGGGCGAGGCCTGCAGGCGGCGACCACCCCGACCCGGTACGTTCCCCGCGTCAACTCGATCGAACTGGAATCGCTCACGCCCGGAGACGCCACCCTGTTCGCCGGTGAGACCGTCGCCATCTCGGCCACGCTGGCTGAGCCGCTGGACGAAGACGTCCTGGCCCGCGTGCGCATCGACGGGCGCGACGAGCCGATCCCCATGCTTGCCAGTGAAGGCCGACGCAAGCTGGCGATTCCGCCCTTCCCCGCCGAGCAGAGTCTCCGATACGCCGTGGAAATCGGCCCCGACCGTTGGCCGACCGGCAAGCCCTGGCACGAGGTGACGGTGGTCCGGCGGATCGAGGTGAAGAGCCTGGACCTCACGGTGGACTACCCCGAATACACCGGCTGGGCGAGCAAGACCATCCCCAACGCACGCGGCGACATCGACGTTCCCATCGGGTCGGCTGTGACCGTCTCGCTGCAACTGGCCGAGCGGGCCCCGCGCGTGACCTTCGAACGCTCCGACGCCGCCCCTGTCGTCATGCGGGCCGAGGGAAACACGTACCGACACACCGTCCGCGTGATGCGGGACGGACGCTACCGGATGGTGCTCGCCGACGACACGGGCCGACCGATTCAGCAGGTCCCCGCGCTGGGCGGAGAGGCGGCAGAGGACATCGCCTCGCGCATCGGCGAGGGGCTCGCGGGCGGGAGTTTCCGCATCCGCGCCGCCCCGGACGAAGCACCGGCCATCACCATCACCCGTCCGGGCAAGGACGTGAGCATCGCTCCGGGCGGGACGCTGTCGATCCGTCTCAAGGCGGCCGACCGGATCGGCCTGTCCGCGGTGGCCGTCTACGCCGGCAAGGAAGGCGAGGACCCCGCCAAGCTCACCGCCTTCCCCAACACCGATCTCACCGGGCGAAAGAACGTGCTGCTGGACTACGAAATCCCCCTGGGCGACGCGGCTGAGGGCGATGTGCTGGTCTACCACGCGGTGGCCACCGACAACCGCCAGTTGGAGGGGGCAGGCGGATTCCAGAGCACCGAGTCCAGCCGTTATCGCATCGTGGTGCAGGACGCCGCGAAAGTCGCCGCCGCCCGCGCGATGCTGCGCGACCGGTTGCGGCGCAAGCTCATCGCCCTGCTGGAGGCCCAGCTCAAGCAGCGCGTCGCCAGTGGCGTTGCGTTGCGGAAGCTGGCGAGCCTCGAACCCATCCGGACGGCCGGCGCGAACATCCGCGTCGCCCAGACCGCCCTGCGCGAGCAGATGCTCGGGATCGTCACGACGTTCCCGTTCGACGCCTCGACCGTTCCCATCCAGCAGGCGGTGGCGCTGCTGGCGAAGAACGAGGCCCGCCACGCCATCTCGCAGGCCGACGCTTTGGCGACGCTGGCGAGGCTATCCGAACGCAACGAAACCTGCCTGGCGCTGATCGACTCGCAGGAGCACATCATCGACTCGCTCAAGGCTCTGCTGGTGTACATGCCCCAACTCACCCGCAAGCCCGACGCGAAGAAGGACGCCGACCCCGCCGGCGACCTCCCTGCCGACGCGTGGGAGAAGTACCGCAAGCTCAAGGAAGGAATGAAGGACTTCGTCAAGGAGCAGAAGAAGGTCGTCGCCGCCACCGACCGCCTCGTGAAGACGCCCGTGGACAACTTCCAGGACGAGAAAACACTCAAAGAGCTCCAGGCCACCCAGGACAAGTGGGAGAAGTTCATCAACGAGAAGTTCGCGGACTTCTCCAAGCTGGCTGAGCAGGATTTCGCAAATGCCTCGGTGCTCAAGGAGCTGATCTCCGTCAAGTGCGACGTGACGATGGCCAAGGATGCCCTCGAGCAGAAGGCCGCCGAGATTGCCACCGCGGCTGAGGAGTCCGGCGTGGAGAACGCCAAGTCGCTCACCGCCAACATCGAGAAGTGGCTGCCCGACAAACCCGACCGCACCAAGTGGGCCATGGAAGCCCCCGCCGGCGGACAGGACAACGTCGAGATGCCCGAGCTGCCCACGGAAATGGAGGACCTCGTCGGCGACCTGCTCGAACAGGAAGAGGACCTCTTCGAGGAGATGGACGACGTAACCTCCAAGGCCACCATGAGCGGCGACAAGGGCATCGGCTGGGACGCGATGGACGGGCCCATCAGCAACATGAACGCCCAGGGCGTGACCGGCAACCAGCTTCCCAACACCAACGAAATGCAGGGCCGAAGCGGCGAAGGACGCCAGGGCAAGAGCAGCGGCGAGTTCGTGGAAGACAAAGCCGTCGGCAAGGGCGGCCGGCGAACGCCCACCCGGCTGACGCCCGAGCCATTCCAGAAGGGCCAGGTCGATGACAAGTCCAAGGACCCGCCCGGCGGCGCCACCGGCGGAGGGAAGGTCTCCGGTGCCGGCGAGCAGGGGCTGGAGGGCCCGGTCCCGCCGGATGTCAAAAAACAGATGCAGCGCCTCGCCGGCAAACAGGCCGCCCTGCTGAACAAGGCCGAACGCATCGCCGCGAAATTCAAGACCTCCGACTACTCCGCCTTCCAGCTCAAGCAGGCGATCCTGCTGATGAACCGCGTGCGGAAAGACCTCGAAGCCGGGCGATATCGCAACGCTCTCCGCCGACGACGGGCGACGCTCTCTGCCCTGGAGCAGAGCAAGCTGATGCTCTCAGGCGATATCGACGTGACCGAAGACACCGCCAAGGCGATGCCCAAATACGTCCGCGACGACATTGCCGACGCGATGAAAGGCACGCTCCCCCGCGAGTACGAAGACGTCCTGCGGCAGTACTACCAGCGCCTGCGCGAGAAGAACCGGTAACCACGCCTTTGGGCCCGTTGGACCGCAAGATGGGGTGTCAGCCGCAGGGGCCACAACTTGTTGCGGGCGATGGATTCCTCTGTTGCATGGGCGTCCAGTGTGTAGGGCTGGCGAACCACCGGGATCGAGCCCAGCGATTCAAAACATGGAGATGCGCCCTGTTCGGGTGAGGGTGTGTTATTCGGGGAACCGAGGTGGTTTGCCGGCGGAACGGCTGAAAGACCGTGCTGCATACAGGGATTTTCGTGGCATGGGCTTCCAGCCCATGAAGTCACACGGCCCCTTCGACTCCGCTCAGGATTTTCAACTGGAAGGCCGTGCTACGGGACGGTTGCATGGGCTTCCAGCCCATGAATTTACGCGGCCCCTTCGACTCCGCTCAGGATTTTCAAC
>CAZYIH010000036.1:0-21440 GCA_964646915.1 uncultured Planctomycetaceae bacterium | reverse complement strand
GCGTGGCTGGAAGTGTACGGCGGGCTCTTCGGCGCCCTGGGCGGGGCGGGGATGTTTGGACTCGCAGGCTGATTGCGTACAATCAGAACGACCACCCCTGCTTCTCCACAAATCCTTCCAAGTCCATGCACTCAATCTTAAAGTGCTCACATACATTGGGGATCTTGGCGGCATTAAGAACGTATTTCTCCTGAGTAACCACCATGCCTCCTCTACAGGCAGCCGCAGCAATAATAAACGGATCGGCAACTGGCAAGCCTTTGTAGATATTCCTCCTTTTGACCATCTGCTGGAAGTGGTCGATCTCCAGCATCCTCGCAACAAACTCGGTTTCGTCCGGGCCCGGCGTGAGGAAGATGTCTCGGTTGTCTCTCACCCACTGCTCCATGAACATGGATGTAAGTTGCTTCTCCAGTTCTGCGAAGACCTCCCGGGTGGAAATGACCATACCTTCTGCAACGGCCCAGTCAAAGGAATCCCAGAAGGTGGGAAACACCCCGGGGAAGTAGTTTTGCATGGTTCGAAAGCAATTTGTGTCAAAGACGTGGACTGCCATCCCCTACTCTCCCTTTATCGCCAGTGCCTCAAGCTCCGGTAGCCGCTTCGTTTTTACTCCCAGATACTCCGCGAGTTGATCCGGAGAGCATTTGCCCTGATGCATCTTGCGAAAGCCCAGCTGGAGAAGTCGCGAACCAAGATATGATGCCTGTGTACGATACCAGTTCCCTCTTCCAGCCCCCCTTCCTCTGGCTTTCATGGCTTCTTCTGACCATCTGGTTGCCATCTGGTGATAGTAGGCTTGGTCTACAAGGCCCATGTCCGATGCCCGTCTCAGGACCACCTCTCTACTTACTGAGTAACGACTGGCAACTTCAGCAACTGCGTCTTCATCAAACCAGTCTCGATCACTGACTTGAGCAAAATCCGCCTGCGGAACAAGTACCTCACTGGCCACCCTGTTGCAGAAGACCTCAATTCGAGCCTCCCGCCGAGACAGTTCGTTGATATAGGCAGTTCCTCTGGGCGTTATCCCGTTCTCGTGAAGCAAGAGATGCGGCAATTCATGGAAAAGAGTAAACACTTGCCTGGTAAGCGGATGCCTATTGTTAAGGTATATAAGAGGAAGGGACTCATCGTACAGGCTGAATCCAGAGATGTTATTCTGCTTAAAGGCGCGTTTAACCACGAATATGCCGCAGTCCTGTATACGGTTCCGCCACTCCTTCAGGGCCAACCGCGGGTTTTGCCACCTCGCCTGTTCTCCCATCGTCACATCCATGTAACGCCGAACTCGCTGTGCAACTGACCGAGCACGGGACGGACCCGCAATATGGATATCTTCCAAGATGCGCTTGTCGGCAGGATTGAGCCCGTCGGTCAACTCATAGAGAGCCAGCTGCAGCCCTCTGGCTTCTCTGATTGCCAAGCGAGTGTCGGGATGAAGCTCTTCCAACTCCTCCCGAGGGATCGTACGAAACGACTCACGTGGGTCTGGCTCTTCAGGAGGCGATGGAAAGAAGAATACGGCCACGGGTCGCTTGTAGAGCTTAGCCAATGCCTCAAGCTGGCAGTATGTCGGAGCCTGTTTCCCAGACTCCCAGTCCTCTACCGTTTCTACATCCTTGTTGCAGCGTTGTGCCGCTTGGTCGAGCGCGTACCCAGACGTACGACGAGCCCAATGCAAGACATCAGGATTCACTCCCACGATCGCTTTGGCCATGACGTTATGCCTTCATGCAAACCCACAGATCGCTACCGGGACACACGTCCCAACAGCATCAACTCACCACCAACTCATCATATATCCAGATGGTAGGGCCGGACGCCACAGTACCCACCCGCATGGCGTTCCGGCTTCCTCAGGCTCTAGCCGTCCCTCTTATAGGTCATCTTACCATCACTCCACTTCACGTTCACCTGTTTCCCATTCACCATCAGCGTCTTGCCCTTGGCTACGTTCAGCGTCAGGGCGTCAAGCTCGCCCACGACGCGGACCGTCTTCTTGCCGATGCGGATAAACACGACGTTGCGGAAGGTGATGCTCTCGCCGTTGCCGCTGAGGGTGAGCGGCTTGTCGGCGTCGTCCCCGAGGCGAACGGCGATGCGGTCGTCGATGGGCTGTTGCTTGCCGGTTCCGGTGACCTTCACGAATACGCCCTTGTCGTTCCGCGCGATCGCC
Organism: uncultured Planctomycetaceae bacterium; assembly: GCA_964646915.1. GTDB lineage: Bacteria > Planctomycetota > Phycisphaerae > SM23-33 > SM23-33 > CAZFPT01. The sequence continues at coordinate 19,261 of CAZYIH010000036.1, read as the reverse complement.
TCGAACGTCTTGACATTGGGCGTCTCCTTATCGAAGTGGTCATGCAGCGCCACGAACGTGGTGTTCTTCGCCTTGCGCCGGGCGATGAGGGTGGAGGCCGATCCGCGCGTGTTCTGGGGCTTCTTCGAGGGCGGTTTGCCGACGTAGACAGTGGTGTCCGCATCGGGGTCGGGCAGCATGTGCACCTTCACACCCACGCCGCGAGCGTAAAACTCCGCGCCCAGCGGGTCGTCGGCAGCCTTTTCGGTGCTTGGCTGATGGACCATCTGCAGCGCCCAGACGTCCTTGCCGGCAGAGAGTTTCCGCACCGAGCCGAGGTCCTGCTTGCCGTTGGCGGTTTTCTTCTCAAACTTCGAACCCACGTACAGCTTGCCGCCGTCGAGTTCGTTGGTGGCAGCCCAGCCGTCGGTTGTCCGGGCGGTCGCGGGCGACTGGACCTGCCAGTCGTAGGTCCGTTCGCCCTGCGAGGAGTTCAGCCAGAACGCATCGAAGAGATAATCGTCGGTCAGCAGCAGTGCGCGTTCCATGTCGACGTCCGGATACACGCCGGCAGCCCGAACAGCCGCGAACCGAACGTTCAGGTCGTTCTGGAGGTTCTGGCGATACGAATGACCTTTCGTACCGTCTGCCAGCCGAGCGACCGGCTGGGCCTGGAGGTTGTCCACGATCACGCCGGAGTGTCCGCGGACCGAGTCTTTCCAGGCGTTGCCGCCGGCGTACCCTCGCCCCGAGCCGCCCGCGTTGACGTAAATCGGGGCGTTGTGGGCGTAGTAGCCCAGCAGCGAGAAGCAGTCGTGGACATAGTGCACGTAGTAGCGGGCGAACTGCAGCGAGACGGCCGGCTTCCAACCTTCCCAGTAGCCCGGCGTGTGGTCGGCCTTGAGGAAGGCGAACCCGCGCTGCTTGGCCACGAACGAGGGATAGGGCTTGGGGGGGATCACCTTGCTTGCGTCCACCGGCCCGACGCCCCACAGCAGCGTGGGATGGTAGATCGTCTCGCCGGGCTCGCGCAGCTGCGCGAGGAAATAGTCGTACCCCTCGTCGGGCCATTGGGCGTGCATCGCCTCCAGCCAGAACGGCATTTGCATCTTGCTCATCGGCCCGTTCATATGGGCGTTGGACCACCATCGCTCCCCGCCCTTGCCGTTGGGCAGTTGGCCTGTAATGGTGGTGTGCAGGATGGGCGCGTCGCCGCCGAAGGTGTTGCCCTTCGCGTCGCCCATGGTCACCCGGGGGTAGGTGGGCATGCTATTTCCGCCCCATTCGACGCGCGGATAGGTGATGTCGATCGTGTTTCGAGTGAGGAACTTCTGCATCGTCGCGCCGTTCTTGCCCGTGTACCCGTAGCCGTACTTGTTCAGGCCGAGCTCTTCGAGCCCCTCGCACCAGATCAGGAACGAGCCGATGTTCGAGTAGAACTTCCCGAATTCCTCCATGTAGAACCCGTCGTCGGCGAGATACTCATCGAACCAGAACTTCAGCCCGCCGGTGCCCTCGAACATCTTCTTGATCAGCTCGGGGTCCTTCAGACCGACGGCCATGATGTGCGTGCCGATCGTCCGCGGGTAGTGCATGTTCGGCAGCCAACTCGTGCGATCGTACGCGAACGCCGGGTGCCAGGGCTTGTGGCCGGCGAGATGGAAATCGATGTAGCTCATGAACGCCTTCTCGACGCCCTTACGCTCCTTCTCGGTGAGTCGATCGTACAGAACGTCGTAGCGGATGACCTGCTCGGTCTGCTCGTCGCGCATGTGGCGGTCGCCGGAGGAGGGCATCCCCTCATTCCACTTGAGCTTGTCCAGGTCGACGTTCCACGTCATCGGATCGGGCTTGTGGCCGATGAAGCGGATCAGCTTCTTCCGCTGGTCGTTGGCGAATTCCTCGTTGCCCATGACCATATATTCCAGCAGGTCGACGAATACCTTGGACGCCTTGGAAGAACGGCCGATCTTGACCGTCCGCTCCCACTGCTTCTTGACGGCAGGATCGCTCTTGATGCGTTGTTTGAGGGCCTTGGCTTCCTCGGCCGTCCACATCAGGAACGGGTGGGAGACCTTGGCGACCTTGTCCTCGGCCTGGGCGACGGCCGACAGCGCCGACAACGCACCGAAGGCAACCGCGACGAGCAACAGCAACGAAATCCGACGAGTGGCGAAACGCGTGTTCATGGATCGATCCTTTGTCTAATGGTGAAACCGGTCTTGCTTTGGCTCTCCTGAAACCAACCAACCCCCGGCGGGTTACGGCCTGTTTCGGTAGCGCCGGCCCCGTCCTCTGACCCAACAGGATAGCCTCCCCAGCCGCCCCGGACACCACAAAACTCCTCATCACCGCCAGACAGAAGGCTCGCTCCGCTGCCGGGCGAGCTGTTTTGTGTTCGCTCCAACGCTGGTGACGGCGGTCTGCGGGGGGGTGCGGCAAGCTCGGGAGGGCTTGACCATGGTTTTACCACGCAGCAGGGCCTTGCAGGCGATCCTGCCCGGAGAAATCTCCTGCGCAGCGGCGGCGGGAGGCGATATACTCGGCCGAATGACTGGAAGACATGGATATCCAATGGTCGGATTAATCGGGTTGGCGGCGTTGGTTGCGACTGGTTGCAACCATCAGCCGTACGTGTCCGAAGTTCGCCTGGAGCGGGGCCTGGTGGTGGTGCTCTCGGGCGTGGAGGGTCGCGGCCCGCTGAACGAGGCGATCTGCGCGGGGTTGGACGCCGGCGGGGTGGACCTGGCCATCGAGAACTACCCATGGGCCGTTCCGGGGATGTGGTGGTACAACCTGCGGGCTAGCGAGCACCACTATCGCCAGGCCGAGGCCGTCGCGCGTCGAGTGGCGGAGTACAAGGTGGACTATCCCGGTCGGCCGGTGTTTCTGGTGGGTCAGAGCGGCGGCGGTGCGATTGCGGTCTGGGCGGCGGAGCGTCTGCCGCGGAACACGCTGGAGGGCGTGATTCTGCTGGCTGCGGCGCTGTCGCCCACGACGGACCTGCAGCGGACGGTGGCAGCGAGTCGGCGTGGCGTGGTGAACTTTCACAGCCGGGGCGATTGGGTGATTCTCGGTCTGGGTACGCGCATGGCGGGTACGATGGACGGTGAGCGGAGCGAATCGGCGGGCATGGTGGGGTTTGCGGTTCCGGCGGGTTCGTCCGCGGCGGAGGCGTACCGCGAGGTGTACCAGATTTCGTGGAAGCCGGAGATGGCCGGCAGCGGTCATCTCGGCGGGCACCTGTCCAGCTCGGCCCGGTGGTTTGTGCGGGATTTCGTGGCTCCGTTGGTCCTGGCGCCCCGGTGGAATCCGGAGCTTATCGGGGAGGTCCGTGAGGGCGAGTTTCTCGCGGGTCGAGCGGGGCGTTGAGTTGGGCCGGTCAAGGCGCCGGAAAAGTTCGAAGCCAACGCACGCATTCGTCGGGTGCGTCCGATATAGGGACTACTATGCGAATTGGAATTCTCCTGACATTCTCGATGATGCTCCTGTCGGTCGGTTGCGGTAGCGGCCAGCCCTATGTGACCGAACCTCGCCTGGAGAAAGGGCTTGTGGTCGTCCTGAGCGGCATTGAAGGACGCGGGCCGCTGAACGAGGCGATCTGCAGGGGCCTGGATACCGGCGGGGTGGAGATGGCCATCGAAAACTGGGAATGGGCCACCCGCATGGGATTGGTGATCAATCAGCGGTCCCACCAGCGCAATCGCCAGCTTTCCTACGACCTGGCCGACCGCGTGATGCGCTACAAGATGCAGTATCCCGGCAACCCGGTGTACCTGGTGGGACAGAGCGGTGGGGGGGCGATGGCTGCCTGGGCGGCCGAGGCGATGCCCCCCGACACGCCGGTGGACGGCGTGGTGATGCTCGCTCCGTCGCTCTCACCGGAATACATGCTGGACCGCGCGCTGGCGAACGTCGAGCAGGGGATCGTGAACTTTCATTCCTCCGGCGACTGGATGCTGCTGGGGCTGGGCACGACGATCACCGGGACCATGGACGGCAAGCACACTGCCTCGGCGGGCAAGAGCGGCTTCGAGGTGCCCGATTATGGTACGCGTCGGCGGCTGTACCGCAAACTCCATCAGATCGGGTGGACCCAGGAGATGGCCCGCACCGGTCACAGCGGCGGGCACATGTCGTCATCGGCCAGCGGGTTCGTCGCCAGCTACATCGCTCCGCTGATTCGCGCCGATTCGTGGAGTCCGGAGCTGATCGAGCAGGTCCGCGCCGGGCGGGGGGATCAATACACGCGTCTGACCGCTCCCTGAAGCGGGTTGCGATCAGTCGGCGACGATGGAGACCAGCTCGTCTTTGTTCGAGAGGATCCAGTCGATCTTGCGGGAGATCATCTGCAGGAATGAGAAGCCCTGGAACCGCCCGAAGCTTCCGGTGGCGGCGATGGGCAGCACGCCCTCGGCGATCATCGCCTCGCACATGAGATAGGGAATCGCCCGCAGCTCTGCCGTCGAGACGACGTTGATATCGTCGTACGCCCGGATGAACCGCTTGAAACGCGACTCGTCGAGATAGTCCGGCCAGGCGGCGGGATTCTCGTCGCCCCCGATGATGGAAAACTGCAGGGCCCCGTTTGCCAGGTCGATCACCCGCTGCTGGAGGCGTGCGGCATCGTAGTCGATGACGGCCACCACACGATGCTCGCTGAAGAGCATATTGCCCGGATGCCAGTCGCCGTGGACGATCTGCTCGGGCCAGTCGTCCAGCCCGAGTTCATTGACGGCTGCGGCGCAGTCGAGATACCGCTGCTCGACGCTCCCGACGGTCTGGGTGAGCACCTCGGCGGGGGGGCGCGTATCCAGGGGGATCGAACCGACGGTGTTGCGGATGGCCTGGTGGATGGCCTTGGCGTCGTGGTAACTGCCGCGGGGCGGGTCGTACTCGGGGTCGAACTCCTCGAGGAGCTTATGGTAGAGCCCGAGGATCCGTCCGGAATGGTGCGTCGCGTCCAGCGAGCCGTCGTAGCCGCCCCCGGAGATGTACTCGAACAACTCGTAGACGTTCTCGTCGAGAATCAGCAGCGAGTTGTTCTCCTCCCGGGTGCCGATCAGATGGGGCAGGGGGAAGTTCTGGGCCGCCAGTGTCATCTGGATCTGGTGGGTGAAGGCGACCTTCGCCAGATCGTTTTTGCCCTTGGCGCGGCGTTTGAGGAGGAACTTGCCCTTGTCGGCCTCGATGACGACCTTGGGTGCGCGCCGCGAGCCGCGCGGAAAGTCCTGCACGCGGTGAACCGCCCCCAGGTCGTAGTGACTGAGGCACCGTGCCAGTTCCTCGGAGCTGAACTTCTCACGTTCTCGATCGATGGTCATAATTGGCCCGCCCGGCGGGGTCAAACCCCGTTCCCGGCGTTACGCATACTAAAGCGCACCGAGCATTTGTCAAATGTCCGTGCGCCAAATCATTATACACCATGTCGGCCGGCTGACAGCGCGAACTTGTCTCGGTTGGCTCGGTGCAGACACGCCGGGCCGACTGACGTACAATCGGACCCAGCCATGAAGATCTTTATCACCGCCGATCTGCACTACAACATCTCCCGCTCGCGCGAGCCGGTCGAGCGCCTCGCCGGCCGCGCCTGCCGACAGGGGGGCGATGCGCTGGTGCTGCTGGGCGACACCGCCGGTGAAGACCTCGAACCCTTCGCCCACTGTCTGGCGCTGTTCGCGGAGTTCCCGGGCAGGAAGTTCCTGGTTCCGGGCAACCACTGTCTGTGGACCACGCCGGACGGGCCCGACTCGCTGGTGCGCTACCACGAGGTGATTCCCGCGGTGGCGGCCGAGGCGGGTTTCACCGTGCTGGATCACGAACCGACCATCCTGGACGGGGTCGGCCTGGTCGGGTCCATCGGATGGTACGACTACTCGATGCGCGACGAATCGCTGGGCATTCCGCTGCCGTTCTACCTCGCCAAGGCCTCGCCGGGAGCGGCGGAGTACTACGGCATGGACGAACTCATCGCCGAGCATCGCGAGGTGCTCACCGAACGACACATGCGCATGGGCGTTCGCTGGCGCGACGGCCAATGCGTTCGACTGGGGATGAGCGACGAGGAGTTCACCGCCCGTTGCGACGCCCGCCTGGCCGAGCAGCTCAACGCGCTGGCCCCTCGCTGCGAGCACATCGTGGCGATGATGCATCACCTGCCGTTCCGAGAGCTGGTTCCGCAACATCGCCCGGACCGGTTCGCCTTCGCGGCCGCCTACCTCGGGGCTGAGCGGTTGGGGCAAACGCTTCTGGACTGCCCGAAGGTCTCCCACGTATATTGCGGCCATTCGCATTGGCCCGCCCGCGAACGCATCGGACACATCGAGGCGGTCAACGTGGGGAGCACCTATAAGGAGAAGTACCTGGAGGTGCTGACATGCTGAAACGACAGCTGCTGGTGATCGTGCTGATCCTCTGCGCATCGGCCAACGCTCGCGCCGGCGACGCCAACATGCCGCTGGACCCCAACGATCCGCGCGTTACGCCGGTGGTGTTGGCCTATCGCCGCGCCAAGCCGGCCGTGGTGAACATCTCCACCAAGGCGGTGATTCGCACGCGGGGGATGTTCGACGAGATGTTCCCCAGCCCCTTCCGTCGCAACGTGACGGTCCAGAACCTCGGCAGCGGCGTGATCGTGCATCCGGACGGCTACGTCGTGACCAACGCGCACGTCATCGCCCGGGCTCACAGCATCAAGGTCACCCTCGCCGACGACACCGAATGCACCGCAGAGGTGCTGGCGGCAGAGCCGTCCCGCGACCTGGCAATTCTGAAGATCTCCCACCCGAAGCGAGAGACGTTCCCGCACCTGCCCCTGGGGCGCAGCGACGACCTGATGGTCGGCGAGACGGTCATCGCCATCGGCAACCCGGTGGGACTGGCCAACTCGCTGACGCGCGGGATCATCTCCGCGACCGACCGCGAGCTGACCTTCCCCAGCGGCGCGAAGTACAAAGGGCTCGTGCAGACCGACACGCCGATCAATCCGGGCAACTCCGGCGGGCCGTTGCTGAACATCAAGGGCGAGTTCATCGGGATCAATACCGCAATCCGCGGCGATGCCCAGAACATCGGCTTTGCGATTCCCGTCGACGCCCTGGCCCGCGAGTTCCCCGATCTGCTGGACTACGAGCGACTCAATCGCGTGGTGTTCGGCGCTCGGCTGGATCAGCAGCGAGACAAACAAACCGGCCGATCGCAACTGATCGTGACCGAGGTCCGCAAGGACACCCCCGCCGACAAGGCGGGCCTGCGGAAGGGCGACCACCTCACGCGGGTGGACGGTAACGCCGTCGGGCAGATCACCGATTTCATCGTGACGATGATCCCCCGCAAGCCCGGGGACACGCTCAAGCTCGCGCTGCGGAGGCATGGCAAGAAGTTCGGCGCGGCGGTCACACTCGCACAGAAGCCCAAACCCAACGCCAACCAGCTGGCGCGCGAGCATTTCGGTATGACGCTGCGCCGCGTGACCGGCAAGCTCGCCGGCGACCTCGACCTGCCCCTGGAAAGCGGGCTGATGGTGACGTCCGTGGACGAGGGCAGCCCCGCCGAGAAGGTCGGGCTCAAGCTCAAGGACGTGATCTTCCAGGTCGGGCGAATGTACGTGAAAAGTCCCGCCGACGTGGGCGCGCTCCTGGAAGACCTCAAACCCGGCGAGTCCGTCCGCATCGGCGTGGCCCGCGGCAACGTGGCCGCCTGGGTGACCCTCACCGCACGCAAGAAAGGCCGATGAGCCCCGCCGCCTGATCGAAGGAGTGTTATGAAAGTCGTCATCGCACCCGACTCATTCAAGGAATCGCTCGCCGCTTCCGACGTCGCAGCCGCCCTGGCCGAGGGTGTGCTCTCGGCGTGCCCGTCGGCAGTGATCGACATATGCCCGATGGCCGACGGGGGAGAAGGCACTGCCGCGGCGATGCTGGGCGCCCTCGGGGGCGAGTGGGTGCACGCCGATGTCTACAACGCGCTGGGCTCGCAGCTGCGGGCGCGGTTCGCCATGCTCGCCCTGCCGCAACGGGCGGTGCTGCCCGGCGAGGTGGGCATCTCGGCTGCCCGGGCCCGGGCCACCGGCGAGGGCGAAATCGCCGGCAGGACGGCAGTGCTGGACATGGCCGCCGCGTCGGGACTGGCGCACGTGCCCCGCGAGCTGCGCGATCCGCACCGCTCGACGACCTTCGGGACCGGCCAACTCATCGCCGCCGCCATCGACGCCGGGGCGCGGGAGATCATCGTTGCCCTGGGTGGGTCGGCCAGCGTGGACGGCGGCACCGGCTGCGCGCAGGGGCTGGGAGCGGAGTTCCATGACGACGCCGGCGAGCCGATCGTGTGCGGTATCGCCAACGCGGATCTGGAGCATCTCGCCCGAATTGATCTGTCGGGCCTCGACCCCCGCCTGGGGGAGGTGACGCTCCGGGCCGCCTGCGACGTGACCAACCCGCTGCTGGGCGATCGCGGGGCGGCTGCGGTGTTCGGCCCGCAGAAGGGCGCCACCCCCGAGGGGGTCGTCTCGCTGGAGAAGAACCTCGCGCAGCTTGCTGCCATCGTGAACGAACAATTCGACGTGGACCTCGCCGCCATGACCGGGGGCGGGGCTGCCGGCGGGCTCGGCGCGGGTCTGGCCGGCCTGCTGGGCGCGTCGCTGGAGAACGGGGCCGCCCTGGTCGCCAGGACGGTGGACCTGGCCGGTCGACTTCGCGGAGCAGACCTCTGCCTCACCGGTGAGGGTTGCTTCGATGCGTCGACCGCCTATGGCAAGGCGCCCCTGGCGGTGGCGGAAGATGCCCACATCGCCGGTGTTCCCTGCGTGTGCATTCCCGGGACCGCCCAGCCCGACGCGCCATCGGACGCCTTCGCCGACGTGTTGCCCCTGGTGGCCGGCGCGGTCAGCCCCCGGGCGGCGATGGAGCAACCCGAGCTGTTTCTGCGCCGCAGGGCGGCCGAGGCGATGCGACGATGGAAATCCTGAGTCATTCCGCCGTGGCACGGCCTTCCAGGCCGTGACTGCATGGGCTGGAAGCCCATGCGACAATTCTGGTGCCACCGGCGTGTTCCCACGCCGGTGCGTTCCCGGAATCTGAGTTCCGGAAGGCGAGTAATCGGGTCTGGTCCGATCCGTGAACGCTCTTGAGACCCTTGGCTGGCGCGGCTACACTGTGTCGCCTGATTTCAACCCCCTGAGAGGAACCCGATGGACTCCTTCAAATATCGCAAAACCGAACTGCACTGCGAGGACGTGCCCGTCCGGCGGATCGCCGAGGAAATCGGCACGCCCGTATGGATCTACTCGTCCCAGACGCTGATCGATCACTATCGCAAGCTGGCCGACGCATTCGCTGCGCTTTCGCCGACGGTCTGTTTCTCGCTCAAGAGCCTCAGCAACCTGCACGTCCTGGAGCTGCTGTCGGCTGAGGGTTGCGGGTTCGACGTCACCAGTGGCGGCGAACTGACGCGCGCCCTGGAAGCGGGCGACGCCGACAAGATCGTCTTCGCGGGTGTCGGCAAGACCGACGACGAAATCCGCCTGGGCATCCACGCGGGGATCAAGGCCTTCAACGTCGAGAGCGAGTCGGAATTCGAGAATCTCTCTCGCCTGGCTGCCGACGAGGGCAAGAGCGTCCGGGCGTGTCTCCGCGTGAACCCCGACGTGTACGACCCGAACACGCATACCTATACCGTCACCGGCAAGAAGGAGAGCAAGTTCGGGGTCGACATCGAGCGGGCGGTGCGGTTCTTCCGCGAGTACGCCGGCGACGCCAATGTCAAGCTGGACGGTATTCACATCCACATCGGCTCGCCGATTTACTCCCCCCAGCCTTACGTGGAGGCGATCCAGCGAACGCTGCAGTTGATCGACCGTTTGCGGGGCGAGGGGTTCGAGATCGGGCTGCTGGACATCGGGGGCGGATATGCCGCCGACTACGAGGAAGGCGTCAGCCCGCCGGCAGCGGTATACGCCCAGTCCATCGTGCCGCTTCTGCGCGGAACGGGGCTGGAACTGGTCATCGAGCCGGGCCGACAGATCAGCTGCAATGCGGGCATTCTGCTGGGCGAAGTGCAGTACGTCAAAAGCGGCGGCGAACGGAACTTCGCCATCGTCGACGCCTCGATGACCGATCTGCTCCGCCCGGCACTGTACGGCGGGGAGCACTTCATCTACCCGGCTGTTCTGGAAAGCGGGGCCCAGCCGCCCGTGCGCGAGATGAGCTTCGCCCCCGAAGGCGGCGTGAAGGTGGACGTCGTCGGCGGTGTCTGCGAGAGCAGCGACTTCCTCGGGAAAGACCGCGTCCTGCCGCCCCTGCGGCGGGGCGACCTGTTGGCTGTCTTCAGCGCCGGGGCGTACGGATTCACCATGTCCTGCAACTACAACACCCGCCCGCGGGCGCCGGAAGTGCTCGTCGATGGCGACTCGTTCCGCGTTGTCCGTCGGCGCGAGACGTACGAAGACCTCCTCGCCCTGGAACGCGGCCTGGAGTAGATCACACCTCAACCCGGCCGGGGACGGGCTTATCGCCGGCGCGGCGGTAGCGGAAATACAACGCGATGTCGAGCCCGACCATCACCGCGTTGAACGCGTAGAGGGCTGTGACGTCTTCGAGGGTGCCCGAATCGGCCCACTCCACGAACTTCGAACTCATCCCGGCGAGGTAGCCGACGAAAATCATCGACATGAAGCCGATGCTCTTGCCGTCCACCCGCTTGACGCGCAGCGTTTTGACCACGTCGATCGGCCAGCCGAACCCGAAACACACCAACATCGCCGCTTCGAGTATCTGTACCCAGTAGGCGTAAGTGAGTTGCGCAAGCATTGGTTCCCTCGGTAAACAGGTCGGGCGCAGCCGCTGTCATTGGCGGCTGCGCCCTTGAAAATGCGTGTTTCGGTTGAGTTCGTCCGCCGGTCTATCCGTCGGTTGTCCCGATGGCCAGCACGACGGCGCGTCGCTCGCCGGGGGTGGAGAGCTTGTGGGTTTCGTCGGGGGCCGTCGTCGCCAGTTGTGAGGTGGGCAGGCGGGTGGATTCTCCGCCGGCAGATACCTCGACCTCGCCGGTCACCACGTAGTAGCTCCACTGACCTTTCTCGACGGTCAGCGTCTGCCCGGGTTCCATGCACACCAGTTGCGAGGTCAGTTGACCATCGCGGGAAAGCTGGACGCACTGGGCCTTGGCCGAGCTGAACCGGGCTTTCGATATGGCGTTGATGATGTCCATGGGCACTCCTGGCCCCGCGGGGCGATCAGTCCACGACGGTGTCTTCGTAAATCGGGATCGGGTCGGTCTCGATCTTGCGGGTTTCCTTGAGTTCGACCTTGGCGTTTCGCAGGCGCTGCTCGACGACGTCCACCCAGAGCTTGCCCGGCGTGTCCTCGGTGATGCTCACCTTGCCGCTGTATTGCCCCTCGCCGGCGGTCCACTGGAACCACGTCGGCAGCATGTCCTTATCTTCCTTCACGGTGTGCTTCATTTTGCTGCCGGCCCGAACCGTACCCAGCGGCATGCCCGCGATGCCCTGCTCGGCCCACTCAATCTGGAGGTCCTGGGAGGAGGTATTCACGAATGTGACCTCGACCTTTTTGTCACAACCAACTACCAAAGCTGCACTTGCAAGCAATGCGACCAGAGCGAATCGTTTCGGGTTCATCGGCGTTGTTCCTTATTCTGGAGTTGAGGGCAGTCTGCACGAACATCCTACCGTACCTATTATACGTAGACGACGCTCCAACCAGGAGATATTCTCCTATCGGAGCGACGGATCGCTCTGCTCCAGCGGCGGGGCGATTTTCGCGCGGGCATCTGATACAATCCGCCCTCGCCGACGCCGAAACCGAATGGACGCACCGCCATGAAGATAGCACTCGCCCAGTACGACCCGATTGTCGGCGATATTCCCGGCAACACCGCCCGGATGGCCGACATGATCGACGCCGCCGCCGAGAGCGGCGCCGAGCTTGTGGTGTTCCCCGAGCTGAGCGTTCCGGGCTATCCGCCCAGAGACCTGCTGAGCAAGGAGCACTTCGTCGCCGACAACGTCGCTGCCGTCGAGGAACTCGCCTCGCATTGCACCCGCATCGCGGCCCTGGTGGGCTACGTGCGCCCCACGCCCGAAGACAGCGGGCGGCCGATCCAGAACGTCGCAGCCCTGCTGACCGGCGGCAGGATCGCCCACGTGCACGTCAAGGCACTGCTGCCGACCTACGACGTGTTCGACGAGACCCGCTACTTCCAGCCCGGTACCGAAATCGGGACGATCGAACTGGGCGGAACCACGCTGGGGCTGAGCGTCTGCGAGGACCTCTGGGACGCCGACGCCCTCGGCAGGGAGCTTTACGGACACGACCCGGTCGGGCGACTCGCCCGGGAAGGGGCGAGCGTGATCATCAACATGGCCGCCAGCCCGTACCAGATGGGCAAAGCCGTCGTCCGCGAGGACCTCTTCCGCCGCCAGGCCGCCCGGGCCGGTTGCCCCATCGTGTACGTCAACCAGGTCGGCGGCAACGATGAACTCGTGTTCGACGGATGCTCGGCCGTCGTCTGGCCGGACGGGAAGGTCGTGGCCCGCGCCAAACCCTTCGCCGAGGATCTGCTGCTGATCGACACCGACGCCCCCGACGATGCCCGCGTCGAAGCTCTGGAGGAGCCCATCGAACGTCTCCGATTGGCCCTGCAGACCGGGTTGAGGGACTACGCCTACAAGTGCGGGTTCGAATCGGCGGTATTGGGGCTCTCGGGCGGGATCGACTCTGCCGTGGTGGCGGTATTGGCCGCCGACGCCCTGGGTGGCGAGAACGTCCTGGCGATCGCCATGCCCAGCCGATACAGCTCCGACCACTCGCTCAACGACGCCGAACAACTCGCCCGCAACTGCGGGCTGGACTACCGAACCGTCGCCATCGAGCCGATGCACGCCGCCTTCGAGGAAGCGCTTCGGCGCGATATCGATCCGTCGGCTGCCGAGGTGGCCGCCGAGAACGTCCAGGCACGCATCCGCGGAACGATCGTGATGGCCTACTCCAACGCGATGGGTCACCTCCCGCTGGCCACGGGCAACAAGTCCGAGTTGTCGGTGGGATACTGCACGCTCTACGGAGACATGGCCGGCGGGCTGGCGCCCCTGGGCGACGTCTACAAGATGCAGGTCTACCACCTCGCTGAGCACATCAATGCCATTGCCCGGACCGATCGCATTCCGCGGAACATCATCGACAAGCCGCCCTCCGCAGAGCTCAAGCCCGATCAGACCGACCAGGACAAACTTCCGGAATATCCTCTGCTGGATGCGATTCTCGAACGATACATAGAACAGGACATGACGGCCGGCGCGATCGCCCGGGAGGGCTACAACCTGGAGGTGATCCGGCGCGTGGTGAGCATGGTGGACCTCGCCGAGTACAAGCGCAAACAGGCCGCCCCGGTGCTGAAGATGACGGCCCGGGCGTTCGGGCAGGGGCGGCGGATGCCCATCGCCCAGCGATATCGACACGAAGGCGGATGATGCGGTGAATGTAGTCTGTGGACATTGCGGCAAGGCGGTGAATGACGCCGGCGACGTGGGCCAAGGCCTGCTGTGCCCGCGCTGCGGAACCAAGGTCGCTCTGCCCGACCTCCTCGCCGAGGCCGCCCAGCCTCCCGATCCGGACGAAACGCACGTCTTCGAGGCGATCGACGTCTCCTTCGCCGACGAGGCGCGGGAGGCGATGAAGAAGACCTCCAAAATCCACCTGACTTGCGGGTCGTGTGGGCGCCATCTGACGATCGGCGCACGCCTGGCGGGCAAACGTGCCAAGTGCCCCTCGTGCAAGTCGCACATCCGCGTACCCTACCCCGACGACGCCAACGATTTCGAGATCGAGGCGCTGGCGATGGCCAACGAGGAGACCGTCGAGGAACTGGACCTCTCCCATACCGACGCGCCTGCCGCCGCCGCCCACGCCCTGCACGAGGCGGAGTCCCGCACCGTGGACGCCACCGGCGGAGTCAATACCCGTCGCGAGGCAGCGAAGGTTCGCCACGCCGCCCGACAGCGAGAGGTCAAACGCTCGCGCCGCCGCCTGATCGCGTACCTGCTGTTGACGGCAGTGGCGATGTGGGCGTTCGTGACGTTCCTCGCCTGGCCGATCCTGGTCGGCAACGGGGATGAGGGCGACCGACCGGGCGGAGACAATGGGCAGAACATCGCCGCCACGGGCAACGGCGGCAGCGGCAGTCAGGACGACACACCAAACGGCAGGACGATCGACGGCAACACCGACCACGTCACCACCAAGCCCGCTCTGCGGCGCAAGCCCCGGTTCCGCGTGGTGACGGCCCGCGTCAGCCCGTTTGCTCACGATGGCTACTTCCCTGCGCCGCTGGGCAGGGCCTATTGGCTGGTCACCGTCGATATCCAAGCCGGCGACGCGCCCTACGTGATGCGGACGGCCGGTACGCAGGTGGTGGTCACGTCCATGGGGCAGGAATTCGCTTCGCTGGGAACGCCGGGGGGCGGTGGATTTCTCCCCCAGCGGGTCAGCCAACCGCGGTACACCATCGCCCCGCGACGGAGACGGTCGATAGAGTTGATCTTCGAGCTGCCCGAGGAGTACCGCCGGGGAACGCTGGTGCTCTCCGGTGTTGGCGAGAAGGAGATCGCGGTGGGCGATACGTTCACGTCCGTCGACGAGACGAAACTCATCGGACAGTTTGCTGAATCGCAGCCGCGGAATCTCAAGCCGCTGCTGGACCAGCCGGTGATGGCGGCGCTGCAGCAGGCCGGCCCGGATCGCATGATCGTGCAGGCCGACGACGGCGGATTTGGCGTGAGGTTTCCCGCCTCCGGGGTGACCGGACAGGCCCGGTACACCAACGGGGGGCGATACGAGCTTCTCCTGCAGCATGGCGGTGCCCGCCTCGCGTGCAAACTCCGCCTGATCGACGGGGGCGACCGCGCGATTCTCCACTTGGCCGACGAACCGTGGCAACAGATGACGTTTGTTCGCCTCGGGGCGGACATTGGCGACGGTGCCGGCGGACCGATCCGAGACGAGACGCCGACCCCATCCACTCGGCCGCTTGCGCCCGAAGACGACGAGCCCGCCACGCGTCCCGGCAACAATGGCGGCATGAACGAGCCGCGATTCTTCCCCGACTGATCCGCTCCAGGCCCCCGGTCCGGCCGGGCGAGGCGATACAATGGGGCAGACTCGCCGATCAGTCAGAAACGAAAGGATCTCTCGATGGACTTTTTCAACATCGTCAACTCCCGCCGCAGCGTCCGGAGCTTCAAGAGTGACGCCGTCCCACGCACCGTCCTGGAGAAAATCGCCGCCGCCGGCCAGGAAGCACCCAGCGGCTGCAATGTGCAGGGCAAGCAGTTCATCATCGTCGACGACCCGGACGTGATGGCTCGCATGCGGGAACTGAGCCCCGCGCTGAACAACGCCCCGGCGGCGGTGGTGCTGGCGATCGAGCCGGAAGAGACGAAGTTCGGGCCGTTCTGGGTGCAGGACGCCTCGGCCGCGATGGAGAACATGCTGCTGGCTGTGGTGGCGTTGGGCTACGCCGGCTGCTGGGTGGAAGGTGCCATCCGCCGCTGCGAGGACGATCTCCGCGAGATTCTCGGCGTTCCGGAGCATCTGCGCGTCTGGTCGCTCACGCCGGTGGGCATCCCCGAGAAGACACCCGATCGGCCGACCAAGCCCACCCCCGACGAGGTCACGCACCTCAACCGTTTCGGACAATCCTAGCGAACCGTTCGCGCCGGGCTGACACTGCCCCGTGCGCAGGTTCTTCCTGACGCCCATCCGTAGCTTCTGCCGACGGAGCGTCTTCCCGTTGCATTTCAGGACCGGATGGCGTCTAATCGGGTCTTGGACGCACCGAAAGGGCCTGCATGTCAAACGCGAAGAACCCGTTCAATCCATCCGGCATTTGCGGCCGGGTGCCTCGTGACGTCAATGAAGACCTCGCTTGGCGCGTCGGCCACGCGGTGGCGCAGTTCCTGCGCACGCGCCTCAGCGGCTACGAGCGGGGGCAGGCGTCGACCAACCGCATTGTGCTGGGTTGGGATGTGCGCCCTCACAGCGTGACGCTCGCCGAAGCCGTCATCGAGGGGATCTCCGCTTCCGGTGCCGGCTGTGCGGAGCTGGGATTGTGCGACCTGCCTCGCCTGGAGTTCACCGTCGATCGGCTCGCGTCGGCCGGCGGGATCTACATCTCCGCCGGCGACCGACCCGCCGAGTTCAACGGGTTTCGCCTGGTGGGTCTCAAGGCCCGCGCGGTGGGTCGCGAGTCCGGGTTGGCCGAGGTCGAGCGCATCGTCGGGTCCATCCAACGCATGCCCAAGACCGCTTCGATGGTCGCCAAACAGGACGTGGACCTGCGGGCTGAGTACGTCGCCCACGTTCGCAAACAACTCACCGTCTCCGGTGCGATGTCGATTGTCGTGGACGCCTCGAACGGCGCTGCCGGCGAGATCATCCCGGAGGTGCTCGCCCATGAGGACCTCTCGGTGGAGGTGCTCAACGCCGGCTTCGAGGGGCAGTTCGCCCATCGTCCCGACCCCACGCACCCGGAAGGCTACGCCGCCGTCGCCCGGCGCGTTGTCGAGGCCGGCGCGGATCTGGGGGTGGCGTTGGACTCGGCCGGCGACCGCTGCCAGTTCGTCGACGAGAACGGCAAACCCGTCCGGGCGGATTTGGTCGCAGCCCTGGTGAGCGCGCCGCTGCTGTCGCGATCCCCGGGATCCATGGTGGTCCACGATCTGCGTTGCTCGGCTGTGCTGGCCGAAGAGGTCCGCCAGGCCGGCGGCGTTCCGCGTCGCGAGCGGCCGGGCTGGCCGAACATCAACAAGACGATGATGGAGGGGCACGCCCTGTTCGGGGCGGAGCTGGACGGGCGATTCTACTTCCGTGAGCAGATGCACAACCCCTCGCCGCTGGCGGCGACGTGCGCCTTGCTGAGCGTGCTCTCGGGGTCGGAGGGCAGCTTCTCCGAGCGGATCGCCCCGTTGCACCGCTACAGCACCTCCGGGCAGGTCTCCTTCCCGGGCGACGGTGCTGCCGCCAAGCTCGATGCGCTGGGCGAGCAATTCGCCGACGCCGCCAAGATCAGTCGCGTCGCCGGGCTGACCGTGACGCTGGAGGACGGCTGGTTCCACGCCCGACCGGTCGCCGACGGCCAAAGCATCGAACTCACCGTCGAAGGGCCCACCCCCGCCGATGTCGAAGGACGCATCAATCAGCTCAAGCCCGTCCTGGGCGAACCCATCCGCGAGATTTGAGACGTTTGCCCCGCCTGTATCCGGGCGCACGCACTGCGCGCGGGTGAGGCAGGCGAGTTTCTGTCCATCGCCTCGGGTCGCTCTCACCCTCCGCTCCACCAGTCCCACAGCAGCTTTCCGGCGGTAAGGGCGACCACGAGCAGCAACACCGGCCGAACGATTTTCGCGCCGCCGCGAAGCACCAGCTTCGAGCCCACCCGTGCGCCCAGAAGCTGGCCGACACCCATCGCCAACCCCAGTGGGACGTGTACCCACCCGCCGACGAGGAACCACGCCAAGGCTGCGATGTTCGAGGTGAAGTTCATCACCTTCGTGTGTCCCACCGCCCGGGGCAGGTCCATGCCCAGCAGCGCCACCAGCGCCAGGGTCCAGAACGAACCGGTTCCGGGCCCGAAGAACCCGTCGTAGAATCCGATCGTCGCCCCGAAGATCGCGTAGAAGGCAGCGGGCTTCATGCGCGGGGCGGATTCCACCATGCCGGCGGCCGGCTTGGCCAGGAGATACACCAGCAGCGCCAGCAGCAAGACCGGGATCATACCGGCCAGGACGTCGTTGGGAAGGTGCTGAACCGCCAGTGCCCCGGCGCCCGCCCAGAGCAGCACCCACGCCGCGGGCCCGATCAGCCGTCGGGGTTGCACCGCCCCGCCCCGGGCGTAGTGCACCATCGCGCTGCCCGAGCCGAACGAGGCCTGCAGCTTGTTGGTGCCCAGGGCGAACTTGGGAGGGAGTCCGACCAGCAGCAGCGCCGGGACGGTGAGCAGTCCGCCGCCCCCGGCGATGGAGTCCACCAGGCCGGCGACGAACGCCACCACCCCCAGCCCAGTCAGCACCCCCCAGAAGTGCGTCTCGACCAGGATCGCCTGGAGGAGCATGGAACGCTACTCGGCCTTCAGCGGGCGGGTCATCAGGTCGTGGATGGCGTCCTTGACGTCCTTGCCGTCGAACAGGATCCGCCGGATCGCCCGGGTGATGGGCATCTCCACGCCTTGCCGGGCGGCGAGATCCATCACGCTGCGCGTCGTGGCGACACCCTCCACCACCGACTGCGTCGCCGAGAGAGCCTCGTGGACGCTCTTGCCTTGGCCGATCCGTTCGCCGAAGGAGCGGTTCCGTCCGTGGGGCGAGATGCAGGTGGTCACCAGGTCGCCCATGCCCGCCAGGCCGGCGAATGTCTCAGCCTTGGCGCCGAGCGACTCTCCCAGGCGGGTGATCTCGGCGAGGCCTCGTGCGAGCAGGGCCGCCTTGGCGTTATCGCCCAGTTGCATTCCGTCGACGATTCCCGCGGCGATGGCGATGACATTTTTCGTGGCGGCTGCGATCTCCACGCCTACGCGGTCGGTGCTGGAATACGCCCGGAACCACGGCAGCGAGAAGGCCTGCTGGACGTCCTCGGCGAGGGCTTCGTCGTCGGAGGCAATCACCACCGTCGCCGGGAGCTTCCCCGCCACCTCCGGTGCGATGCACGGGCCCGAGAGCACTGCCATTCGCTTGCGGTTGAGGGGGGGTGCGTCGTAGGAGGCCGGCTCGTCGCCGCCGTGCAGTGCGTCGGAGAGAATCTGCGTGGGCCGAAGCAGGGTGTCGTTCTCGATTCCCTTGGTCACCGAGACGATGGGCAGATCGTCGGCGATGTGCTCGCGCAGCGGGGCCACCCAGCCGCGAAGGTACTGCGTGGGCACCGCGGAGACGACCCACTCGGGCGACTCGAAGGCGAGGTCCGGGCTGGTGACGATCTCAATTTCCTCGGGGATTTCAACGTCGGGCAGGAAACGGCGGTTCTCGCGATAGTCCCGCAACTGCCGGGCGTGATCCTCGAAGCACGTGTACAGGCGAACCGACCAGCCGTTGTGGTGCAGCAGGAGCGAGCAGAGCGTCGCCATCGCCCCATCGCCGATAATGGTTGCATTGCGTGTCATGCGAGGCAGCCTACCGGGCGGATCGGTCGGTGTCCAGCGCTGCGATCGTGCCGACATCGCGCCACCGGCAACAAGTTGCGGGCCTGCCTGCTTTGTGGCATGGGCTTCCAGCCCATGT
>CAZYIH010000035.1:0-21766 GCA_964646915.1 uncultured Planctomycetaceae bacterium | reverse complement strand
GGACGCGAAGCTCACGCGTGCCCAGCTCTTCGGCGAAACGCTCCGTAAACGCCGGTTGCGCCAGCACGCCGTAAACGTAGGCCAGGAAGTCTTCCGGGGAGACCTCTCGACCGTAGGTCCCGCCCAGCAGTTCCAGCAGCCCCGGGGCAATGTTCGGTTCCTTGGCTTCTGCATCGCGATACAGGGGAAGAACATCCTTGCCACCATATGATCCCCGGAAGTGGTGCATATCTGGTATTGCCGACGATACGGTTGCCCCAGGGCCTGCGTCCAAGGGGTGCTTCGTCAAGGTTGACAGATACACTTGGTTTGTAGATCTGCTGCCATTTGCCTGCCAAAGATCCGGACGAGGACGAGTCATCAGGCGTGAGTCAGCCAGTATGCTCTGCCGATCAAACGAACGGAAACCATATTGATAGACAGGGGGCAATGGAGCATCAGTCGGTAAGCAGGCTATAGGGGTTCTGTCGGCTTTTGGTGTTAGCGGTCTACTTGGAACGTCAGTGATCTTACGTCCACTCTCTTCTACAAAAGCCTGAGCACGGTCGGAAGCCGATAGCAGAGACCGCCACCGCTCTCGCAGGACATCATCCGTCACCCCAATCACCCAGGGTCTGTGCGTTTTCACGCCTGGTTGCTGCCAAGGAAACATGTCGGTCAAGAGTGCCCAGGTGAAGAACTCGCCTTCCCCTTCCGGTCGGAATGGCGCATGCCAATCGTCGGGGCAGTCTTCCCACTTGAGGTCCCCGAAGCGAGTCAGTCCACCCAGCGTTTTGAGTTTTTGGGCCCGCTTGCCTTCGATGCGGGCATAGCGGACCTTTGCAGGGGTGGCGGTATCGGCCTCGCTATCCCGGAAGGCAATGGCGATGGCCACGGGCGTCTTGATGG
Organism: uncultured Planctomycetaceae bacterium; assembly: GCA_964646915.1. Lineage (GTDB taxonomy): Bacteria > Planctomycetota > Phycisphaerae > SM23-33 > SM23-33 > CAZFPT01. The sequence continues at coordinate 20,878 of CAZYIH010000035.1, read as the reverse complement.
CGAAGACGTTGTCGCTCTGGCGGGTGCCCCGCCCTTCCCCGCCGAGGTCCAGAATCCAGAGCTCCTCGCACTGACGGCGCATGTGCTCCCGCATGCCACAGAAGGCGTCCCCGTCCAGGTAGCTGGACGCGGAAATGAAGCTCACCACGCCCGGTCCGGCTGCGGTCTTGGCCTCGAAGACCTTCCACAACGCCCATCGCCAGAAGTAGACGTACAGATTGAACAACCCGGTGAGATGCTTACCGTGGCCTGCCAGTTTTGCCGGTTCTGTGAAGTCCCGAATAATCGCGGCCGTACCCTCGCCGTCTTCGCCCCACCGGACCCAATGGCCCGTGCGGGCCTTGTTGGTTTCGTCGGCGGCCTCGTGGCGGTCATACGGTGGATTGCCCAGGCAGACGATCACGGGTACGTCCTTCTTCACCCTCAAGGCCTTGGCGTGCTGGTCGGAAATGGGTTTGAGATACAGGGCAAGCTCGGGCGGGGGTGTATTGGGGCTTTCCAGTGTATCGGTAAGGTAGACCTTCACGTCGTTGATCTTCGGCGGTCTTCCGCGTCCCTTCAGGTTCGCCCAGTCCTGCAGGGCGAGCGTGAGGCGCAACTGCGAGACCGCGAACGGTCCGGCCATCAGCTCGAAACCGTAGACGTTTTCGGCGAGTGTCTTCGCTTGGCCCGGAACAGTGCCTTCCCCTTCCAGTTCGTGCACCTTGGCAAGGGCGTGGTCGATGACGGCCAGCAGGTACGTGCCCGTTCCGACGGCCGGGTCCAGCGTGTTGACCTCCGGGTCGGCGAAGCCCATCGGTTTGCCAAGGCGGTTTGTGAGCAGGTCGTCGATCAGGCGGACCTGTGCGAGCACGACTTCCACCGGCGTGTAGTAGGCCCCGACGTTCTTGCGGAGCTTCGGGTCGTACTCGGCGAGGAAGTCTTCATAGAAGAACATCCACGGGTCGTCAGGCACGGCCAGCGGGAGCGTATCCTTGTGGCGGAACAGCCACGCCTCGCGGGGGCTCTTGAGGGAGGCAGGGGGTACCTTGGCAATTACGCGAAGCAGGAGGTCCAGCGACGCGGCGATTTCCTTCTGTGCGTCCTTCTCGGTAAGCAACTGCAGTGCGCGGGCAAGCAGGCTGTGTCCGTCAGCGAGGGTTGTTTCGGCCGACGTCAGCGTCAGCGGGTCCGCGTTCTCGCTGCGTGCCAGCAGCAGGGCAAAGGTGACCGTCTGGGCGTACTCGTCGGCGAAGCGGTCGTCGTCGGCATCGGGGAACAGAAGCTCCCGCCAGTCCTTCGCCAAAGCGACCAGGGGAGATTCCGGGTGGTGAAGGGCCTCCTTCACGTCCTCGCGAAGCATGTGGGCCAACGGGGCCAACATCTTGGCAAAGGCTTTCAGGTCGATGGTACCGCCGCGCTTGCAGGGGATCGTCGGTTCCCACTGCATGAAATCGGTCAGGAGCCCGGTAAGCGCAGCGGCGTCCTCCTGGGTAACGGCCTTTGCGCCTTCCGTGGCAATGTCGCCAGACAGCCGAACGATAGGGCGGTCTGTCTTGCCTTCCCGATAGAGTGCCCATTCATTGCCGTCGGTGTACAGCAGGTTGGGGATCGCCGAGAACCGCTTGAATTGCTTGCGGTCGTGCCCTTTGAAGTGCTGGCCGTTGGCCCCTTTGCCGGGGGCTTTCAACTCGGCGTAACCGGTCAGCATCTGTCGGGAGTGAATGGCGTAGTCGGGCCGGCCAAGCCGACCCTCCAGCTTTGTTTCGCCCGTGCAGACCACATCGAGCACCAGGGCTTCCCCCACCGCCTGCATGAAAGTCTCGAATGGCCCCCGAAGCTGGTCTTCGGGTTCGCCAACCGTGAGCGTGTTCATCTTGGCTGATACCGAATCCGCAAATGCCTGCAGCGCGGGCAGAAGCGCTTTGTCGTCGGGCATGTGGCTTCCCTTTCAAGGCCGTCGCACCGTGGGGCGCGGAACGTGAACCGCCCCCAAGCCGCCTTGCCGACGGTGGATAGGACGTGCCGTTGGTGGCCGGGATTGTACCGGATCAGAGGGGGGTTCTCAACGGCCGGTCGGGTGGCAATTCGGCGTGGAGTGACGGTGGTGGTGGGCGGGTGCACACGGACGCCGACGCGGGTCTCGTCGGGCAGTTCTCGCGCGTCGGCCGACGGGTGTACTTCAACCACCTCGGCGACGCCGGCCTGCCACAGGCAATGGTCAACGACGTCGGGCGCCCGCTCCAGGCCGGTCACGTCCGACGGCGCCGCTGGCTGGGGCTGTCCGCTTCCGGGCCTGTCGCAGCGATATACTTCCCTGAAGGCGGCTTTGCTCCGGCGGTGAGGCGGCCTGGCAGTCTCAGCCTTTACGGAAGGACGACCTCGATGAGCACCGACACACAGACCGATTACATCCGCTGGTTCAGAGACCTCAGCTCCGAGGACACATCCATCGTGGGCGGCAAGAACGCCTCGCTGGGTGAGATGCTCTCGGAATTGGCCGAAGAGGGCGTCCGCGTCCCCGACGGGTTCGTCACGACGGCCGACGCCTACCGCACATTCGTGTCCCACAACGAGCTGGAAGATCGCATCCGCTCGCAGCTGGACGGCCTGGACGACGGCGACCAGCTCGCCGACGTGGGCGAGTCGATCCGCCAGGCGATCCGCGACGGGGCGTTCCCCGACGACCTCGCCGACGCGATCCGCGATGCCTACGCAAAGCTCGGCGAGCAGTACGAGACCGACGAGGTCGACGTGGCCGTCCGCAGCAGCGCGACGGCTGAGGACTTGCCCGAGGCCAGCTTCGCCGGTCAGCAGGACACGTTTCTGAACGTCACCGGCCCCGACGCCCTGCTGGAGGCGGTCCGCAACTGCTACGCGTCGCTGTTCACCGATCGGGCGATCAGCTACCGCCGGCAGCAGGGGTTCGACCACATGCAGGTCGCCCTGTCGGCCGGCGTGCAGAAAATGGTGCGGTCCGATCGGGGCAGCGCCGGCGTGATGTTCACCATCGACACCGAGACCGGTTTCCCCGACGTCGTGGTCATCAACGGCTCGTGGGGCCTGGGCGAAGCGGTCGTCGCCGGCGAGGTGAACCCCGATGAATACAGGGTGTTCAAGCCCCTGCTGGATCGGGAGGAACTCACGCCCATCATCGACGTCCGCGTCGGCCGAAAGCAGAAACAGATCGTCCTGGATGACAGCGGCGGAACGCGGGAGGAAGAAACCCCCGCCGACCGGCAGCCCAAGCGTGTGCTGGAAGACGACGCCGCGCTGCAACTGGCCCGATGGGCCGTCGCCATCGAGACGCACTACGATCGGCCGATGGATATCGAATGGGCCCGCGACGGCGACAGCGGCGAGCTGTTCATCGTTCAGGCCCGCCCGGAGACCGTCCAGTCGCAGAAGGCCGCCGCCACCCTGAAAACCTACTCGCTGGGGGAAAAAGGCGACACCATCGTCGAGGGCCTGGCGATCGGGCAGGCGATTGCCGCTGGGAAGGCCTTCGTGCTCAACGACCTCGACCAGGCCGACCGCTTCGAGGAGGGCGGCGTCCTCGTGACCGACATGACCGACCCGGACTGGGTGCCCGTCATGAAACGCGCCGCGGCCGTGGTGACCGATCAGGGCGGACGCACCAGCCACGCCGCCATCGTCAGCCGGGAGCTCGGCGTCCCTGCCGTCATCGGAACCAACAACGCCACCGACGCCATCGACGATGGCCGCGAGATCACCGTCAGCTGCGCCGAAGGCGAAACAGGCGTGGTCTACGCCGGCCAACTCGAGTTCGATGTCGAGGAGATCGACGCCACCGACATCCCCGACACCGAGACCGACGTGCTGATGAATCTCGCCAGCCCCGACGCCGCCTTCCGCTGGTGGGCCCTGCCGGCACGGGGAATCGGCCTGGCACGGATGGAGTTCGTCATCAACAACGTCATCAAGATTCACCCCCTCGCCCTGACCCGCTTCGACCAGCTCGAAGACGACGACGCCCGCGAACGGATCGAGCAGCTCACCGCCGGCTACGAGGACAAGCGCGAGTACTTTATCGACCATCTCGCGTGGGGCATCGCGCGGATCGCCGCCTCCCGCTACCCCGATAAGACCATCGTTCGACTGAGCGATTTCAAAACCAACGAATACGCCGACCTCGTCGGCGGCGCCCGGTTCGAACCCACCGAGGCCAATCCGATGCTGGGTTTCCGCGGGGCCAGCCGATACTACTCCGAACACTACCGCGACGGGTTCGCCCTGGAATGTGCCGCCATCCGACGCGTCCGCCAGACCATCGGGCTGGACAACGTCATCGTCATGGTCCCCTTCTGCCGTACCGTCGACGAGGGCCGACGCGTGCTCGACTGCCTCGCCGAAAACGGTCTGAAACAGGGCGAGGGCGGCTTCGAGGTCTACGTAATGGCCGAGATTCCCGCCAACGTCATCCTCGCAGGGGAGTTCGCGGAGATCTTCGACGGTTTCTCGATCGGCACCAACGACCTGACGCAACTGGTGCTCGGGGTCGGCCGGGATGCCCAAATGCTCGCCGAACTCTTCGACGAACGGAACGCCGCCGTCAAGACCATGATCCGGCAGCTCATCGAACGCGCCCACCAGAAAGACCGCCCCGTCGGGCTCTGCGGCCAGGCACCCAGCGACCACCCGGACTTCGCCGAGTTCCTTGTCGCCGCCGGGATCGATACGATCTCCGTCAACCCCGACAGCGTGATCGACGTGATCAACCACGTCGCCAAGGCCGAGAGCAACAAAGACACCGCCTGACGCGTCGGCTGCGACTGGATCGGCGACTCGCCTGCTGTGGCGGCGAAGCATTACTTGCAGACTACCGAAGAACGCTTCAACCGCGCGACTGAAGTGGTGCAGTATCCGGTGCAGTCCGCAGCCGCGAAGGGTCGCGGAGACTCGCAGCGATCCGAAAGGCCAGCGACAACGCCATCCGTAAGCCCCGCACCTGACGGGACTTCGCGAAGCTGTGCGAAGCCTGACGATACCGCTCATAACCCCTTGGACAACGATCTCTTGGGCCGTACTGGACTCGAACCAGTGACCTCACGGGTGTGATCCGTGCGCTCTAGCCAGCTGAGCTAACAGCCCGTCGGCCGCGTGGGTTTCCCTCACGCGGGCTTGGTAGTATACAGCATCGCAGCCGCGATGCAACCCCCTCGGGCGAGGAAGTCGCAGCTTTTCGTTGGCGTTTCTGCCGCGCCGCTCGCGATCGGCTCAGCGGGCCGGAGACGGCAGGATCAGGCGGTTGGAGAGGTAGCGGCTTTCCTGCCAGAGCACGCCCTTTTCGCGGTCGCGCGTGGGGTAGCTCACGTCGAATTCCCCGAGCACGAGGGTCTGTCCCGGCGGCAGCGGTCCGTAGCCCGGGTCCACGCCCTCCCCTCGCGGGGCTCGGGCGGTGTTCATCTTGCCGTTGCTGTAGTTGACGGTGGTGAAGAACCGCCGCATCTGCGTCTTCGAGATCGGCCTTGACGAGACATTTCTGACGCTGGCGCGGAGGCGGAAGTCCTCCCAGGAAGACTCGGCCTTGCCGACGAGTTCCAGCTTCAGCTCCACCGGCGGAAGGAAGAAATACTCGGCCATCCGGTCGGGCCAATAGGTCTCGGCCTCGGCGTAGGCGAACCGGTCGCTGCCGATACCGGCCGACGACGAGACGACGACTTTCACGATCCACCATCGCCCGTCGTCGCGCAGGAAGTAGCCGCGCATGACGTTCTTCTGGCCAAGGTGGTCGGTCTGCTGTTGGGTCAGCCGGGCCCATCGGTCGTGGGTTTCCAGCTTGATGGGCTTGCCGGGTTTGAAGCTCGGCCCCCTTCTTTTCACGTCCTGGATGACGCTGTCGGGAACCGTTGCGGCGTCGGGGTCCCAGCCCGCCCAGATGGCAGTGGCCTTCTGCTCATCGCGCATGTAGGGCAGCAGGAACGAGCGGGCCTTGTTGAGGTCGCCGGCCAGCAGTGCCTCGTGGCGTTGGGCGAGGATGTCCTGCAGGTGCTTCTTGAGCGCTTCGCCTTCGGTGGGCGGGCCGGGGGGATCGCCTTCCCCGCCGCAGCCTCCCAGCAGCGCAGCCGACAGGAGCATCGGAATGGTCACGCAAAGAATGGAACGTCTCATTTCAGCCTTCCTTTCCGGTGAGATGATATTCATTTTCCCCCGCGTCGCGAGCGAATTTCTCTCAGCGTGGCGGACATGTCTGCCGGCAGCGGGGCTTCCAGCGTGGTTCGCTTGCCGGTTCGTGGGTGGTCGAACTCAATGGTATGGGCGTGCAGCGCCTGGCGGGTGATCAGCTCGCCCTCGGCCACGTCGTGTCGCCCCTCGAGTTGCGAGACGTACACCGGGGCGCCGCCGTAGAGCTTGTCGGCCACGATGGGGTGCCCCAGGCCGCTCATGTGTACGCGGATCTGATGCGTTCTGCCGGTTTTGGGATAGCACTCCACCAGCGTGTATCGCGCGCCCTGCTGGCCGACATTGTCGATCCGCTCGATGACCTTATACCGCGTGACCGCGGTTTTCGTGGTGGCCGGGTGAGGCCGACCCGTTCGGCGGTCCACAATGTACCGCTCCTTGATGACCGGATGCTTGCCGATGGGCCGATCGATGATGTCCTCGTCCAGTTCGACGATCCCGTGGACCAGCGCGGTGTAGGTCTTGTTGATCTTGCGATGCTCGAACTGATGCCCCAGCCGCCACAGCGCCAGCTCGCTCTTGGCCACGAGAATGACGCCGGTGGTATCGCGGTCGAGACGATGCACGATGCCCGGGCGAAACGCCTGGCCGCCGTCGGGGAGCGACTCGCCCTGGCGGTCGGTATCCCGCCAGTTCATCTGGAAGTAGTACGCCAGACCATTGACCAGCGTGCCCGACCAGTTGCCCCGGGCGGGGTGGATGATCAGCCCGGGCTGCTTGTTGATCGCGATGAGGTCGTCGTCCTCGTAGAGGACATCGAGGGGGATCGGCTCGGGCGGAATCTCGCAGGGGCGGTCCTCGGGCAGCATCATGTCGATGACGTCGCCGGGCTGGATCTGGTAGGAGGACTTGACGACCTCGTCGTTGACGGTGACGTCGCCCTCCTTGATGTAACGTTGCAGGGCCGACCGCGAAATGCTCTTGCCCAGTCGGCCGGAGAGATACTTGTCCAGCCGTCGCCCGGTGAGCACCTTGCGGATCTCGATCCGGACATGCCGCACCCCGTCCTCGTCGGCGTCGGGCTCCACTGGGGTCTCGTCGAATTCGAGCCCGTCGGCCTCGTGCGGGGAGGGCGTGTCCCCGTCGTGAGGGATCTCCTCGATGGTGGGGCGTTTTTGCTTGTTGCGTCGGCTCATGGGTCGCGTATCACTCGGGTCCGGGTACGACAGCGCCCGCGGCCGAGATGGACGGGCGGGTCCGTCCCGGCGACGGGCGCGGGGTTCAGCGTATGATACTCGACAGACTCAGGCCGCCCCGAGCAGTTGCTTGACGATCTCGACGGCCGAGGCGGCGTCGGACGCGTAGCCGTCGGCGCCGATGTCGTTGGCGAAGCTCTCGGTCACCGGCGCGCCGCCGATGATGGTCTTGGTCTCGATGCCCGAAGCCTTCAGGGCGGCGACCACGTCCTTCATCTGCGGCATGGTGGTGGTCAGCAGGGCGCTCATGGCGCAGACTTTGGCGCCCTCGGCCTGGCAGATCTCGACGAACTTCTCCGGGGCCACGTCCGTGCCCGCGTCGACCACCTTGAGCCCGCCGCCGGTAAGCATCATGGCCACGAGGTTCTTGCCGATGTCATGCAGGTCGCCCTTGACCGTACCGATCACCACGGTTCCGATGGGTTCGACGCCGGCCTTGGTCAACTCAGGCTGGAGGACTTCCATGGAGGACTTCATCGCCCGGGCGGCAATGAGCACCTCAGGGACGTAGATTTCATTGGCCTTGAACCGCTTTCCGATGACCTCCATCCCGGCGATGAGTCCGTTTTCGAGGATCTCACGGGGCGGGGTGCCTTCGTCAATCGCGGCTTGGGTGAGTTCGACGACGGTGTCTCGGTCGCCTTTGATCAGTGCGTCGGCCAGGGCCTGCATGTCAGCCATGGGTGTTGTACTCCGTTTCTTGCTGCTGATATAGGGTCGCCCTCGCCGCTGTGTGGCGCCACGAGGCGCCCGGTGGCGGGTCGATCGGTCGGTTATTCGGGGTTGTTGGCGTCCGTCTCGACCGGGGCAATCGGCGAGATGGGCGATACGGCGTTGGCGTCCACGTCGGCGGCGTCGGGTTCGGGCTGACTCTCCGGCAGGACCGGGTCCAGCGACAAATCGGCCATCGGCTCGATGTCGATCCGGGCCTTGGGGAACTCCTTGCGGAAGGCGACCTGGTCGGCCTTGGCCTGGTCGACGGTCTTGAGCCGGACCGACGAGATCTTCCATTCCTCGCCCTTCTTCATCAAGTGGATCACCAGCGGCTTGAGCGAGTCGTCGTCGCCCCGAACCGGCCTGGTGAGCACAAAGGCGCTGGTCTCGGCGACGTCGGAGCTCAGGATGCCCGGGGCTTCTCCGTCGGGCAGGTTGCGGATCAGCTCTGCCGCCTCCCCAGCGGCGCCGTTCTTTGTGAACATCGCCGCCAGCGTCTCGTCCTGACCTGCATCGACGGCACGGAAGAATGCGCGGGTGGCGTTGATCGGGCCCATCGGCAGCGCGTTGATCGGCCTGACGTCCGAGAGATAGACCGGCTCCTTAAGACCGGCCAGGCCGTTGAGCCCCCCCTGTGCCAGCAGCAACACGGGGTTGCCCGACAACTGGGGCATGTTGGCGACCTTCTCGTAGTATTCCCGGGCCTGGGCCCAGTCCTCTCGGCCTTCGGCTTCCTTGGCCAGTCCGTAGTAGGCGGCGCCGACCATGTCCGGCAGTTGGGCGAAGTCTTTGATGACGCGATTGAATTGCAGCACCGCCCGCTCGCCGGCCTGGACGGCCTCCATCGGCTGGGGCAGGGTGGTGGTCTGGAGCAGGTAGATGTTGCCCATCCGCAGGGTCGCCGCAGCGGCGATGCCCCGGTCGTTGACCTCGCTGAGTTCCTGGAGGTTCTGAATCTGCTCGGCCTGGGTGAGCTCGGGGCTGGGGAAGACCACCGCCTGGGTGAACTGCCCCTGGATGGCTGCGTTGGCCTGGCGTGCGTTGTACACCCAATACCACCCGGCCACCACGAGTCCGATCACCAGGATGACGATCCAGATCACGCGGGAGGCATTCCTGCGGAACCATCGGACCATCTCGTGAAGTTCCTGGTCCAGTTCGTTCTGCTGCAGTTCGTGACGTCGTTCTGATTTCATAATGGCCTGTCTGCTACCTTGAGTGCGTGTTCCTCGCGCTGCCGGCCGAGGGGATCTTCCCTGACGAAGTCAGCAGCACCTTGATCTTTAGCCGGTTGCCCCAGCCGTTTTCGCTGATCACTACGTCGCAGCGTTCGTTGCCCTTGTCGAAGTCCAGGAGGATATCACCCTGGGCGAAGACATCCCGCACCAATTCCCATCGATTAATGGGCATCTGCGTGCGGTAGAACCGCGCCACGACGAACTTGTCGGCCGACCCTTCATATACGTGGTCGACCAGGCGGATCGAGCCCACCGTCCAATGTCGCGACCGCATCTCGTCCAGATCGAACCCGAACGGAACCGGCAGGTCGGCGATCGGTGGATGGGCCTTGGCGAACAAGGCTCCGCTGCCGGACGAACCGTTCTTCGAACCGTTTCTCGACGTGTCCGAAGAGGACGAATTCGTCTGGTTGCAGCCGGCCAGCAACGCCGCGCCCACCATCAGCCATGCTATCCGTCTCATGTGTCTCATGGCGACCTCCCTGCCGCAATGCGTCCTGACCCGCCGACCGGTGAAAGCACGCGCCGCCACCGCCGGCTGGGAAGGCTTCAGGGTCCCGCATCCCGCGGACTTTGTCAAGGGGCTTTACCACCGTTGCCGGCCCCGAATAGAATTGCCCGGGCACAACCGAGCGCCCGTCCTGAAGACCCTATCGGCCTGCAGCGGGCCCGATCACCACCCCATCTCACCGCCGAGGGATCGTCGCCCCGCCGGGCGGAAAGACTGCTTGCTTTCGATTCCATGAATCGCCGATATAATCAGTTGCACGCCCCTCATCAATGACAGGACGCCAAATGACCGACCAACCCGATCGCTCAACGCCCACCTCGGTGATTCCCATCGACACCCGCGAGCCCGAGTCGATGCTCTCGCGCGAATGGCTGATCAGCAACGACATCGGCGCCTACGCGTCGAGCACGGTCATCGGCTGTCCCACCCGCCGCTATCACGGTCTGCTGGTGGCGAGCACCCATCCGCCGGTCGGACGGTTCGTCACGCTGGCCAACGTCATGGAGCAGTTCCAGTGCAAAGAGCATCGCCTGGAGCTGTCCACCAACGAGTTCGAGGGGACCTTCGCTCCCAACGGCGTCGGGCATTTGCGCGAGTTCCGTCAGGACGCCGTCGTCACGATGGTCTACGACGTCGGCGGCGGGACGCTCACGCGGGAGCTGATCCTGCACGATACGGAGAATACCGTCGCCCTGCGCTACACCCTCCGCGGGACCAGCGGCACGCTCTACGCCTTCCCGTTCGTCGCCCTGCGGGACTTCCATCACCTGCGGACCATGGAAGAGCCCGGCGACCTGACCTTCCAGCACACCGACTACGGGGTGGCTGTCTCCGAGCCGAACAACCCCCAGAGCCCGTCGGTCTACCTGGCCGGCGGGTCGGTCTTCCGCGTGCAGCCGGACTGGTGGAAACGGTTCCGCTACCGGGCCGACCTCCGGCGAGGCCAGGACGGCCACGAGGACCTCTACACCCCGGGATGCTTCCACATGGAGATGACCGACGGGGACGTCTGGCAGCTCACCGCGGGCATCGAGGAGAACCCCACGCTGAAGTTCGACGCCGTCAAAGAGCGTCGCGCCAAGCGTCTCACGGAGTTGGCCGACGCCATGGGCGACGCCGACCAGCCCACCCGTCGCCTGGCAGCCGCCACGGACAGCTACGTCGTCAGGCGAACCTTCTCCGAGGCAGGCAGCGAGCCCAGCGAGACCATTCTCGCCGGATTCCACTGGTTCGCCGACTGGGGGCGCGATGCGTTCATCGCCCTGCCCGGGCTGCTGCTGGAGACCGGTCGATACGACGAAGCACGCAACGTCATGCGAACCTTCGCCTCGCACATCCACGCGGGCATGGTGCCCAACCGCTTTGACGATTACACCCCCGCCGCACACTACAACAGCATCGACGCGTCACTGTGGTTCGCCCTGGCCGCCGAGCGGTACATGCAGGCCACCGACGACCGGGACTTCTGGGACTCGACGCTCGCATCGGCGTTGCACGCGATCGTGTCGGCCTATCACGAAGGGACGGAGTTCGGCATCCACGCCGACGAGGACGGGCTGATCGTCGGCGGCTCGCCCGAGACCCAGCTCACCTGGATGGACGCCAAGCTCGGCGACCAGGCCGTCACGCCGCGCCATGGAAAATGCGTGGAGGTCAACGCGTTGTGGCACAGCCTGCTGCGGACCGTCGCCCAGCGCAGCGGCGACCCGGACCTCGCCGAGACCTGCGCCCAACGGGCCGGGATCGTGGCTGAGAGCTTCCGGGAGGCGTTCTGGCATGGCGAGTACAAGTGTCTTTACGACGTCATCACCCACGGCACGCCGGACGGCTCGCTTCGGCCGAACCAGATCCTCGCCGTCGCCGTCCCGCACAGCCCCCTCACCGACGACCAGCAGAAATCCGTCGTCGACGCCGTCACCACGCACCTGCTGACGCCGATGGGTCTGCGTACGCTCCACCAGCGCGACCCGCGCTACCGCGGGCGATACGGAAACTCCTGGGAATCGCGCGACCGTGCCTACCACCAGGGGACCGTCTGGGCCTGGCTGATCGGCCCGTTCATCGAGGCGTACCTGAAGGTCCATCGTGGCCAGGCCGCCGCCCTTCGCCAGGCGTCGGCGTGGCTGAGCGGATTCGACGAACATCTCGACCGGGCGTGCATCGGGCACATCAGCGAGATCTTCGACGGCGACGCGCCCCACGAGCCGCGCGGGTGCATTGCCCAGGCGTGGTCGGTCGCGGAGGTGCTCCGGGCCAAACGACTGGTCGCCCGGGCGATGGAGACCCAGAAACAATGAGTCTCTCGCGCCGGTTGCTGGTCGTGTCGGGAATTCTCACGCTGTTGGGCGTGTCGGTGCAGGCTGCCCAGCCGCCCCGGGCCCGACTCGCGCCGGCGGAAGCAGACACCTCGAACGCCACCCGCCTTCAGCCGGCGAGGCTGACGATCGAAAACACCACCGACCAGGCCGTCGAAAGCGTCGCCCTGCGATGGGATCGCGGCGGACCGACGTTCGTGTTCCCCCTGGCGATTGCCCCCGGCCAAAGTGCCCGACGCGAGGTCCTGCTGCCCGCCTCTGCCGGCGAGCAGACCTGGAACGTGCATCTGCGGGGGCAGGCCGACTCGTCCGTGGCGACCACGGCCGCCCGCATCCGCTGGCCGATCGATCGCGTGGACCCCGCTGCCCTGGTCTCACCGGGGGTGTACCGCCGCTTCCAGGCGGGCCTGCCGCGATGGGACCCCCGCATGCGGATGAATCTCATCGGGCTGGCGGGTGTGACAGCTTTGGCGATGGCAGCGCTGGCGTGGATGCATCGCTCGCCCGGCCAACTGATCGGCCTGGCTGTGGTAATCGTGGCGGCGACGGCTGTGGCGGGCTGGGTCATCGCCGGCGAGCCGATCGTGCTCGAACGGACGCTGCCGGTGACGCTGTCTGCGGGCGACCCCAACCAACCCGGCGGGCGGGCACTGGTGCTCACCGCGCGACGCACGACCTCCTACAGCCGACATGAAGGACGGTACATTCCCCTTTACCGCTCGCCGGAACACATGCTCGCCGACGAAACCACGCTCCGCATCTCGGGCGGATTCACCACCACCCTGAGCCCGGACCGCCCCACCGTCCTGCTTATCGCCCCGGCTCGTTAGGTTCTCCGTGGTCGGGTGATTCGCCCTCCTCTTCGTCGTCGCGTACCTCCATCCGCTCGCCCGAGAGTTTCCAGACGTCCACGTGCGGGCCCTGCTCGCGCAAGTCGGTGCGTGCCTGCAGCCCGGCCGACAACCAGCGAACCATGACCCACACCAGCAGCACAAGCACCACCGCCAGCCCCGCCAGCGACGCCCACGCCAGTCGGCTGTAGACCAAGCCGTCGCCCGACGGGGACGACTCGGCGAGGCTCTGGGCGAAGAATACCCCGCCGGTCAGGGCTGCTCCGATCGCCACCAGCACCAGCGTGGCGATGGCGTAGCCGATCCGGCGGGATGCGGGGGGGATTATTGGCCGCTTTTCCATGGGGCGTCCGATCGGGGATCGTACTGGGTGACCTCGCTGAACTTCTCGATGAGTTCCTTGCCTTCCTCACTGAGGTCGCTGGGCGGGACGACCTTGATGGCGACGTACTGGTCGCCCTTGCCGCCGTCGCGTCCTTCCACGCCCTGGCCTCGCAGGCGCAGCTTCCGCCCGCTGGGGGTGCCCGGAGGAATGGTGACCGTCGTCAGCCCGTCCAGGGTCGGCACGTCGACCTTCCCGCCCAGCACCGACTCGCCGACGCTGATGGGCACGTCGACGTGGATATCGTTGCCCTCCCGCCGGAAGAACGGGTGCTGTCGAACGTGGCAGACGATGTACAGGTCGCCCTGACCGCCGGGCCCGGCCTGCCCTTTGCCCTTGACGCGGATCTTCTGGCCGTCCTTTACGCCCGGGGGAATCTTGATGTCGATCGTCTCGGATCCCTCGGCTCCGCCCGGGCCCTGGGCGATCTTGAGCGTCTTGGTGGTTCCGTGGATCGCCTCGACGAAGTGCAGTTGCAGGTCGTGCTGAACGTCCTGCCCCTTGGCGGCGCGACGGGGACGACGTCGCGTGCGCGTCCCGCCTGCCTGGCCCCCACCGCCGCGCAGGGCGTCCATGATCTCTTCGAGACTCATCCGCATAAAGCCGCTGCCGGCGCCCCCCCTGCCGCCGGCACCGCGCGGGCCGCCCCCGCCGAAGAAATCTTCGAAGTTCACGGTCTGACCGCCGTTGGACCAGCCTGTGCTCTGGGCACCCGCTCCACCGAACCCCCCGCCCGGACCGGCATGGCCGAACTGGTCGTACATCTTCCGCTTCTCCGCATCGGAGAGCACTTCGTACGCCTCGGTGGCTTGCTTGAACTTCTGCTCCGAGCCACCTTCCTTGTTCACGTCCGGGTGATACTGCCTGGCCAACTTCCGGTAGGCGGACTTGATCTCGCTGTCCGAAGCCGAGCGCGAAACGCCCAGCACGTCGTAGTAATCCTTCTTTTCCATGCCCGTATTCTAGCGAGGCGATCGCCTCTCGCCAATACCGACGTGAGATCCCCTCGGCCACCGCGGCGCGTTTTGGGTTGCACACCGGCGGACGGAATGCAGAATACACCCGCTACCCGCCCGACCATCCGCAGGAGTAGACTTCGATGAACCTCACCAAAGACCTTCAAGCCGTCTGGGACCAGCCCACCGCCGAGTGGCGCAGCGCGCCGTTCTGGTCGTGGAACAGCGAGCTGGACCCCGAGCGACTTACCCGACAGATCGAAAGCATGCACGCAGCCGGTATGGGCGGGTTCTTCATGCACAGCCGATACGGGCTGAAGACCCCCTACCTCTCCGAGGAATGGTTCACGTGTATCTCGGCGTGCATCGAGGCGGCGAGGCGACTGGGGATGAAGGCGTACCTCTACGACGAAGACCGCTGGCCTTCGGGCTCTGCCGGCGGGGCCGTCACGCGAGACAACCCGGACTATCGGGCGCATTTCATCGTGATGAAAGACCCCGACCAGGAAGACCCCGATGCCGAACGCGTGGGACTGTTCGCCTGCAAGTTGGACGACGACGGTCGGCTGATCGAATATCAATCCATCGATGACGCCGCCGACGCGCCGGAAGGCTTCGTCGTCAAGGCGTTCGATATGGCGATCGCGCCGGACAACCCCTGGTTCAACGACGGCAGCTACCTGGACACCATGAACCCCGACGCCGTCGCGGAATTCGTGCATCTGACCCACCAGGCGTACTCCGACCGTTACGGGAAGGACTTCGGCGAGCTGATCCCGGCGATGTTCACCGACGAGCCCAACAACGCCGTGGGCCCCTGGGGCGGCGGGCCCGGCGGGGTGGCCATGAAGTGGACGGGCAACCTGCCGCGCGCGTTCGTCACCCGTCGCGGATACGACCTGCGCGACCACCTGCCCGAGTTGGCCTACCCTCTGGCCGACAGGGCATTCAGCACGCCCCGGCGGGACTACCATCTCACCACAGCGGAGTTGTTCGTCGAGAGCTTCTCGGCCCAGATCGGCCGATGGTGCCGGAAACACGACCTCGCCCTGACCGGACACATGCTGGCCGAGGGTTCGCTCAAGTCCCAGACGGCGATGGACGGGTCCTGCATGCCCCACTACGAGCACATGCAATGGCCCGGGATTGACATTCTCACCGACCAGGCCGACGAACTCATCACCGCCAAGCAGTGCACCTCGGTGGCGGCCCAGTTGGGCAAGCAGCGCGTCCTCAGCGAGCTGTATGGCTGCACGGGGTGGGATTGGCCTCTGGAAGGCCACAAGTTCGTGGGCGACTGGCATCTGGCGGTGGGCGTGAATTTCCGCTGCCCGCACCTGTCGCACTACAGCCTCGAGGGCGGGGCCAAGCGCGACTACCCCGCCAGCATCCGCGATCACAGCCCCTGGTGGCTGTACTATCGGGAGGTGGAGGACTACTTCGCCCGGCTGAACTACATGCTCACGCGCGGCAGCCCGCTGCGCGACGTGCTGGTGATCCACCCGATCGAGACGGCGTGGGGCTACTCTGCCGCCACCGACGCCGACGCGATCGACCCGTGGGACGCCTCGCTGCGCCGGTTGGCGTTTCTGCTCAGCGGCCAACATTATGACTGGGACTTCGGCGATGAGTCGATCCTCGCCGCCCACGCCGGCGTGTCGACCGACGGACTGACGGTCGGCGAGATGACGTATCGCACGGTGATCGTCCCGCCCTGCCGCACGCTGCGGGAGAGCACCGTCGCCCTTCTGGAGAAGCTCACCGGCGGAAAGGCCAACGTGATCGTCGTGGGCGACGTGCCCGACCTGATCGACGGCCGCGACGTCGGCGATGGCGACGCGATCGCCGATCGGCTGGCGGGCATGCACCAGGTTGCCGACGACGACGCTGCGGTTCTCGCGGCGCTCGAGACGCGCCAGCCCAGACGGGTCAGCGTGACAGAGCGAGGCGGCCAGTGCGAAGCGGACTTCATCTGGAGCATGCATCGCGACGTTCGCGGCGGGGGGCTGTTGTTCGTGCAGTCGCACGACCGCGAACATGCCCGATCGCTGGAGGTGACCGTCGAGGGTCGAGCTCCCGTGGTGCGATGGGACGCCCGCACGGGTGGCCGATACGACGTCGAAGCCACCCAGGAGGGCAGCTACGTGACGTTCTCGCTGGACCTGCCGGCGACGGGGTCGGCCCTGTTGAGCATGGGGCTGACGGGCATCGAGACCGAAACCGCCCCCCGGTCTGAGCAGCCCGACGAGAGCATCGAGTTGGCCGGGCCTTTCGAGGTAACCCTCACCGAGCCCAACACGCTGCCGCTGGACTACTGCCGTTTTCGCGTGGGCGACGAGGAGTTCTCCGAGCTCATGCCCGTCCTGCGGGCGGAAAGCCTCATCCGCCAACGGTACGACCTGCCCTCGCGCCAGGCCCGCGGCCAGCAGCCGTGGTACCTTTATAAGAACGACGTTCTGGACATGGCCGTCCGCGATACCGTGACATTGACGCTGCCTTTCCACGTGACCGACCTGCCCGGCGAATGTCGCCTGGCGATGGAGCGCCCCGCCGATTTCACCGTGACGGTCAACCAGAGGCCGGTGGCGTTCAGCGGATCTCGCACGCCGGTGGGCAGGTGGGTGGACGACGACATCAAGACAGCCGACATCGCGCCGCTGCTGGTGGAGGGCGAGAACACCATCACCCTGGTGGTGCAGTACCACCCCGCGATCGAGCTGGAGGCCTTTCGGCTGGTGGGCGGGTTCGCCACGACCTGCCTGGATGCCGGGAAGCGCCTGCCCGGTGGAATGACGCTGGTGGCGATGCCCGACCGGTTGGACCTGGGCGACTGGTGCGAGCAGGGGCTGGACTTCTACGGCGGTGCGGTGCGGTACCGCTGCAGCGTCCATCGACCGGCCGGGGCGCGAATCACGCTGCGTCTGCCGGAGGTCGCCTGCACGGCTGCGGTGGTTCACGCGGGGGGCGAGGAGTACGTGCTGCCCTGGGCACCGATGGCCGCCGACATTACCGACGCACTCAACGACGGTGAGAACACCGTGGACATCGAAATCATCGGCGGACGGAAGAATATTCTCGGGCCGTTGCACGTCCCTTGGGGTAGATGGACCGGCCCGGGGCAGTTCGACCCCGGCAACGAACAGTGGACCGACGAGTACCTGCTGAACCCCCACGGCCTGCTGGCAGCGCCGGTCGTGGAGATCAGGACGTAGAACGAGCATCAACGGAAAGGACGTCTCGCATGAGCAATCTGCCTCCCCCCGAAGTTGAGATCGTGACGGCTGAGGAGGAAGAGCTTCAGGACGAAGTCCCGTTTCTGATGCAGGTGGGTACCGCGTTCGTCTATCCGTTCAAGGGAGCGGGCGTTTTCATTCTCATCGGCGGAACGCTGATGCTCATCGTATCGAGCTTTATGGCGGTCTGGGGACCTTTCGGGCTGTTCGCCTCGGCAATGGTGGGAGGTTTCCTGGCGGCGTACGGGATGCGGATCATCACCGAGTCCGGCGAGGGGGACGACACGCCCCCGCCCTGGCCGGACGTGTCGGATCTTCGGGCCGATATCCTGCATCCGCTGTGGCTGTTCCTCGTGCCGGCAATCATCGCGATGCTGCCTTTCCTGCTGTATGCCAGCGAGAAAACCTCCGCGCCGCCGAGAACGCTGTCCACGAATGCGTGGCTGTTGATGGCCGCCGGTCTGGCGATCCTGCCGATGATGCTGCTGAGTGTCTCGATGCACGATTCGCTGGCGGGGCTGAATCCGATGCTGCTGGTTCGTTCGATCGCCCGCACGTTCCCGTCGTACATGGTGGCGCTGGTCGTCCTGGGTTTGTCGATGTGGCTGGAAGTGACGCTGCGGGGGCTGTTGTTCGACGTGAGCATCTGGGCGGGGCTCATCGTCAGCCAATCGGTGTGGCTGTATACGCTGATGGTCGAGTCGCGAGTACTCGGGTTGCTCTATCGCACCAATCGCGAGAAGCTCAACTGGCAGGTCTGAATCTGTTGGCTGCGAAGAGGCTGCCCGCCCCGGTTTCTGCCTTTGCGCTCTCTGTGAGCTCTGTGGCGACTGCAACTTGCGCGATTTCGCGCGAAGAAAACGGGCGCCCGGCGGTTGGCCGAGCGCCCGTTTTGAGGGTGCGTCTATGGCAGGCGGGTGTTACTCTTCGCCGCCTTCTTCCTTCTTCTCTTCCAGGGCGTCCATGGCGATCTCGTCGGCGGTCTCGGAATCGACCGACTCGGCTTTGCGTTTGGGACGCTCTTCTTGCTGGGCTTCGGCGGGCTCTTCCTTGCCGGCGGGAGCCGACGCTCCTTCGACTTCTTCGCCGTCGCGGATGGTCTTGATGATGTTGTCGGCCATGTCTCCCAGCAGGCCGCCGTCGCCTTCCAGCCCGCCGCGACGTCGCTCGCCGCCGCCGGAGGTGGCTTCCACGCCGCCGCCTTCGCCTTCCTCAGCGGCCCACTGGGCACGCTTGAGGGACAGGCCGATCTTGCGGTCTTCGGTGTCCACGCGGAGGATCTTGACTTCCAGCTCCTCGCCGACCTTCACGACGTCCTTGGGGTTCTCGACCTTGTAGTCGGCCAGCTCGGAGACGTGCAGCAGGCCTTCCAGTTCAGGTTCGAGCTCGACGAATACGCCGAAGTTCGTGATCTTGGTGACCTTGCCCTTGACGATCTGCCCGGGCAGGTAGTGCTCGGGAATCTGCCGCAGCCAGGGGTCCTCGGTGAGCTGCTTGAGACCCAGGGCGACGCGCATCTTTTCCTCGTCGACCGCGAGCACCACGCACTGGAGTTCCTGACCCTTCTTGAGCACCTCGGAAGGATGCCCGATCTTCCGGGTCCACGAGAGGTCCGAAACGTGCAGCAGCCCGTCGATGCCTTCCTCGATCTCCACGAAGGCGCCGAAGTTGGTCATGTTCCGCACCAGGCCGGTGATGACCGTTCCCGGGGGGTACTTCTCCTTGACGACCATCCAGGGGTTGGTCTCGGCCTGCTTCATGCCCAGCGAGATTTCCTGCTTGTCCTTGTCGATCTCGAGCACGACGACCTCGATCTGGTCGCCCTGCGAGACCATCTCGGAGGGATGGTTGATCCGCCGCGTCCAGGACATCTCGGAGATGTGCACCAGACCCTCGAGGCCTTCTTCGAGCTTCACGAAGGCACCGTAGGACATGATGTTGACCACCTCGCCGTTGACGCGCGAGCCGGTGGGGAACTTCTCTTCGACGTTCTCCCACGGGCTGGGTGTCTTCTGCTTGAGGCCGAGCGCGATCTTCTCTTTCTCGTAATCGACGTTGAGGATCACGATCTCGATTTCTTCGTCGATGTTGACCACCTCGGACGGATGGCCGATGCGGCCCCAGCTCATGTCCGTGATGTGCAACAGCCCGTCGATGCCACCCAGGTCCACGAACGCGCCGAAATCGGCGATATTCTTGACCACGCCCTTGCGGAGTTCGCCTTCTTTGATCTCCTCCATGAGCTTTTCTTTGGCTTTGGCGCGCTGCTCTTCGATCAGGCGGCGACGGGAGACGACGATATTCCGCCGGTCCTCGTCGATCTTGAGGATCTTCGCGGTGATCTGCTGGCCGATGTAATCGCCGATGTCGCGAGGCCGACGGATGTCCACCTGCGAGGCCGGCAGGAACGCCGGAACGCCGATGTCCACCAGCAACCCGCCCTTGATCTTGCGGGTGACGGTTCCGACAATCTCATCGCCCTCGTTGTTGTCGGCCACCAGGCGCTCCCAGCCGCGGATGCGGTCGGCCTTGCGCTTGGACAGCTCGACCAGCCCGGAGTCCGACTCGACGGATTCGAGGTAGACCTCGATCTCCTGACCGGCTTCCAGGGCGGAGGGCTCATCAAACTCGCTGATCTCGACCGAGCCTTCGCTCTTGAGACCGACCTCGACGATCACGTCGTTGCCGATGATGTCGACGATGTGCCCCTTGAGGATGGTTCCGGGGGTGTGGACTGCTTCGCCCTTGACCATCTCGCCGAGCGCGTCTTCCGTGAACGTGCCCCCCAGCGCCTCGGCCATTTCCTTCTCGACATCCTCCTCGGTGACGTCGAGCGAACGGATCAGATTATAATCGACCATGAAAAAGAGAATCCTGACTTGCTGAAAATGTTCGGTTCCGGTGCCGAATCCCTCATCCCGTTGACGAGGGCACACCGGCCGACGGTTCCTGCCCCGTCGGCGGGCGGCTGGACCATCCAGCCAACTCACCCCACAGCGCGCATCGCGCACTGGGGGCGAACCTGCCAATTTACGCGCGGCCCCGGGGTTATACAAGACCATTTCGCACGGTTTTTCGCATGCGCCGGCTTAGCTCCGCCGGCCAGCGCCCAGCGGCCTTCTCCCCGCGGCTGGGACAACTCCTTCCAGAGGCTCCCGACAGCTCACCATGGGTCTTCATGCCGGTGCGCCCAGGATGGCGCCCCTGCCGGCTTCGGGGGAGCCCGGGGGCGAACAATTCACCTCGTGAAAACCCCGGACTCGGCTGGTCCGCCGGGCGGGTGAATCGTACGGTACATG
>CAZYIH010000034.1:0-21863 GCA_964646915.1 uncultured Planctomycetaceae bacterium | reverse complement strand
GAACGTGTCCTCCCCGGGCGTGATGCCCCAGTCGGCCGGCGGTTCCTGCTTGGTGAGGTTGTTGTAGTACCCCCAGCTGAACCGCTCTGCCGTGGCGACCGCCAGTTGACCGATGCAGGGGGAATCTTCGTTGCACACGATCGGGCGGTTCGGGGCGGCCCGGCGGGCACGGGCTGCCAATCGCGAGAGCTGTCCGCGGGTGCAGCCGTTGCCGTGAATCAACACGACGTCCGAGGCAGCGGCAATTTCCGGCTCGAGCCAGTTGCCGTAACTGGAACAGCCCACCGCCAGCCCGCCGGACTGCTCGCGCGCAAGCTCGATGAGCGTGGCCACCCCTTCCGGTTCGAACAGCAGCGGATGCTTTCGGAACGGGTCCACGTTGTGCTCGTTGGCGATCTCGATCAGGACGTTCTCATACCCGCCGTCCCGCAGAAAAGCAGCCGCGGTGGCGGTGGCGTTGCGGATGGCCTTGCCGTCGGTGAGATGGCGCGTCTGCGAGCCGTAGAAAAAGCTCACGATCACGCCCATCCCGATCGCATCGGCAGCGCGGATCAGGCGGTCCATCCGCCCGGCGTAGGCGGCGTCGAGCGAGGTCCCGTCGCGGCCATAGGGGTTGTTGACGATGGTGTTGTTGTCCGTCGTGTAGCAGGGCCCGCCGCCCTGGAAGCCCACGGTGAACGCCCGCAGCCCGTGGGCGTACCACTCCGGCAGGGCGGCGATGAGGCGATCGGTATTGGCTTGGGGGTCCCAGGTGTCGTGCCCGAAGCGGGCGAACCGCGAGGGGTCGGCCTGGTCGTCGAAGATGCCCTGGATGAACCGCGCGTTCATCAGCAGCCCGTGGACGGCGGACGCAGCACCCGGGATCTCGCTGTAAACGGGCGCGGCGTTGATCAGGAACGAATCGTTGCGGATGTCCAAGTGCGTTTGCGACATGACGGCCTCGATGGATTTGGGTGCAGGAGTGTCCGGCCCAAGAGTGTACCCCAACCGGCGGGCGGTTTCGACCGGCGATCGGCGGGTGTTTGTGGCTGGGTGCGAACCGTCCGTATGCAGGCGTTCGGCCAAGGCGAAGGAGGCCATCGCAATCGGACCGCAGCTTCAGCCAGGCATGGCTTTGAGAAGACGTGTGGAGAGGGGGACATCAATGGGCCGTACTGGACTTGAACCAGTGACCTCCTGCGTGTCGAGCAGGCGCTCTAGCCAACTGAGCTAACGGCCCGTGTTTCTCATGTCCCGGCAGGCGTTGGCGTTGTCAGCGACCTGCCCGGCCTTCCCGAGGGAAGATGCGACACTATAGCCCCGCTGGGGGGATGTGTCAACCCGTCACGGCGGCGGTTTTTCGGGCCGAGGGCGACGGGGGGTTGTCATGGTGCGACCCGTCACTGAGTTGGCGGGTTTTGCCGGTTGGCAGGGCGGGGCTGTCTATGCTTATCACGAGGCCGCCCCACCGGGCCAGGCGGCAACCACGAGCGAAATTGACCACCACGACCATGACCGACAGCAAGACATCCACTGGCAAAGACGACACCCCAAAGCCCAGCCTCGGGCATGGCCGCCCGGGTGACCCGTTCGCCGCGCGTACGCTCGTGGCTTTGGGGCTTTGGGCGTTGGTGGTCGTTCTGATGTTCTACTATGGCAACGCGACCCGTTTCGTGCTGCTTGGCGGGGTGGCAGCCTTGTCGCTGTCGGCTGTGCTTCAACCGCTGGCCGATCGGCTCCCGGGCCCGTCGGGTCTTCGGGCGGGGTTGGCTGTGGCGATCTTCCTGATTGTCGCTGCAGCCCTGCTTGGGACGCTTGGATATCTGCTTCATTCGCCTGTTTCTCAGAGCATCCAGGATTGGCCTCAGACGCGAACGGACATCAACGCCAAGTTGGAAGATGCCGCCGAGAGCCTCGGCGTGTCCGGGCAGGCCACCGTCGCGGAGATCGGGGGCATCGCCGGGAGAATTCTTACCGGTGGATCGGCTTCGCGATGGATCGGCAACGTGGCCGGGGGGATTCTTAACACGCTGTTGGCGATTATCGTGGTCATCATCGCCTCGATGTATCTCCTGGCGCGCCCCAATGGCAGTCTTACCGGCAAGGCCGTCGGACTGCTGCCTCCGGACCGCCAGAAGCCGACGTTGGACGCTCTGGATGACCTCCGCCCCGAACTTCGCTGGTGGGTCATCGGGACAGCATTCAGCATGGCCGTGGTCGGGATTGTCTTCGGAATCGGGTATGTCCTGGTCGGCCTGAAATTCGCGATCCCACTGGCGCTGTTTGCGGCTGTGGCCCAGGCGGTTCCCACGTTCGGGCCGATGGTGACACTGCTGGTGTCGCTGCTGGTAGCCGTTTCGCAGGGCGTAACGCAGATGGTCGGGGTGGCGGGTATCTACGTGGTGGTCCAGTCGATCGAGTCCTATCTGCTCACGCCGATGGTGATGCAGCGGGCGGTGCGGATCCCGCCGGTGATCACGCTGTTCACGATCGTTCTGTGGGGCAATGTGTTCGGGGTGGCTGGGCTGTTCCTGGCGATCCCGCTGGACCTGACGATCTGGGTGCTTCTCAAACACCACATCCTGTTGCGACACCGCAGCGAGGCCGACTCGGACGGCAATCAGACGACCCCGCAAAAGCAGGCCGACCCCTCGCGAGAGAACACCGATGAAAGCAGGCAGCAGGAAACCGACGGTTCATCTGTCCGGGCCGGTTCGAACTGAGACTGCCCGGGGCGGGGGATGATGCTCGCCGGACTGCGCGTTATACTCCTGAGATGCACCGAGTCGCAACGTAGGCGTTTCAAGGAGTCAGCCGCATGCAAAGCCATCTGCTTACCGGGGTCTTCATCATCGTGTTCGTGGCGTCATTGTTCGTCTCGGCGTCCGCTGCCGACGGGCCGGGGGAGTTCAGCATTCCAACCACGCTCCCGCTCGACGCGAACCAGTTGGCGAAGCTCCGCCGGCTCGTGAAGGAAGACGACGAGGCAGCCGCCCTGGCCGAGACCATCAAACGTGCCGGCAAGGGGCTGGTCGGCGGCAAGCCCCGCCCGCTGGAGGTGATTCACTACGAAGGCCTGGTGAATACCCATCCAAAGCGGATCGCCACGGTCAGGAAGCTCAAGGACCTCGCCGATGTCGCCAGGCTGGTGAGCTATTGGCAGGTCACCGGCGACCCGAACGCAGCCGACGCCATGGAACGCTACATCCTCGCATGGAGTTCCACCTACAAGATCACCGGCAACGACGTGAACGAGAACAAGTTCTTCCCGCTGCTGAACGCGTATCTCGCCGTTCGCAGCCGCATGGAGAAATCGCAGCGGACGCGGGTGGAAGCGTGGATTCGCAGGATGGGCGAAGCCCACCGTCGGGCCGTCGCCAAGCCCCGGCAGTTCAGCAACCGTTACGGCAAATCGCTGCGGATTCTCACTCAGACGGGCATGATCCTCGGCGAGGAGAAGTGGATCGCCGAGGCCAGGCAGGGCGTGAAGCGGTTCGTGAAAGAAGCCCTCCGCGCTGATGGCACGAGTCGCGATCTCGAACGCCGCGACACGTTGACGTATCACGGCAGCAGCCTCAAGACGCCGATGGACCTCGCGATCATGCTGGGTCGCCAGGGCCGGGAGCTGTACACCTGGGAGAATGACGCCGGCGGGTCCATCAAGAAGTCCGTGGACTATGTCATACCCTACGCTCTGGGCAAGAAGAAGCGGAAGGAGTGGCAGAACTCGAAGGTCGGGCTGGACCGCCGCCGTGCCAAGGCCGGCCTGGAAAAGTACAAGCGGGGCCGCCTGTTCAGGCCGAAAGATGCGCTGGGTCTGATGGAGAAGGCCAGCTACTTCGATCCGAGTCTGGTGGACGTAGTGGTGCACATCCTGGACAGCGACGCCAAACGCTTCCCCACGTGGCGTGTGCTGCTCAACGAGGCCGCGAGGCCGAGAGAGCCCGACGCTGCTGAAGGCCAATCTGAGGACCGCCCGGATACGAAGC
Organism: uncultured Planctomycetaceae bacterium; assembly: GCA_964646915.1. Lineage (GTDB taxonomy): Bacteria > Planctomycetota > Phycisphaerae > SM23-33 > SM23-33 > CAZFPT01. Next base: position 17,895 of record CAZYIH010000034.1, on the reverse strand, counting down.
CCTGAGAGCGTGGGACGTTTGCCCGGGCTATCTGCCCGAGCCGGAGTTTTCCAGCGCGTCCCGGACGACGCTCCAGACGCGGCGGATGTCTTCGGCGCAGCCGTCATCGCGAAACTCGACGATCGACTGCTTGCGGATCTGGGCGTCGGTCACGGCCCGGTCGTATCGGACCCGGCCGGCCATCGTCAGGCCACGATTCTGCGCGTCGCGCTCGATCTCCGCGGCGATCTCGGGATTCAGGTCCCACTTATTGACGCACACCATCCCCGTGATGCCGAAGTGTTTCGCCACTTCGGCCACGCGCCCCAGATCGTGCAGGCCGCTGAGGGTCGGCTCGGTCACGATCAGCACGAGGTCGGCCCCGGTGATGGATGCGACCACCGGACAGCCCGTTCCCGGCGAGCCGTCGACGAGAATCAACTCCAACTCATCGCGTCGTGCGATGGCGTCGGCCTCTCTGCGCACCGTGCTGACGAGTTTGCCGGAGTTTTCCTCGGCGATGCCCAGTTTCGCGTGAACCATCGGCCCGTATCGCGTTTGCGAGACGTACCATTCGCCATTGACGGCCGATGCGAACTCCACGGCGTCGGCGGGGCAGAACCACGCGCAGACCCCGCAGCCCTCGCAGGCGATCGGATCGATTCGGAAGGTTGCACGTGCGCCCGGGTCGGTTGGTGTCTCGGTACGGATCGCGTCGAATCGGCAGAGTTCCGCGCATCGGCCACAGGCTGTGCACCGGTCCGGAAGAATGCGGCTGCGTTTGCCGCCCGAGAAGTTCTCGCGACGGACCACTTTCGGTTCGAGGACCAGATGCAGGTCGGCGGCGTCCACGTCGCAGTCGGCCAGGACGGCCTTGCTCGCCAGGGCAGCCAGCGACGCGACGATGGATGTCTTGCCCGTTCCGCCTTTACCACTGATTACGACCAGCTCTTTCGGATCGGATGTCATCAGACTCCTCGCTCCTGCTCCGTTTTGGTTGGGTGGTCCGCCGCGACAGTATCCGTGAGTCGATCGAGCAGGTCGGTGTAGAGCTGTCGGTATCGCGGGACGGCGTCGCAGGCCAGTTCCCCGCGTGAATACGCCTCGGCCACCTCGCGGTCGTCGGGGATCTCCGCCAGCACGTCGATGCCCTCGTCGTTGCAATACGCCTTCGTCTCACCGTCGCCCACGTCGGCCCGGTTGATCACCACGCCGAACGGCAGCGCCAGCGCGCGGATCATCTCCACCGCCAGCTTGAGATCGTTCAGGCCGAACGGTGTCGGCTCGGTGACCAGCAGGACGAAATCGCTGTCGCGGACGCTTTCGATGACGGGGCAGGACGTTCCGGGCGGCGAGTCGATCACCAGCACGTCTGCCGCGGGGGCCGAGGCCTTGACCGCTGCGATCACCGGCGGGCTCATGACCTCGCCGATATTCAGTACGCCCTGGACGCATTGCACGCCGCCGGCAAGCCCGATCGAGAGTTCGCCGGTCTGTCGGTGTGTCTCGGTGACCGCCCCGGTCGGGCAGACCAGCCAGCAGCCCCCGCAGCCATGACACAGCTCGGGGAAAACCAGGACCTTCTCGCCCATCGGTACGATGGCGCTGTACTGGCAGATTTCGCCGCACTGCCCGCAATGAGTGCATTGGGCGGCGTCCACCTTGGGGATGCTCACGTTTACCGGCCGGGTCTCGTCGACCTCCGGCTTGAGGAAGAGGAATCCGTTGGGCTCTTCGACGTCGCAATCCAGGTAGGCGGCGCTGTGACCCGCGCGGGCGGCGGTGGCTGCCAGGTTCGTGGCGACGGTCGTCTTGCCGGTTCCGCCTTTTCCGCTTGAAACCGCGATTCTCATCCGGACGGTATCCTCAATGCAGGGCTGTTCGTTGCAGATCGCGCGGTGGTCGGGCGGTGAACGGCCCGGCCGATGGACGATCGCGATCCGCTGTCTCTGCGTCAACCACTGTAACTTCCGTGCCATCATGAGTCATTCGGGTAGGACATTAATATAGAGTGTCTTATGCGATTTTGCATCCGCGGCATTGGATGGCAGTCGGGCAATATGGCGTATTGCGGCAGCTGCAACAGGCCATATTGAGCGATTGGGACCCCGTGCAGGCAGGATGGGGGGAGCTCGCCATGGCAGTGTGTTGGCTGGTTGGCCGCGCGAGACGGTTGTTTTCCGCCCGTGAATGTGAGACGCTTCTGTAACGATTCAGAAGCCCAAGTGTGCTCCCAGACCGAACCGAGGGAAATCGATGTCTCACCCACTTGATCAGCACCCGTATTTCACCCGATGGACCGACCCGAAGACCGGGGCGGTGAGTTACGTGCTCTCTGAGCGGGTAGCCCCCGTGATGAAGGCTCATTATTTCCAGACGCCCAGCATGAAGGGCGACTCGAAATGGCTGTGGTTCGGGGCGTTGTATCCGCCGAGCAACGCATGGCAGGTGGGCGTGGTCTCTCTGGACCCGGACGATCCGCAGATCCGGCTGATTCCCGGCGCTCACTACACGGGCAATCCGTGGGTGGATCCGGCCGGCGACACCATCTGCGTGCCGATCGACGACGGGATCTACCGGTTCGACGTCGAGGGCAACTGGACCGAGCTGTTCCGCATGCCCAACGACGTCCGCAAGAACCGTTACCTCTACAAGCTCGTGACGGACCTTTCGGTAACGGCCGACGGGAAATACTTCCTGCTGGACAGCCACATCGGCAACCGCTGGCTGCTGTCGCTGGTGGAGTGTGAAACCGGCGAGCTGACCGAGTTGGAGTGGTTCCACAACGCCCACATACACTGCTTCGCCAGCCCGGTGGACGAGACGCTCTTTGCCGTCGCCCAGAACCACTGGGTCGACCCGACCACTGGCGAGAAGAACCAGATGCACGTTCGGCTGTGGTTCATGGATACCCTCGGCACGCGGTACGAGCCGGTCTTCGGCGATTTGTGGTTCGGCCACAATTGCATGAGCTGCCACGAGTGGTTCGGGCCCGACGGGACGTTCTACTGGTGCGATTATCAGAAGGGCATCTATCACTGCGGGACCGGCCCGGACCGCACGCGCGAGCTGCTGTGGAACCGTCCGAGCTGGCACGGCCAGACGGACCCGTCCTCCGGGCGGTATCACGTCGCGGACATTCGGCCTTACACGTGGGACCCCTGCCAGGTGTACTTCTACGACTCGGATCTCCAGCGGGACGTGGCGATCGCCTCCGATCTGCCCAAGCCCATCGTGGAAGGGGCCAACTGGCGGAAGTGGCACATGGACCCGCACCCTCACTTCAGCCAGGACGGCCGATACGTGATCTACACCAGCAGCGCCCCGGACGGCGTGTTGACGGCGGCCGTCTCACCCACCGACGGGCTCAAGCAACGAGTCGAAGCTGTCGGCGAAGACCGCAGCCAGCCGGCCTGAATCGGTCTGCTTGTGAATGATTGCAGGGGTTGCGTGATTCGCAATTCGCGGTACAGTGGAACGCCCATGGATCGAAGCGAAATGCTGGACAACCTGGCCGATCGGATCAGCGGGATTCACCGCACGCACCCGGTGCGCGTGGCCATCGACGGCCCGACGGCGGCCGGCAAGACGACGCTGGCCGATGAACTCGTCGGGCCACTGGAGGCCCGTGGCAGGGCCGTCCTGCGGGCGTCGATCGACGGCTTCCATCACCCCCGGTCACATCGATATCGCAACGGGGCCGACTACCGCGCGTACTACCACGACTCGTTCGATTATCTCGCGATCCGGCGATACATCCTCGAACCCCTCGGCCCTCGTGGCGGGCGATGCTACGTGCCGGCGGTGTTCGATTTCCGCACCGATTCGCCCGTGACGCATCGGCCTTGCGAGGCCCCGGCGGACGCGGTCCTGCTGTTTGACGGTGTCATGCTCTTTCGTGAGGAGCTGCGGGACTACTGGGATTACCGCCTCTTTGTGCAGATCGACACGCACACAGCCGCCGAGCGGACCGCCCGGCGCGACGCCGAACGGCAGGGCGGTGCGTCCAAGGCGCGAGACGCCTATCTCGGGCGGTACATGCCCGGCCAGCAGCACTACGTCCGTGAAGCGCAACCCCACCGGCAAGCGGACGCCGTCGTTGTCAACGACCATCCCGATCAGCCGGCGCTGTTGATCGGCGCCAAACGCCAGCTCGCCGAGAAGTACGGCCGAGTGGAGTGATCCCTGCCGGGCGTCTTGAGTTTGCCGGGCGAGGTGGGGCATAATCGGGGGCATGAGCGATGAGCGACCAACACTGTATCGCTGGGTGGTCCGGTTGGCGGTCCTGGCCGGCGCGCTGTACGTCCTGGCGCTGTTTGCGATGTGGATGAGCGGACGACTCACCGAGACCGACCGCGCCATCGAGGCCCGCAAGCACACCTGGTTGGTTCTCGTCGATGCCAATACCGCCCGACCCGACGCCACCGAAATCGACGTGCGAGCCGACCGGGCCGAGTCGCTGCGTGCCGTCACCGCCGCCCTGGAACCGCTCTGGGACACCAACGAGCCCGGGCGGGTCCGCGTGGTACTCAAGGCCTGGCAGCAGGACCCCAACGCGATCCGTCACAGCGCGTGGGGGGAGGGGGTGAAGATGCTCGATGTGCTCTGCGCCCCGCCTGCCTGGAGCATTCGACCCGCCGGTGGCCAGATGCGCGTGAGCGTCCCGGCCGATCCGAACATCCCGGCCGTCGGTTACCCCGCGGACGTCTCGGGCCGATCGGCGTTGGCTGCGAGGGTTTACGATACCGTGCTGGAATCGCACCGGGCACTGGCGCCGAACTTCGCCCGAAACGCCCCGCAGGTGCCCAACCCCAAGAACCGCGAAATGGACCGCATCCCCGAGCCCCTGAGCCCATGAGCGAGCGACGCAACATCATGCTCGGAACCGCCGGCCACGTCGACCACGGGAAAACGGCGCTGGTCAAGCTGCTCACCGGCTGTGAGACCGACCGGCTGGACGCCGAGAAGCAGCGGGGGCTCACCATCGAGCTGGGGTTCGCCCCCTGCACCATGAGCGACCGCCGCATCGTGGGCATCGTGGACGTGCCCGGCCACGTGGACTTCATCCGCAACATGGTCGCCGGGGCCCACGGCGTGGATGTGGTAATCTTCGTGATCGCCGCGGACGATTCGGTCATGCCACAGACCCGCGAGCACATGGACCTGCTGACCATCCTCGGCTGCGAGGCGGGGTTGGTCGCCCTGACGAAGATCGACCTGATCGACGCCGAACTGCGCGAGATGCTCCTTTCCGACGTGCGGGACTTCACGGCCGACACGTTCCTGGCGGACGCCCCGATCTGCCCGGTGAGCAACGTTACCGGGGAGGGGTTCGACGAGTTCTTCACCGCACTGAACCGCGTCGTTGCCGCAGCGCAGCCTCGCGCGGGCGGCGGGCGATTCCGCCTGTGGTCGGAACGAAGTTTCAGCGTGAAGGGCTTCGGGACGGTCGCCACGGGAATCCCCTCGGCCGGCGAGGTCTGCCAGGGCGATACGCTGGAGGTCCTTCCCGCCGGACGAACGGCACGCGTCCGGTCGCTGGAGGTCTATGGCGAATCGAGCCCGGTCGGCAGAGGTGGCGAGTGCGTGGCGCTGAATCTTTCCGATATCGACGCCGACCACGTCGGACGCGGAACCGTGCTCTGCCGGAGCGGCGCCTGCCGCACCATCACCATGTGCGAGGGCGAACTGACGCTGCTGGACCGCCTGCCCAGCCCGCTGCCCGATAACAACGAGGTGCATCTCCACGTGGGCACCGCCGAGGTGATGGCGAAAGTGGCGATTCTCGACGGCGGAAAGCACATCTCTCCCGGCGAGTCGCGCCTGGTTCAGCTGCGGCTGCGCGACCCGCTGCCCCTCGCCGCCGGCGACCGGTTCGCCATTCGCGGAACGCTGGCGGGCCTGGCCGGCGGACGCATGACCACGCTCGGCGGCGGGCGAGTGTTGGACGTCAGCGACATCAAGCTGCGCCGCAACCGGCCCTGGACCATCCAGAAACTCTCGGCCCGGCGCGACGCGCTGGACGATCCGGGCCGGTGGACGGCACGAATCCTGCGCGAATCACCCGACCCGATCTCGCCCGATGAGTTGGCCCGTCGAGCGGACCTGCAGCCGACGGTGGTCGCTGAGATACTCGCGGACCTCGCCGGCCGGAAGGAGGCGATCGAACTGGGCGGACGGTTCCTGCACGCCGAGGCGATCGCGGAACTGGCGGAGCGCGTGGCCGAGGCGTTGCGTGATTTTCACGACGCCAACCCGCTTCGGCAGGGGCTCGCGCCGGAGGAGTTGGCACGCGGGCTGGGCGCATCGGAGCAGACGCTGGCTGCGACGTTGGATTGGCTGGGACGTCGAGGCCGGCTGGAGAAGCGCGGCAATGTGCTCGCCCTGCAGGGTCACGCAGCCGCCCTGAGCGAGGCCGACATCGCCGCGTGCGAGCGGATTCGTGAAACGCTGAAGGCGTCCGGCGTCACGCCGCCGCTGCCGGCAGAGCTGGCCGGCCAGGTGAACCTGGACGAGGCGACGTTCGATAAGTTCGTTACGCTGTTGGCCGACAATGGCGATGTCCTTCGGCTGGACGAGAAAGTTCTGGTGCATCCTTCGGCCATCGAGCGTGCCAAGGCCGTCGCGCTGGAACTGTTCCGCGCCGCCAGCGGATTCACGACCACGGAGTTCCGCGACGCGTTGGGCGTCTCGCGCAAGTACGCCGTGCCTCTGCTGGACTACCTGGACAGCATCAAGTGGACGGTGCGATCGGCCAACCGCCGCACGCCGGGGTTGGCTGCCCGGGAGCAGCTGAGCCAACACTGAAAACCTTCCCGCCCCATGGGCCCGACAGGAGAAACACCATGCCGCAGAACGTAGACCTCGCCAAACGCCGACGCATCATGCAGCGATCGATGAAGCTCGGCCATTGCATCTGCGACCCCAAACGCCCCTGCCCGTGCAACGTCTTCACGCAGGATGGCTACTGCCCCTGCGCCGGGGAACGCCCGGACACCGTATCGGCCGACAACGTGAAGCTCACCCAGCTGGTCCACAACGCCGGCTGCGCGAGCAAGATCGCCCCGGCCGACCTGGAGACCGTGCTCAATCGCCTCCCACCGGTGGACGACCCGGCTGTGCTTTGCGGCCTGCCTGCCGGTGACGACGCCGGCGTCTATCGCCTGCCCGACGGGACCTGCCTGGTGCAGACCGTCGACGTGATGACGCCCGTGGTGGACGACGCCGAGACGTTCGGGCGAATCTGCGCCGCCAACTGCCTCTCGGACATCTACGCGATGGGCGGAACGCCGCTGACCGCGCTGAGCGTTCTCGCGTTCCCCTCCGAGACGCAGGACGGCGAGCTGATGTACCGCATGATGAAAGGTGCGATGGACGTGCTCCACGAGGCGGGCGTGGCCCTGATCGGCGGGCACAGCGTCAAGGACGAGGAGATCAAACTGGGGTTCGCGATCACCGGCACGATCGACGCGGAGGCGGCCGTCTCGCACGGCAGCGCGAAGGTGGGCGACGTGCTCGTACTCACCAAGCCGCTCGGTGCCGGCGTGCTGAACTTCTGTCGGCAGATCGGGCGAAACGCCCCGGGCCTGGAGCAGGCCGAGCAATCGATGGCCACGCTGAACCGCGCCGCGGCTGAGGCGATGAACGCCGTGGGCGTCTCGTCGGCGACGGACGTGACGGGCTTCGGGCTCTACGGGCACCTGATCAGCATGGCGCGTCATTCGGGGGTGACCGCACAGGTCTGGGCCGATCGGTTGCCGGCGTTTCCCGGGGCGATCGAGGCCCTGGAAGACGACGTGGTGCCCGGGGCGATCGAGCGGAATCGCGAGTTCGTAGCCGACGATATCGCCATCGCCTCCGACGTCGCAGCCGGTGCGGGATTGCTCGGGTTCGACGCGCAGACCTCCGGCGGATTGCTGATGGCTGTGCCCGAGGCGAAACTGGCGGACCTGCGCGAGCAGTTGCAGCGGCGGGATACCCCGGCGATGGTGATCGGGAAGGTGGTTGCCAAGTCCGATGGCAGGATCGCCGTAACGTCGGCCGACGCGTCCGCGGAGGCAGCCGGGCTGACGGACATCGTGGACACGCCAGGGTCGGCTGGTGAACCCACGGCAGACCGCCAGGCGAGTCATGCGGAGACGGCCTGTTGTGGCGGCGGGGCTTCCGGCTGCAGCGGTGCCGAAGCGCCGGGTTCTTCGGCGGCGGAGTCGCTCAAGGCGTTCGGCGCGCTGATGCGATCGGCAGGGGCCGGCGGTGCGATCGACGAGGCGGGCAAGGAGCTGATCACCTTCGCGCTGGTGCTGCTCAGCAAGTGCGAGCCGTGCTTCGAGGCCCACTGGGCGAAGGCGGCGAAGATGGGCATCTCCCGGGAGCAACTGGACGAAGCCGCCTGGTGCGCCATCGCCATGGGCGGGGCGCCGGTGCGGATGTTTTACGAGCAGATGAAATCGCGATCGGCCGACGGTGGCGGGCCGGGCGGGGGATGCTGCTGAGGCCCGTACCACCGGAAGCATCGGACAGGATGGCGGCACTGCTTGGGATGGGGGTAGCGAAACCGTATACTGTTTGCACACGCGACAGGCCCGGCGGCGACCGATCGGGCCGATCCGAGACGAGGTACGACCGCATGAGACGTTACCGTTTGCTGTTTCCGTCTGTGGCGATGAGCCTGTTGGTTTCCGTTCTCCTATGGCCTGCTGGTTGCGACGACGGCCAGACGCCTTCAGACAAGCAGGACCAGACCTCAAAGACCAAGACCCCCGGCGGTCCGGGCGGGGAGCTGATGGCTGCCCTGGGCACGCAAGGCCGCGTTACGCTTGTGCAGTTTGCCTCGATGGGCGACGGCCGGCCGGATGTGAACCTCCAGCGGCTGGACAGGATCGCCCGTAACAAGGCGGTTGTGGGTCTGGCTGTGGGTCGTGTGGAGCTGGGGCGCCCCAAGATCATCCAGGCGGTGTTCAATCAGAGAGGCGTGAAAGTGCCCGTCGTGGGGGAGGACGCCGGCAAGTACGCCAAGGCGTTGGCCGTGGCCGACCCGCCCGCCTGCGTGCTGCTGGACAAGGGCGGCTACGTCCACTACCGCGGGGCGATGCCCGGCGAACACCTGCTGGCTGGGTGGTTCAGGAAGCTCGACGATCGCCCCGCCGACGCCGGCCCGCCCGAGACGCTCCTGGACGCCGCCGCTGCCGACAAGACGCTGCTGTCGGGCACCGAACTTCCCGAGTTGGAGAGCGGCCGAAACGAAAGGCTCAAAAGCTTCATCGGTCGCAGCGGGCTGGTGGCAGTTTTCGTGGACACCACCTGCGAATTCAGCGGGACGGCGCTGGCGGACGTGGAGGGCGTGTCCCGAGAGCTGGAGAACTTCGACGTGCCGGTTGTCGTCGTGAACATCGGCAATCCGCTGGAAAAGGTCGAGCAGTACTACAGCCCCGACAACGTGCATCTTCATGTGCCCATTCTGTACGACACGACCAGCGCTACCCGCGATCGCTGGAAGATCAATCGCGTGCCGATGGTGGCGTACTTCCGCCCTGACGGGATGATGACCTTCCGCGGGACGGCCAGTTGGGACGAGCTGGCCAAGGGGATTGCCGTCGATCTCGGTGTCGAGGAGCGTGATATCGTCTTCGAGCAGGACGGGACGAGCTATGGCTGAGGCGTGTAACACGCCCGCGGCGCCGGTCGGCGTCGCACACTATTTCTGAGAAGTCCGTCACCCAGCCATCGCGCATCATCTGGCGTCGTGGGCGGGCGGTGCGTACAATGGCAGCCGTGACGAACACGGCAGGGGACATCCTGGTGATCGACGACGAACAGTCGATCTGCTACGCCTTCGAGCGGTTCTTCGCGGCGCGGGGCTGGTCGGTCCGTACCGCCTCCAGCGCGTCGGTCGGCCTGACCGCCTGGCGCGAGCATCGACCGGACGTGACGTTTCTGGACGTTCGCCTACCGGACGCCTCGGGGCTGGACCTGCTGGCGCAGCTTCGCGGGGAAGACCCCGACGCCCGGGTGATCGTGATTACCGCCTACGGGTCGCTGGAGACGGTCATGCAGGCGGTCAAGACCGGTTCCTTTGACTATCTCGTCAAGCCGCTGGACCTCGACCGGGCGGAAGAACTCGCTCATCGCGCGCTCGCCGAGTCGACGTTGTCGGCCGAGGTGAACCCAGCCGGGCCTCCCGCCGAGGGGGGGATGCGCATTGTGGGCTCGTCGCGCGAGATGCAGGAGGTGTACAAGCGCATCGGGCTGGTGGCTGCCAGCGATGCCGGCGTGCTCATCTCCGGCGCGACGGGAACGGGCAAGGAGCTGGTCGCCCGGGCGATACACGAGCACAGCCCGCGGCAGGACGGCCCGTTTGTGGCGGTCAATTGCGGTGCGATTCCCGCCAACCTGGTCGAGAGCGAGCTGTTCGGGCACGTCAAGGGTGCCTTCACCGGGGCGTCGGCCGACCGGGCCGGGCGGTTCGAAGCTGCCGACGGCGGAACGCTTCTGCTGGATGAGGTGGGTGAACTGCCGGGCGAAGCGCAGGTGAAGCTGCTGCGCGTGCTGGACTCGCGGGTGATCGAGCGGGTCGGTTCGACCCAGCCGATCCACCTGGACGTGCGGATACTGGCGGCGACCAACCGTGAGCTGTCCCGCGAGGTGGCGGAGGGGCGATTCCGTGAGGACCTCTACTACCGCCTGGCGGTCATGCACATTCGCCTGCCGGCGCTGCGCGAGCGACGGGAAGACATCATTCCCCTGGCGGAGCATTTCCTCGCCGAGCTGGCGGGTGGTCAGGGCGGCGGGGCGAGGCTGAGCTCCGAGGCGAAGCGCGCGCTGGAACAAGGCGATTGGCCGGGCAACGTACGGCAGTTGCGCAACGCGATGCATCACGCAGCCGTGGTCAGCGGACAGGGGCGCATCCTGCCGGAGCACCTGCCCGAGTCTACCGGCGGCGGGGTCGGTGAGGGCGGCGAGATGGATCGTCTGCTGGGGCGGATCATCGAGCTGGCTGGGGCGGGTGAGGACGGTCTGCACGAGGCCGTCATCACGCCGATGGAGCGGGCGCTGATCCGACACGCGCTGGACCGGGCCGAAGGCCAACAGGGCCGGGCCGCGAAGATACTGGGGCTGCACCGCAACACACTCCGCAAGAAAATCCGCCGATTGGGACTGGATGGCGAGTCAGCCGGCGGAGCGATGGGCTGAGGGGGATTCGTCGCCGTTGGACTTGTTTTGTTCCGCCGGCGGCGGGGCGGATTTTTCGATCACCGCGAAGACGGTCTCCAGGAGGTGGTCCATCTCGAAGGGTTTGGCGATGAATCCGGCGATCTGATCCAGCGGGAGCTTGCCCGGGGTGTTCTGTGGGCCGTACCCGCTGCAGAGCAGCACGGGGACGTCCTCGTCGAGCACACGGAGTTCGTTGAGCACCTCCACGCCACTCATGCGAGGCATGGTCATGTCCAGCAGCACCGCGGCGATGTGGCTGCTCTGCCGGCGGAACAGCTCGATTCCCTCGGGTCCGTCGGCGGCGGTGAGCACGACCAGCCCGGTGCTTTCGAGCATCATCTGGAGGATCTCGCGGACGTCTTCCTCGTCGTCGATGACCAGGACGGTGCGGCAGGTTTTGGAAGAGGGGGCGGGGGTGTGCTCTGCCTGGCAGGTGGGCGTCTCGGCGGGCTTGCTGCTGGCGGGGAATGCGATCTGAAACGTCGTGCCCTCGTCGGGTTGGCTTTCGGCGTGGAGGACGCCTTTGTGACGCGCGACGATTCCCTGTACGGCAGCCATCCCGAGTCCTCGTCCGCCGACCTTGGTGGAGAAGAAGGGCTCGAAGATCTGCTCGAGCGTTTCTTCGTCCATTCCGCAGCCGGTGTCTGAGATCGTCAGTTGGACGCTCGGCTGAGAGTCCGCCTCGGGCGTTTCCAGGAGGCTCAGGCCGGTCTGCACACAAATGCTTCCGGACTCCTCACCGATGCTCTCGGCTGCGTTGGTGATGAGGTTCAGCACGACCTGCCGGATCTGCGTCGGGTCCATGTCGACCGCGGGCAGGTCGTCGGCGAGCTGAAGCTGCAAATCGACCTTGCGCGGGATGGAGGCGTGCAGCAGTTGCATCATCTCCTCGATCAGTCGGTTGAGGCTGCAGGGGTGCAGTTCGAACTCGTTCTTGCCGGTGTAAGACAGCAGTTGGGCCGCCAGGTCGGAGGCGCGGATGGATGCCCGCTTGATGCCCTGAAGGCAGGACTCGACCCGCTGGGGATCGTCGGTATCCCGCAGGGCGACGTCGGCGTGGCCGAGAATGGCGACCAGGAGGTTGTTGAAGTCGTGGGCCACCCCGCCCGAGAGCAGTCCGAGGCTTTCCATCTTCTGGGCGTGGAAGAGCTGCTCTTCGAGCTGGCGGATCTTCCTGATGTGCTGGGCACTTTCGATGGCGTGATGGATCGCCTGATTGAGCATCGGCCCGTTGGCCTGGGTCCGGGGAAACACGTCCACAGCCCCGGCCTGGCGGGCGGTGAGGGCCTGGTTCTGACGGGCGCCGGGCTCGTCTGCGCAGAGCGCGATGAGCGGGCATTTCCCGGAAAGTTCAGCCAAAGCGGAGGTGATGGGTTCGTCGATGGCCGTCAGGTCCAGCAGGATCGCGTCGGGAGAGATGTTGGCCAGCAGGGCGACCGCTTCGCCGACACGCCCGACGTGCATGAGCTTGCCCGTTTCACTGAGCGATTCCAGCGATTGCTCCAAGCGGTCGACGAGTTTTGCGTCGCCGCTGACCAGCAATACCGCCTGTGGCGCGAGATTGTCCGCGGTTCCGGTCATATCCGATCTGTCGCACTGCGTGTGTTTGGTTCCAAGCTCGGCCGACAAATTGCCGAACGTCGACGGGTGTGAAGCCGTCAAGCTTCCCCAATATTGTAGTCGGAATAGTCGATGCAAAATTGGGGTCAAATCCATCTTCTCGGAGATCGAAGGCATTTTTGTCCCATCGGGCTGGCGGGTATGGCGCGAGCGCGGTGGAACCTGCCGGCAGGACGGCACGTTTCGAGAGGTGGTGAATCTCCAAGACGGGAGAGACGTCATGCGCTATAACACAACAATTCTGCTGCGTGCCGTCCCGGTGCTGGTGGGCGTGGGCCTGCTGGCGCTGGGGTTGGCCTCGTGTCGAGAGGAGATTCAAGCGATGGACCCGAACGCACCGGCGACCAACAATGAAGCCCCCGAGATCCGCAGCGCCCTGGCGGAGGAGACCTACGACCGAGCCACCTTCGCAGCCGGGTGCTTCTGGGGTGTCGAGTCGGCCTTCCGGGAGGTTCCGGGGGTGGTCTCGACGCAGGTGGGCTACACCGGCGGGCACAAGGACAATCCTACGTACCGCGAAGTATGCAGCGGCCGAACCGGCCACGCCGAAGCGGTGGAGGTGGTGTACGATCCCCAGCAGGTCGGCTACGAGAAGCTGCTGGATGTGTTCTGGAGCATTCACGACCCGACCACGCTGAACCGACAGGGCCCGGACGTCGGCAGCCAGTATCGCTCGGCCATCTTCACGCACTCGGACAGACAGCGTGAACTGGCTGAGGCGTCGCGCGACGCGCGCCAGGCCGGCGGCGAGGTGCGCGGCGAGATCGTCACCCAGATCGAACCGGCCGAGACGTTCTGGCGGGCCGAGGAGTATCATCAGCAGTACTTCGCGAAGAAAGGGATCACGCCATCCTGCCATCGCCCTTGAAAATGATCGGCCGCTGAAACGCCCCAACTATAGATGTACGCGCAGCAAAACACCCCGTCGGTACCTGTGGATCGACGGGGTGTTGTCGTATTGGTTCGCCGTCAGATCGAGACCATCCCATGCTGGATTGCGTGGCGCATGAGTCCGGCGATGCTGTCTACCTCGCTCTTGCGGTAAATATTGTAGCGGTGGTTCTCGACGGTCTTCGCGGAGATGTGAAGCCGTCGGGCGATCTCCTTGCTGGAGAGCCCTTCGCAGAGCAGCTGCACGATTTCCACCTCGCGACGTGAGAGCTCAACGCTCGGAAGGCGTGAATTGCTGGCCGGCTCGATGGCCGAGGAAATATCGTTCACCAGGAGCTCTGCCGCGTCGGGGGCGAGGTAGACCTTGCCCTTGGATGCCATCTCGATGGCTTTGAGCAGCTCGGCCGGTTCGGCATCGAGGTTCACGTAGGCCTTGGCACCGATCCGCAAGGTCGCGTAGACCTGCCCGCGAGACGCCTGCTGGGAGAGCACCACCAGCGGCAGGGAGTTCTCGGTCTTGCTGAGCGTATCGCTGATGCGATGGAAGGTGGTGAACGGTCCGCCGGAGACGATCAGGACGATTACATCGGTCTCCTCGCACAGGCCGCTGTTGAGTCGGCCGGCGAGCTGAGAATCGTGCGTGATGGTCTCGGTGACGTCCAGGTGGTGCGAGCGGAGGAAGTGGGCCAACGCTTCCCGGAGGATGTGCTTTCCTCCCACCAAGCATAAACGTATGGTGGAGCTGTAGTTGCTGGATTCCTTCTGCTGCTGGGGTGATCCCGTCGTACCGCTCGCGTCGGACATGGAGCTTCTCCGATCAGTCGTCAAGTCCTCAGTTGGCGACGCCATCCCTGGCCTTGAGGTCGTCGGCATCCATGCCCAACCCGTCTGTCGATGCTGACCTCAGTCCGATTCCGGCGCGGGTGGCGATGGACTCGCCGGCGACATCGGGCCATCCAGGCGCACGATGTGCTCGCAACCCTCTTATCGAGCCAAGGTAAGCGAAAACATTATTCATTTTTTCATCGCAACCTGCCGCGGCCTGTAGCGCGTGGCCGGTGCGACGGGTGCGGGTGTCATTCAGAACTGCAGGTCCAGCGGCTCGGTGAACTCTACTCCGATACCGATTCCCAACTGGGGAACAGCCTCGGCGCGAACCACTTTCCCGGTGCCCGAAATGCGTCCTTCGGACGTGGAATACCCCTCCCCGGCAGGAACCACCAGCTCGAAGCTGACCTTCTGCCCCTCCTGAGGCGCGGCGTTCCGGTCGGTCACAAACAGCATCCCTTTGGGCGAAATGTTGGAAGTGCACAGCCCTTCGGGCAATGCGTCCTCGTCCGACTGCAGCGAGGCGAAGGGCAGGCTTACAGCCAATCGCCCGAACCGCCGCCGCTCATCCGAGCGGACCTCGCTCCCCCGCGGGAATCCTTCTTTCTCTGTTGCCATGTAAGCCACCCCGGTCGCTCGCCAAAACGACGAGACGCACTGTTTCGGGCAGGTTCGACGGGCCTGTCCGCGACCCGTGCCGGCAAACGCCGCACTCCCGCCCGCGTTCCGTTCGTTCACAGCTGTGTCACTGGATGAGACATCCAACGCCACCATCCCGCTCATACGAAAACAGAGAAACACAGGGACATGTGCGAACATATTCTAGCCGGATTCACTGCCCCCTCGGCCAGAAAAGTTGGCAAATCCCAGACCGGCAAGGTCCGCCTTTGCCCTCATTCTGTCCTATCGGACTGGGGACTTGTCCTCATCGAGAGGAAGCCGTCCTTTTTTGCGTAATTGCGCGTCACCGGCGAGGGGCATCGCCGTTGATGCTTCAATTTGCTTCAAAGACATGACATACAACCCAAACAGATCTGTTACCGACGCACTGTGCTCCTGGAGAAGCGGGGGGGCAGGGCTTCTCGCAGCCATCGTGGTCAAGCAGAGCGTCGATACACGCGCTGAGCCAACCTGCCTGCCTCGGACTCCAAAAAAGCGTTCAGGTAGGCAGATCCACTCTAGCTCTAAGCAGCAATTCTACGGCCGATTGTGTATTTTAGCAATCCAAAAGCCGGACATTCATGAGTTATTTCTTGATACTCGGAGTATTCAGAGATGCCGTCGCCCTCCATCGGCGGGTTTCTCAGGCTGTCCGCCCGCCTCGTGTGGGCCCGCCAGCCACGCCTGAAAGAACGGCAGATGTGTCCGTTTTGCACTTTTCCGATGGCTGCCCGGTGGTGTACACTGAAACAAATCCCGCAGCGTCAGCACACGGGAGCATTTCCGACGTCCATATTTGGGGCTCACTCAGCAAGGCAGGCAACCATGAACGAACATACAGACACAGGATGCGGCGTGGATCGCACGATTTGCCCTCGGTCGGATCTCCGGGCCGTCGCACTGGCGGGGTTGTTGGCGTGTGCGGCCTGGGTCGCACCGGCGATGGCTGAGACGGTCAAACTCACCTACGACGACAGCAGCGCAGCCGGCAAGGTCATCACCCCGGCTTACGTCTACCGCAGGCTTGCGCGCATTCGGGGTGGTCCGACATCCAGTTACGTCACAATCGCCGAGGAAAAGGTCCCGCTGAAGTTCGGCCAACGTGGTCGTATCAGCTTTGTCGGTGCCGATAGCGACGGGGACGGCAAGATCGGTGCCCGTGAGATATGTCCCATCAGCGGGGGCACGGCGCGGCTGAAAGTGCGGGTGAACTCCGCTCCGCTGATGATCACCCTCGTCAAAGTCAACCTCCGCACCAAGGAGGGAAAAATCACCAGCGTCGATGGAATGGTTCAGCCGGCATGCGGGCGGACGGGTTCGCTGGGCGGCGCGAAGGTCTCGCTGATCGACCAGAACCTCGACGGGAAGATCACCCAGGACGGGTCGGACGCGATCCGGATCGGCAGGTCGCTCGTCGCCCAGCCGCTGGGCAAGGTCCACGCGATCGGCGGGGGACACTATCGCCTTGCGGTGGGCAGCGACGGCAACAGCATCGAGGCCGACCCGATCAGCGGAGAGAAACTCGCGGTGGTGAAATTCGCCCTCAACGGCCCAAGCCTCAAAGGCCTCATTCTTCGGAGTGACGACGGGCAGGTCTATGACCTGGTCCGCTCGGCCAAGACCGGCCTGCTGCCGGGAAAGTACCGCCTGCATTACGGCATGCTGGTTTCCGGCAAGAACGTCGTGCCGATTCTGCCCCGGAAGGATTCTCTCAGCTACGAGCTGAAGGGGGGAAAGCTCAACACGATTCGTCTCGGCGGCCCGGTGCGCATGCAGTTTGGTGCGTCGCATTCGGATGGCAAGGTCACGGTCGGCGGGTTTATCTATCCGGTGGGCGACGGCGGTGAGGAGTACATCGTTTCGCTGGGGGCCGGCGACGGGGTGCCCGCTCCGGAGATCGGCTTTTACGAGGGCAGACGGAGACTTGCCGGTGGCAGAATGGGGTATGGCTGAGGCGGCGGCCTCTGCGCGTACTCAAGGCGAGTACCAAAAGGAATGAGCAAGAGTGACGGCCGAGTGACCATGACCTGCAAGATCCCCGGATTGGGGACGGTGACAGGCTACAAGACACTGAAGGAGATCGTGGACGGGACGCCGGCAACGTCGGACGATGTGCCCGCGGTGAGCTACAAGGACCTCAGTGGCGATGCTCCCGAGGCGACGACCACCAGCAGCAGCGATGAACCAACGTCCACGTCCGTCGATGCCTCCGACGGGCAAGAGTCGGCCTCGGCGAGTAGTGACGACGAGGCGGACAACACCAAAGAGCAGGCCCGCAGCAACGAGGAAAAGGCCAGCCAAATGTTCAAGCTGGCCCGAACGTACATCATGTCCGGCCACGCGAAGATGGGGAAGGATAAGCTCCGCGAGCTGATCCGGCTGTACCCCAGGACGCGATCGGCCGAGCGGGCCAAACGTCTGCTGGGAAGCTGAATCCGCTCATTGGGCGTGAAACGCAGCAGTCGTCGGCGTATACTGCTCGTCCCGTCGGGGTTCGCCCCGGCGGGCGTATCGGGCGAGACCGATACCCGGAGGTGACAGGCGACCTGGTGGCGCCCCCGGTCTTCAAAACCGGTGCGGGGCGTAAGCACGTCCCGGGTGGGTTCGATTCCCATTCGCCTCCGTCTGCGGGCAGCGGGCGGGCGACCTACCCCGCCGCTCGATGGAGGGATGACAACGCCGGCCTCGGGCGGTACACTGTTGCCC
>CAZYIH010000033.1:3672-22073 GCA_964646915.1 uncultured Planctomycetaceae bacterium | reverse complement strand
GCGGCCCAACTGGATAGTGATCGAGTATTGTCGGCCCCAACACGGGCCGTGACGTTGTATGGTCCGAATATCCAGCCGTACCGGAAGTGGCTTTTTGACACAGAGTTGTGCACGGCATATCTGGGCCTGCCGTGACCTGTCATCTGGGCGCTCTGGCAGGTAGCATGCCGCAATGGTCATCAAGACGTGGCAGTTCATCGTGGTTGCGCTGGCTGGTTGGCTGAACCGACAGCAGCAGGAGATCGTCGAGTATCTCCGCGAGGAGAATCGTGTCTTGCGCGAGCAGCTCAAAGGCAGGCGGCTTCGCTTCACGGATGACCAGCGCCGACGGCTGGCGGCCAAGGGCAAGCCGTTGGGGCGCAAACTGTTGGGGCAGGTGTGCACGCTGGTGACGCCCGAGACGGTGTTGCGTTGGTACCGCACACTGATCGCCAGGAAGTACGACGGCAGCGACAAACGCAGACCGGGGCGGCCGCGCGTAGCCGAATCCATCGAAGCTCTGGTAGTCCGCATGGCCCAAGAGAATGGCACATGCGGCTACGGTCGCATCCAGGGGGCACTGGACAACCTCGGCCATTCGATCAGCCGGTCCACAATCGCCAGGATCCTGAAGGACCATGGCATCGAACCGGCGCCCCAGCGACGGAGGGGCATGTCCTGGAAGACCTTCCTCAAGGCGCACTGGGATCTACTGGCCGCAACGGATCTGTTCACGGTGGAGGTGACGACGCTGCGAGGACTGGTGCGCTACCACGTACTGTTCGTCATCGAGCTGAGCACGCGGCGAATCGAAATCGCGGGCATCGTCCCGGAGCCAGATGGGCGATGGATGAGGCAAGTGGCCCGGAACCTGATGGACACCTTTGATGGCTTCCTTAGGGCCAAGCGATACCTGATCCATGACCGCAGTCCGGTCTACACTACCCAGTTCACCGAGATCCTGAAGTCGGCAGGCGTCAAGACGATCAAGCTGCCTCCTCGAAGTCCGAATCTGAATCCGCACGCCCAGAGATTCGTCAGATCGATCCAGTCCGAATGCTTGAGCAGGATGATCTTCTTCAGCGAGAAGCAACTGGCGCGAGCCATCGAGCAGTTCATCACCCACTACCACGCCGAGCGAAACCACCAGGGCATCGGCAACCGGTTGATCGCTCCAGAGGAATCCGCCGGTAATCCAAATGCTGGCATCCCCTGCCGCGAACGTTTGGGCGGCCTGCTGCGGTACTACCACCACGCTGCGTAGCGTCCGCCATACACAGAGCGGAAACCGTAGCCCCCTATCCCGCTCAAACTGCGCGCGGAAGCAGGCCCAAAGGCGTTCCCAGGAAAACCGTCGCGTGCCCTACTTCCGGATTCAGGAGTGCGATGAGTTTCCGGACCATACGGGGGCATGCAACTTACCTTCGGAGATGAGTGGCGGGACTACACCCGGCGAGTCTGCCGATGGCTGTAGCGGGTGTGGGCAGGGACTGAATAGGCGTCCAGAGTCGCTGTGTTACGGGTGTTTGCCACTGCCCGGCCGGGCGGTGGTAGCGGGTTGCTCTGTCAGGAACCGCTGCATCGGCCGGTCCACTCGGTGATCTCACAGAGCAGGTACGGCGAGGCCTTGCCCGCGTCGGTGAACTTCGCGGCCGCCTTGCTGTAGTCCGTGCCGGTTCCTGCCGGCGGCAACCACCAGCCCTCGGCGATGGCGTCGGGCTCGACCACGCGCCGGAGAAGGGAGAATGAGCGCACAATGAATCGGGTCAGTGAGGCCCTTTCCACCCCAGCCTATTCGGGCGGTGGAAGAACGTAGTCTTTGATCATGAAGGGCGAATCGGTTGCAGTAAGATCCTCCGCGTTCACGTATGGAAAGGTGATGGCCTCAATCACCGCCGCCGGATCTGTCTGGGCTGGATCATAATGGATACGCACATGCGCCCACTCAGCCGACGGAATCGCCTCCACACACAAGTAGCCGGGGACGAAAAAGAGATCGTCCCTCTCCAGAAACCAGGCAAGGCGCAATCCCGAACCGCTGCACGAAAAGCCTTGCAAGCGAAGGTTCATCGTCGCCACTTCTTCCGGCTTCTCGCCGCGCTGCCAATGAAAAGTCATCATCGGCCACACATGGGTTGCCAGTGCCAGCCCTGCCACAATGACCCCCAATGTCGCCGGAATGGCCCATCGGGATATCCTGCGTCGCCCTGCCACTTTCGACAACAGAGCCCGTTTTCCTGTGACCGGGCAGGCGTTGACACACGCCTGGCAGAGCATACACCGGGATGCCTTGACCGTTTCAAGTGTGTCAACGCGGATATCCATCGGACAGACGTCGGCACACTTTCCGCAGTTCACACAGGACTCCTGTTCGCGATGGACCCGGACCAATCCAAGTCGGCTGATCGGGTTCATCACCGCCGCCAGCGGGCATAGCCATCGGCAAAACGGAATATCCACATAACGGGACGCGACAACAATGGCAACGAGAATGCCGACCGCCCCGAGTGTCACATCGGACCGGCTGGAAGTGACCAGGGCGTAGCAAGGATCGAACTCCCGGATGACCAGGTCTCCCGCCCGCCATGTGACCCAAAGAATGGTCGAGAGTGTCACGTATTTGCCCATGGACAGGATGCAATCCAGCCAACGCGGAACTTGCAAAAGCGGACCATTGCGGCGGAAACGTCCGAATCTTCCCATCCAATCCCCGATCGTCCCCAGCGGACAGACATATCCGCAAAACGACCGTTTGAGCAGGAGTACCGTCACGATCAACGCGATGAATGCATAGAGGTTCGTGTACGTAATGGCACAGATCGGCGAACCTGTTTTTACCCACGCGTACGCGCTCTCGACGGCTCCGAACGGGCACCAGCGTTCGGCATCTTTGCCAAAATGGAACACCGCGGCGATTAGTGCAGTCAGAGACGCCGCCTGCAATACCCGGCGAGGCCAGTTCATCCTTTTTTCCTGGCCGGACTGACAACGGTGGTAGGTTTATGGAGACATGCTGCTGTTGTCTGTGTCATGGGCTCGTCTCTTGCACTTGCGTGGGCTTTGATGTCTTTGGCGCAGCGCTGCAGGAGCTGCGTTGGGCACACGAGCCGCAGGTTGATCCGCCGGAGCAATCCGATTCGGGCGTCTTCGATTGCGTGTCCATGGACTTGGCGAAGGCTTCGCTCTTGCGGATCGACGCGAAGTCTTTCGAGTTGCGGATCATATCCTTGAATTCGTTGATTGCACTGGGCTTGGTCTTCTCAAAGGCCCGAGTCAGCGTGGCGATAGCGACGGCGGCATGGTCGGTCAAAGCCTGCAGGCGCGCCAGGTAGTACAGGTCCGCAGGCGTATCGAGGGACTTGACGTCGATATCGGCCAGGATCGCTTTGCCCTGGTCGATCGTTTCCTTCTCGCGGGACAGGGCGATACCCAGGAGCATCTGCCCCCGCACGAGCCGCTTCTCGGCAGGAACGGCCTGGAGCGTTCTGGCGGCATCGGTGTTCTTATCCAGGCGAAGCTGGGCGGAAGCGAGCAGTATCGCCGTTTGCGGCGTGTTGCGACGCTCGTGCATTATGGTTGTTAGCTCCAGGAGCTGGTCGTTGAGTTCATGTTGCGTGTAGAACCGGTAGAGGGCGAGAGCACTCTTCCACCATCGCTTGGCGTTTTTCTCCAGCGCAATCGCCTTCTGCAGCCGGATCGCCACGCGAAGATTCAGGTACTGGTGGCGAAGAAACTTGTTGTTTGGTTCCTTCACCGCTGCTTCATGCAGGCTCTTGGCAGCCGTGCCCAGGGCGCCCTTCTTAATCTGCGCAATAGCTTTATCATAGAGTTGGCGGGCTTCGGGCGTCTTGATCAACTCGTCCTCGTCCGCCTGCTTGGCGGGCTTGGCGTTGTGGGCCATCGCCAGGTTTGTCACAAGCAGCGCACACACTGCGATCAATACAGTTCTACCGGACATTATTGGATCCTTTCTGTTGAAGTTCAGGGGGTTCTGTGTCGCACGGTGTCGTCAGAGACTTGGGAGATTGTTCGAGATGCTTGAGCACCGAAGGGTGTCTGCAGTAGGTGCTGATCCGGCGTGCAAGTGCCCTTGTCGCTACCACACCTCGAGTCGACTGCACATATTGCAGCAGGCGATCCATTCTCGCCACGGGCAGCCGGCGTTCGGTTACAAGGGCAAGCTCAATTTCGCGGGCCTGTTCGACTTCGCCACAGGCTTCCTGCAGGTCGACCCACCAGAGCCGGTGCTGCTCGATCGGTTCGAGTGCCTTGACGGCGCACATGATGCGATCCGCACGATCGTCCAATCCGTTTCGCGCGCACCAGACGCCGAGCAAGCAAAGCTGCCGGACATACAGCCCCTGGCTGAAATCGCGCTGTTGGTGAAGACGCCCCATGGTCTGTAAAATCATATCAACGAATCGCCCCCATTCATGCGTATCGGGCGCATCAGGCAAGGCCGTCCGGATGTCCATGCGCGTGGACCCGTAGGTATCGGAAGAGTGTCTTCTCAACAGCTTGCTCAGCATGACTATGGACGCGTCAAACTCTCCACGTGCCCCGTACACTCGCGCAGCGGTAGCGGCAAGGCGCGGCCATCGTATGGCCGTATCAAGGCCGACGCGCCGCCTTGCATCGTCCAACATTGGAGTCGCCTCTTCCATCCGCAGAGACACCGCCAGATCAAGCCGCGCGGCCAGTAAAGCATCGTTCCCGGCATCCGCTGGGACAGGGCGGGTAAGCGCAAGAAGCCGACTTGCCGCGGCCGCCCTGCTCTCTGGAGAGAGGGAATCCAGCCACGCCTGCCAACGGTTGAGCAGGCCCTCTGTGGCGGTGGCCCGACGGCCTCGGATCGCTTCGGAGAGAACATGCCATCGCTGAAGCCGTGACGCCCGATCGCCCTGTGCTGCTTTGTGAAGCCACGTAGTGAGCGCGTGGAGGTTCTTCTCGTCCATGGACGCCCCGGAACGGATAACGCGGTCCACAAGGTGACTGCTACCGTACGGGACAGAAGAAGGTGCCTCTCGCACGAATGCCAGGATCAATTGGATATCGTGTGCAGTCAACGTGTCATGTGAACTTCGCCGCAGTACATCATCCAGGACGGAGGGGCTGGCAGGGGAACTCGTTGCATGGTTCTTGGCGATGGCCTCGCACAGTGTCTCAATGTCTCGGCGATCGGGCCTCGCCGCCGCCAACATCGCGATTAGGTCCTCCGGAATCCCACGCACGTTGAGCATGGCCTCGTACATTCGGGGGCGATCTTTTCGATCCATCGCCGTCTGTGCCTCGAAGCCCATGATGCCGCCAGCGGAAGCCGGAGTCGGCCAGGTCGGAACGTAAAGCCGTCCCTGAGCACGGTTGCGGATCGTAAATCGGTGAAACAGGATCCTGGCCTCTCGGTCGCGTCCGGCGGCGTGAGCAACCTGGGCGAGTCGCACCAACGCCAATGGCGCCGTGTTTCGCTTGGCGGCGTGTGCGGCCTGTTCGTGTCGCCCATGTTCGATTAGGACATCGGTCAGCGCCCGCCACTGCGGGCTATGTTGGATCGTACTATGGGTCAAGTGTTCGAGCAGGAAGTCGGCCAATTCCGCGTGATGCCCAGCGTTACGCATGGCATATGTGACTTCACGACCGATGGTCGCGTCGTCCGGCGTCAGCCGATACGCTGCCTGCAAGGCTTGGATCCTCGCGGCTGTGTCGTGTCCCTTATGCAGGCAGGCGGCCGTCAGATGAACAGCGACGGGCGTTTCGTCCCCCATCATGTAAATGCCGAGTTCCTCGATCAGCTCCTGTCGCTGCGCATCCGGCAGGGCATCAGCGAGCTCTTCGAGCATCCGCTGTTGCCAGTAGTCCAATGAGAGCCCTTGGGCGAATTGGTTCACGAGGTCGTAGCAAAGCAGCATCGCCTCGTCGAGCTTGTTGTTCCGGATGCGTGTGATCGCGGCGGTCGTCATGACCTCCGGCCGGTCCGGGTGGGTCGACAGGACCTCTTCCGCCATGAACCCCGCCAAGGGTCGGAGCCACGCCTTGGTCTGAAGGTGGAGCAGACGCACACGAGAATAGGCGCGTTGGGCGGAGAGCTTCATCGGTGGGCTGGCATTAAACATGGCGGCGTACTGCTTTTCGAACTCGTCCCCCAACGATCTTGAAAGTTCGTGCAACAGGCGGATCATCATCTCTCGACGCTCACCGGCCGGCCGGGCTTGAATGGCGGCCTCCAGCATGTGGCCACGCCGTTCCGGTTGGGCATGGTCGAGTAACCACCCCAGGTCACGAAGAGGCAAGGCTGGATTCGCCGCCAGTTGGGCTGCCGAAGAACGATGGCCGGAGGTATTCAGCACGTCGAGGGAGTTCAGACGCAGACAAAGCATCTGCAGGGACGTCGCGCCCTGCTCGCGAGCGAATCGGGACACCCTGTCGATCAGCCGTTCGCGCGTGTCGGCATCGAGTGCATTCCAGACGGTGCGCAGGGTGTCGGACAGGTCCCGGAACTGCGAAGAGCCCTTCGCCTGCAGATGCACGGAAATATTGTGTTTTGCCCATTTGGCTGCGAAGGCCCGATCGTCCAGCCATTCGGCGGCAACCAACAGCACATCGGGCCAGGCTTGGGACGCGGGGCGCTCGGCAACCGATGATAAATGACCAAGAAGGGAAACAATTGCATCACGGCGATTCTCGATCACAAGGTGCAGAATCGTTGGTTCCAGGGACTCCGATTCGAGCGGCAAGTCCGCGGGGTTGCGAAGGAATTGCTTCGCCAGGTCTTCGGCCTCCCGTCGTGGAGGGGCGAGCCAACGGGCCTGGTGATCGGCCAACCACTCGGACACGGCAGCGTCCTGCGGATAGGTTTCGTGGAGCACCTTCTTAATGGCCGCGGGTACTGTCTCACTGTGAAAGGCATAGGCGGCCCGGAGGAGCAGGTCTGCGGCGTTCTCTATCTGGGGATTCTCTGCCATCTTCGCGGCGAGGGACTTTTCTGCTTCGGCTCTACGAAGCGCATCGAGCAAAATCTGTCGCAAAATGGAGACCAGGTCGTCACGAGCCGCCTCCGTTCGTCGCGATGCGAGAAGCCCTGTCGCACAATGCTCGAAGTACTCCTCAAAATCAGATTGGTTGACGGCGCGGCGGGGGCGGCTGGTCTCGTCCTCGGTCGAAGCCATCGTCCCCGTCGTTCGTACCGGCAGGTGACGCAGTAGATGCCTGCATGCGCGCAGGTACCACTCGGACGCCTGTTCGTGGTCGCTTACCTGCTCGCACAGTTCCCCGGCTCGTACCATCAGGTCCAGTCGGTCGGGATGCCCCACACGAAGCTCCCGAAGCAGCAGCAGGGCCTTGCGCGGCCGGGACGCATCTTCATAGTACTCCGTGGCTTGAAGGAGCGCCCGCGCGCGGTCCCCGTGTTGGCTCCCCATGCGGAACGCCCGTTCGGCCTGGTCGACGACCCCCGCATCGAGCATCGCCTTCCCAAGAGAAAGGAACACATCAGGCGGGGCTTGCTCGCCGATGGCCACCAGGGAACGACCGACCTCCATCATCTTGTCCCTCTGCCCCGCGAGCCGCTCCCGGGTCATCATCTCCCGCAACAGCGCCGTGCGCTGGGGCCCCGCGATCACGATCGCCTGTTCGGAAAAGCGCCTGGCAAGCTCACCATCCGACAGCCTCTCGGCGACATCCGCACCAAGGCGGTAGAGCCAAGTCTCACTTGGCGCGTGGCCCAGGCGCTCGCGAACACGACGCATCGCGAACCGCAGCGTCTGCTTCGTCGCCTTGAGATTGAGCAGCCCATCCACGGCGATGGCAAACAGATCGTGATGGCGGGCCTCTTCGAGCAACTGTTCCAGGCGAGCGATGGCCTGATCCCGACGACCGGCGGCGGCCATCGAGCGTGACCAGAGCAACCAGACGTCCGGCCGGGCCTTGCCCGAGGCCAATATCTTCTCGTAGATCGCCACGGCCCGGGAATGCTGTTCGAGGCGGTGCAGGACATCGCCGCAGAATTCCAGTATCGGCAAGGAGTCGTGGTGGGCGGATCGCAGTGCCTCGACCGCGCGGTCGGCTTGATCGAGATCACGCTGTTCCACCGCCACCATTGCCAACTGCCGGTGGTAGTCGGCTGCCCCGTTCGGATCGGCTTCGGCAAGGGTGCGGAAGACCTCGGTCGCCCGCTCATATTGACGGACGCGCAGGAGGACGAGCGCGAGCCTTTGCAGCCGATCAACGTGCTGCGTTTCCTCGTCCAAGTGCTCGTCGAGCGACTCCAGCGCATCGTGAACCTGCTTGTTCGCCAAGTGGATCTCCACAAGGAGACCGACGAGACGGTGGCGATCGCCCCCCGCGTTAATCGCTCGCGTGATACGGTCGATGATATCCTCGGCATACAGCATATCTCCGGCCAGTTCCACCAAACGGACGCGGCCCTGCATTCGGATACTTGGGCTTGGCGCATCCTTCCAGAGCGTCCACCAGAGCTCCACCGCGTCCGGAACCTGGCCCGCACGTTCAGCTCGAAATGCCCGCATTGCGAGAATCTCGAACGATCCGGATACTCTGTGAGCCTCACGCAGCAGCGCGTCGGCCCGTGCGTGATCGCCATGCTGACCGAAGGCCGCGGCAAGCTGCCTCTGCCGCGCCGGCGTCCCCGTGGCTTGCGGGGCGAGCGATTCGAGCAAGCCCACCGATTCCGCAGCGGCCCCTCGTGCACGAGCGAGACGAGCCCGATGCAGGCCGATCGAGAAACGTTCGCTTGGCGCAATGCGATCGGCTTTGTCCAAGGCTCGCTCGGCGGCAGCGTATATCCGCATCTCAGATGCCATAGTCGCCAGCTTCATGAGTGTTGGCACGCTGTCCATCGCCTTAACGCCGGTTAAGAGACAACGCTCGACCTCGTGTGACGGTCGTTCATCCAGCAGGAGTAGATGCGCCAGCTCCGCCCGCAGATCCGGATCGGCGGGACGCCTCTTGACAAGATGTTCGAACAGGCTAACGATCAGCGGTAGCCGATCGCACTGCATGGCCAGCACCTTCGCTTCGCGTCGCAAGGCGTTCGATGCCAGCAGTCCAGGCGATGGCCGATTCCCGTCGAAAAGCAGGTCCAGCGCTTCCTCGGACCGCCCAAGCTCCACCATGCCATGGACCAGAAGAAGCAACTCGTCGGCAGCCAGGGACTCACACCCCGACCATGCATCCACCAGGTGCGGCAGTTGACCGGCTTTGCGGGAAGCAAAAAGAACGCGCTCAAGCACATAGCGGCGCTGCCGGGTGGGGCTTTCTGTTTCCAGTGCTGACTGGAAGGCCCGACGGGCCTGGTCGAATCGCTCCGCTTGGAGCAGCCAGTGTGCACGGAAAAGTTGCTCGTCGGTCTTCAACGACTCGCGAACGCGGTCAACAAGGTCGATCGCCGTAACGTGATCGCCGCATAGCGAGGCGACGTGAGCCGCTGCCATCACCTCTTCTCGATCGCCGATCGTTGGAATCGCCAGCAGCACCGCACGCGCCTCGGCGGAATGGTTCGACTGGTAGTGAAGCTGAGCGAGCCGGATCCGGGCGGCCGGTTGCGAATCTCCCGCCTTCGAGGGCATCGCCACCAGGTCGGCAAGCGTTGCGGCGGCAGCGTCAAGGTGACCGGCCCGCTCTAATCGCATGGCCATTGCGAGCATCTCCGCAGCCGCGTTCTGCGATAGCGCGGGAGAGGCGGCGTATCCGGGGAACGCCATGGTCAGCATCACCCCGAGGGCGACTACCGCGAGCGACGCCGGTCGAGGCCAACGCCGCGCGACAACGACCATCAGCAGCAGTGTAAGGGCGGCACCCGCCAGCCACGGCCAGAGTTCGATGGTATGCCGAAGCGACATCTCCGTCGGAGCGTTTCCTCTGGGTAAGGCCTCCAATCGCGCAAACAAGTCCATGTCGGCAGCCACCCCACACCGCTCCGGACGTTGGGAGACCGACCACGCCGTCTGGGCGGTCCGATCGGAGGACTCCAGCGATACGGTGGCATGGTACTGTCCGGCCTCTAGCCCCTGTAGGTTATACCGCCATCGTCCGGGCGACGTGGGCAGAAGCGACACGGATCGCAGCGGCCGGGTTCCGCCGTCGGTGATGTCCAGACGCAGGAGGTCAAGACAGGAGGGATTCGCGTCGAGCGTCGCCTCGATCCATTTCCGGCCGTCCTGTTCGAGAATCCCGAGGCGCGGAGCCGTGGGATCGGCCGGCCGAATCAGCCAGCGAAAGGTCGTCCGGAGCATTCGGCAGGCATCCGCGTTACCAGGCCAATCGGCCGTCCACGGACCCGCGAGATGGGTCGCCTGGAATGCGACGTTACCCAGACCATACTGCCAGTGAACCAGTAGAGGTCGGCCGGCAGCGGTCAGGGCGATGTCGGCCGTCGGCCGGGCTTCAACCTTCAGCAGCCCCATGATTCCTGGAAGGTCCTCTGCGGTCACGGCCCCCAGCACGTCGCTCTCGCCAGCCTCGACACGCATCGGGCCGCTGATAAACGGATCGGCCTGCTGCTCGTCGGGAATCTTGACGCGGATCTCGGGGAGGTGGAATCGATCGGGGGCCGCGTAGAAACGACCGCCCCCCCACTGGGCGAGTTCCATGAGAAACGCGGAGTGCTTCTGCGGGCCGACCAAGACGGTCGATACCGTCACGCCGCTTTCGGCCATCTTGCGCAGAAGCGGTTTAAACGCCCCGCGTTCCACTCCGCCGTCGGTGAGGACGATGACGTGCTTGGTCCTTGTCTGGACGTTCAGTAGGGAGTAGTACGCCTCCTCGATGGCCGGCAGAATCACCGTGCCCCCGCCGGCGCTGAGGCGGTTCAATGCCCGACGAAGTCCCCAGATGTTCCCGGCGGACTGGATCGGTGCCGCCCACCGCCGGGCACCATGAAACTCCACGATCCCAGCCAGGTCTCCGGCCTTGAGCTGCCTCAGGGCCAGCCAAGCCGAAGCCCGCGCGAGATCGATCCGACCGTTGCCCATCGAACCCGACGTATCGATAATAATGACGACCGTCGTGCTCGGGTCGCGACGCTCCGTCGCTTCGTGAATGCTCACTGGCAGCGCTTGAGCGAGCGGGCTCCTCCCCCAGTCGGTGCCCCCGTGGCGCCCCGTCGAGAGCAGAAGCCCCATGCCTTCGGCAACCCGCGAGCGGATGCGGAGCTGGACAACCTCCGGCAGTTGCGACAACGCGTAGTCTGACAGAATGAGAAGATCCACATCCAGCAGCAACTCGTCCTTCAACAGTTCACGGGGGGACAGGGGGCTGACGGTGGCGCTGTCCTGGAGAAGGTCTCGCACGAACCCAAGGGCACCGCCGTCTGCCGAGGGCTCGACCACCGCGACACGACGGCGCGGAAGAACCCGGGCACGTATCGAGGCTGCGTTGTTTGCCGGGACACGATCCCCTTCTGTCTGGATGCTGGCCTTGTACCGGCGTGTCCCGGGCTCTCCCACGGGAACCGCAATGCGATGCCACAAGCGCCCCGGACGGAGCGATATGGGCCGTCTCGCCAGCCCGAGTCCCTCCGAGTCGGCCACCGTAATCGTGGCCGGGCCCGCCATGTTCGTTTCCGTGTGGATCGTAAGCATTGCCGTTTCGCCCGCCCGGAGTGCCTGCTCGAATCGCACGTCTCGCACAATGGCGTCAGGGAGCGAATCGACGCCCATCGGAATCGCCAGCAGGGAGATGCCCCGTCCGGCCACACGGGCCCCGACGGCCTCCGCGCCGTCGAGCGTTTCGAGCCCATCGCTCGCCAGCACCACGGTTCCGCTCTGTCCCGAACGTACCAGGGAGCCGGCCAGGCTGATGGCCCCGGCGAGGTCTGATGCGTTGCCGGAGGTGCTTACGTCGCGCGCTGCAGCGACCGCGTCGTAGATCGTGCCCGCCTGCGGCCAAGGGATCCGCCTGGCGTGGCCATCGAAGACGATCAGGTGACGCGTGCCGTGTTCCGGGCCGCTTCGCAGTCTCTCCATAATGGCGTCACATGCCGGACGCAGCGCGGACCCGGCTATGCTATTCGATATGTCCACAACGGCTACGAAGACCCTGCCGGAGGCATCGACGGGGATCCTTGGCTGGGCGATCGAGATAACGAGTAGAGCGGGAACCAGCAGATGCAGGAAGGCCAAAATTCGCACGGATGCAGTCGAGTAAAGCAGATGGCGACGCCCCAGGTAGGCGACGAGCGCTAGCGGTGTCAGTCCAAGCAACGCGTAGGGATGGAGCAAGTGCATGGTCATGCGATCCGGCCTCTCAAGTAAAGCAACGTTTCCATTCCTGCCAGCAGCGCCGCTGCCAACAACAAAATCTCGAACCATGGACGCTGATCGGGCGACGAGGTCGGCATCGGCGGCGATGTAATCTCGCCAGCCTTGAGAAGATTGCCTCGTTCCAGGTCCCGTTGAGGGACAGTCGCGTATACGCTCCGGCCGGATTGTGGTGCGATCTCAGCCAGGCATTGCGTCATGTAGGCCACAAATCCGCGCCGCCGCCAGCAACTGCTGTCCGGATCAATGATCGCTTCGCTCAGTTGAAGCACGACCTCATCGGGTGCGTAGCTGATCGCAGCATGTACATCATCTCCGGAGATGAGTCGTGGCTCTGAGCCATCGGGCAGCGGCGGCAGCGGTCGGCCGGGGGCGAGCCTACCACCGATAGGCGTCCCGTCCGGAGTTGCCAGAGTTTCGCTTGCAGAGAGATGCTCTTTTGCAGCCGAGGCTCGAACCTGCCCGACCGTGCCGTCCTGTAGCATCCACTCGGCAAGGGGGCCCGTATCCGCGAGCCTCACGCTCTCGACCCACGGTTGCACGGACAACAGGAGCCGCAGAGCCGGAGGGCAGGAAGCGTTTGCCTTGACCGCAACGGGGGCATGGGGTGCCAACGCGACGGTTACCTTGTCGTCGCAGGACAGGCCACCGCCGTCGGCGATGGTCACGATCAGTGGCACATCCCCGGTGGGCACATCAGCCAGGTGAACCTGGCGGACATCTTGGCCTTCCAAGATGACCGGCACCTCTCGGAGCACCCGACCCTCTCGCGACAGTACGAGGCGGACCGATCCGTGGCCATGTGCCCAACGGACCAACCCGACACTCAACTGGGCCTTGTCCTGGGAGGATCTGTGCGACACGGCATGGACATAGGAAATGGCCGTGTTATCCAGGGACTGCCCGACCGTCCGTACGCGGATGTTCTTCAGGGAAGTCGGCAAGGTTTTCGCCCCGGCGGCGTCCGTAATCACGACGATATCGCTCGTGGAGGTTTTTGCTCCTCGGGCCATCGTCCGGGCAACACGGACGGCGGCACGCAGGTCGGCGCGATCACCGCGGGCGACGAGCCGATCCACTTGCGCAGGCAGGTCGCGGCGGTCATCCTCGAAACCATGCGCCACGACCGGGGTTGCCCCCGCAGCGACGAGTCCCACCGGATCCGCCGCACGCGTCTCTTCGATGACGAGATGCCTGGCAAGCTCAATGCGCGAAGCGCCCGCGGGCGGAAAATCCCCCATGGTCATTCCGACATCGACAACAAGGATGCGTGAGATGGCGGCCGGCCTCAAGGCCGACGCTTCAGGCCGTCCGACCGCCAGAAGGATCAACGAGGCGATGACCAGAAGGAGCAGCAGAGTCAGGGGGTGTCGAAGCCGATGGAATAGGTTCCGGGCGCGAGTCCGCGAGACCGCGACTTGCCAGAACATGCCCGTGGGCACACGGACGCGTCGGAATCGGCGGGTCAACAGGTGCAGCAAAACCAGGCCCCCGGCAATCACGCCGATGAACGTTAGGACGAGCCAGAATGGTAGGCCGGTAAATGTCATGCGGGTGCGTACTCCTCAACAGGTCCTCAACAGGCCCGGGGCCATCAGTCTGGGCAACTGGTCAAGAAACGGCGTCTTCGCGTCCAGCGGAATCAGCGGTATGCCATGCCGTGAGGACAGCCCTTGCCAGGTGCGGTTGAAGTCCTCGTATGCCTCGCGGTGTCGCCTGCGAAGTTCGGGCGTGACCTCAAGGTCAACTGTTCGACCCGTCTCGCAATCCTCGATGCGGACCTCGCCGCTCATCGCGGGCTCGGCGTCGTCTGCACGAGTGATCTGGAGGATCACGAGACGATGAGTCAACCGTTGGAGAACCCGCTCGAACCGGTGCGGTCCACTGGGGTCGAACAGGTCGGAGATCAGGATGACCAGTCCGGGAGGGGCTTTCACTCGCCGCATCGACGCCAGGGCGGCCTCCAGGTCGCTCTGGCCGCACATGGGAAGCGCCCCAAGCTTCCGCAGAAGGTGCAGCAGGAAACCCGGAGGCCGGGTGGCCTGGATGGGGGCCAGAGGGGCTTCCTGGAAGGGACGGATCGTCGGCATGTTGTAGTCGCGGATGGCCGCACCACAGAGCAGCGCGGCGGCCTGACGCGCGGTTGTAGCGGCGGGGCTTTCCCCAAACCCCATCGAAGCGCTGCAGTCGAGAAGAATGTGTATGGGCAGATCCCGGATCTCATAGAACAGACGCACAAGCAGCTCCCGGTTCCGCTGGTAGGCGTTCCAGTCGACGACGCGAAAATCATCTCCGGGAAGATACGGCCTGTGGTCACAGAATTCGATCCCGTGGCCCTTGCGCAAAGCCCTCACTTCGCCGTGATTCCGGCTCGCGGAGCAAACCCCGTAGCCCAGACGAACACGGTCGATCAACTGCATCAGCGGCTTGGGAAAGAGCTGGTGGTCCATGGTCGTCATTCCAGGAGGTCCTTCGTATCGCAGAGCACATTTCTGATGACGTCCTCCGTGCTGCGCTGGTCGGCCAGCGCATCGAAGCTCAGGACGATCCGGTGTCGAAGGACGGGCATTGCGACCGACCGGATGTCGCCGCAGGAGATCGCGAATCGGTCGTCGAGCAGAGCCCGGACCTTTGCCAACAGCAACAGCGCCTGTGCGCCGCGTGGGCTTGCGCCAAGAAGCACATCCCTCTTGACGCTATCCGGCGCATGCGGGGAGTGAGGCTGAGTCGCCATCAGCAACCGTATCGCGAACCCCCGGACCGTCTCGCCGACTTCGACAGCTCGGACGGTCTGCTGAAGGGCGATGATCTCCTCCAGATCGCAGACACACTGAGGGCTTGGTGTGTCGAGCCCGGTGGTCTGATTAAGGATGTGATGGTAGTCCGCCTCGCTTGGGTAGGAGATACTCAATTTGACGAGGAAGCGGTCCAGTTGCGCCTCGGGAAGCGGATACGTGCCTTCGTGCTCGATAGGGTTCTGTGTGGCCAACACGATAAATGGTCTGGGTAGAACAACGGTTGTTCGCCCCGCGGACACCTGGCGTTCTTGCATCGCCTCGAGCATCGCCGACTGCGTCTTGGGCGTAGCGCGATTGATCTCGTCGGCGAGGACCAGATTCGCCACAATCGGTCCCTGCTGGTAGCGGACCTCGTGTCCGCCCGTCTCCGTTTCGGTCAGCACCATCGATCCGGTGATGTCCGCGGGCATCAGGTCCGGCGTGAATTGAATCCGAGAGAACGAGCCGCCGATGACCTGCCCCAGGGTGTGAGCCAACAAGGTCTTGCCAAGCCCCGGCACGCCCTCCAGGAGAATGTGGCCATCACACAGCAAGGCCGACAGCGCCGCGTCAACGACGTCGCGCTGACCGACGAACACCTTTTCTAATTCCGCACGAACGGACCGGTACGTGTCCTGGAAGTTGCGGAGCGATTCGTCGGCGGGTGTCGTTTCTGTAAAGCTCATCTACTTCTCCTTCGGTGCCGAGGCACCGCTATCGGAACGCATGGGCAGGAAATTCGCACCACCGCCATGCAACGAGATCAAGAACTGCTTGACAATGCCCCGAACCTCCGGGGGCAGGGTCGCGGCCGGTACGTGAAATTCTCCGGCGTCGATTGGTGTGGTGGTCCCCGCCACAGCGGGAGGGGCCAAGCCGCTCCGCGGCGCCCTGGGCAACAAGCGCACCTGTGCCGGGCCCGGACCGACGACGCCTCGAAGCGTGTCGGGAACAGGCGTGCCTAGCAGCAATGGCGCGGATTGACGTGATTTTTCGATGCTTGACGGACCGCCACGCCCCGAGCCGGTCTGGCCTTGGCCATCCCCCTGACCTCGGCCAAGATCCCTCGAAGGGGCCTGGTCCGAATCCGGGAGGAAGGGCTCACCATGGAACGTGGCGCCTCCCTCCAGATCGGCCGAACGCGAGTCGTCGGACGTGGTCCGCATGTGGACGTGTCGGTCCCCCCCGTCGTCGGAAACATCCGCAATGGCCCGGATTGGCGAAGACCCTGTTGCCTTGTACGGGTCGTCGCCGCCTCCACTCCCCGTGCCCGGGATCTCTCCTGGTTCCGCCGGCTCCCTGAGGGGCATGCTCTCGCGGCCCCGACTACCCGCAGACCCAGTGGACATCTCAGCCGATGTGTCACGCGGGGAAAGAGATGAACCCGAGCGACCATCCGCGCGGGGCGCCGGCCCATCGGTGCGGCCAGCGGCGTCTGTGACCGCGTCTGGTTTCGCGGAGAACTGGGCTCCGCCGGTGGGCGCCTCATCGCCCAAGCCGAAAATCGCTCCGTGCTCTATGCACCCGGCCTTGAAATCGGCCGGCAGTGCAGCCGTAGGCTCGGGGCCATGGGTCTTGACGAGTGGCCCCTTCTGTCTCGACGCATCGGCTTCGGCCGGGCGGGAGCCGGCCCACGACCTTGCATCCGGGGACACAGTTGTCCGGCTCCGCGAGGGCGATATCGCATTGGCAAGAAAGAGTGTCCCGATCAGTACGACGCTCCCGGCTACCATGGCTGCCGCGTGCATCCACGGCGTAACAACCTTTTCCATGTACGGCAAGCAATCCCGATGCCTGCGCAGGCTCTCGATACCCTGACCGATGGCGGCGGCTGCAAAGACGGAGTTTTTCCCGCTGGCTTGCAAGGAAAGAGCGGTCGCAATGCGGTCGTGGTTCTGCCCGGCAAGATCGAGGCGCTGGGCGGACTCGATCAGGCCCGGTTCGCCGGGGTTGTTTCGCCAGGCGATCAGCCCTGCGATGCTCGCCCAACCGATGGCGGCGGCCGCACTGCCTGCGAAGATGCCCAGTCTTGACGGCAGCAGCAAGGTCCCCAGTAGCCCCAGCAAGGCGGCCACGAAAACGATCGGCCCGGATCGACGCAGCCATGACATCAACAGCATTCGCCGTCGATTGCGCCCTATATGGAATCGACACGGCCGAAGGAGCGTTGCGAACTCATGGTCTTTGGGCTTACGAAATTGAGAAGTCAGCTCCGTCATATGGCAGGACTCCGAAACCGCGGTCCAGGTCAATTGCTTTTGTAGCGAGGCGAGGCGTGGCAGTCGAAAAACAGGACGTTGCCGCTCATGTGATACCGTCCATCCTGCTTGTAATTCTCCGGCAGTAGCGGAAGATGAAAATACTCTCGGTCCTCATAGGGGATCGTGTATCCCGGGCCGAACGGGCCCCGGAAACCGGTTGGTCCAGGGCGCAATGTGTAGTTATCCCACATTAACCACTGAGAAGTAATTTGCGAGAGGTGCTCTATCGGCTTTTTGTCCAGCATGGGCGCGATGGAAAACGCATAGGAATTCCCGTACTCGTCATAGGGGTGCTTGGCGCCAGGGCAGACCCATTGGGAAGCCGTTCCACTCATGCAACCTGTCCTGTCCAGGACGGCCGCCATGCCGAAGACCTCTGGAAGCGCGCGTGGATCGTACGGCGTGCGCGTGCCCGGCGCTTGGCGAAACCCATAATTGCCAGTGGTCGACGGCCCAGGAAACATGCCATCGTTGTCGGTGGCGTAAATCCAGGCGGCCTTACCGATGCTGTTAAGATTCGCAAGGCAAACCGCCTGCCTGGCGAAATGCTTGGCGCGACTCAGGGACGGCAGCACTATGCCCACCAGCAGTGCGATGATGGCAATGACCACCAAAAGCTCTATCAACGTAAAAGCTCTGCGTGATGCCGCTGTTAGTTCGTACCAATGGGTGTTCATCGTAGTAATCCTGCCGTAGAACAGACTTCAATTCGAGAAGAGGTGCGCAGGGCATCTTGGGTGTAATATCCACAAGACGCCCTGCGCAATCATTTCACGATGTTACATGTCTAGCGGTTGCGGCGACGCTTTACTGCGGCAAGGGCACCGACGGCCAACACGGCGATAGTCGATGGCTCGGGGACAACTGTCAACGACAGTTCCGCCCCGGTGGCGGAGTACTCCCACCACAGCCCATCAGCCAAGGGCGCTGCGGAGAATTTCATCTCGAATCCGTCGCCGTACTGGATTAGTCCTTCGTCGAAGTCGATCATCCCATTGATGGGATGCTCCAGCGAATGGGTGCCCGTTTCGAACAACAGAAAGTGGTCGCCGGCTTCCGGCTCGTATCCGGCGAGGATCACTTCGATCGCGCCATTGAGCAACAAGCCGGTG
>CAZYIH010000033.1:0-3572 GCA_964646915.1 uncultured Planctomycetaceae bacterium | reverse complement strand
CACCTGCACGGTCCCGGCCTCGATGGTCAACCCACGCTCGAACGTATTGACGCCAGTCAGCTCGAGCGTGCCGGAGCCCTTCTTTACCACGGCCATCCGCGCGACGTTGGCGGAGCCGGAGTCGTCGGCGATGCGGCCGGCGAACGAGTTGTCCACCGCGTCGTCGCCCGAGGTATCGGCCGTATTGAGAGTCAGCGTCGTGTTGTACGACGAACTGGAGGAACTGCCGCTGTACGCATTGGCGATCGTTCCCTCGCCGAGAATCTCGGCCAGCTCCTGGTCGGCGCGATACAGCCCCAGCGTGCCGCCCTCATCAATCGTCACCGCGCTCGCCGGAACGAGGGCGTTGTCCTCGTCGATCCGCAGCGTACCCGCTTCGACGGTTACTCCGCCGGTGAATGAGGTGACGGCGTCGAGCTCAAGCTCTCCGGTGCCCTTTTTCACCAGGGAACCGGTGCCGCTGATATCGCCTTCGAATCCACCGTCCTTATCGCTGTCGTACGTCAGCATGTTGGCACCCAGGGCGATTTGGGGTACCGAGAAATCACTATCGTCGCTGTCGAGTCCGCCGATCGTCAAATCGTGGCCGTTTAGGTTCAACGACGACTCGGGACCGACGTACACTTCACTGGCGGCCGGAATGGCGCCGGCGGCGCCGACGATCAGCGAGCCGCCTTCGATGCGGGTCTCGCCCGTGTAGGTGTTCGTAGAGTTCACGGTCAGCGCGCCCTCGCCGTTCTTGGCCAGGAACGAGGCCGTGTCGGTGTCCTCGATGGTCACATTGAGGCTCTCGGCCGCGGAGTTCTTCATCCGCAACGAGCCCTGCAGCGTAAAATCACCGGTGAGTTGCCCGCCGTCTTCGACGACCATCGTGCCGCCGTAGCCGGGGATGCCGAGCTTCACGCCCGCGCCGGCTGCGGTGGCGTCGAACTCCCCCTTGCCGGTCACGACAACGCCCAAGGCCGCGTCAAGCTGGCTGTCGGCGGCCAGTGCGAGGGTGGTGGTGCCGGTATGCGTGGCATCGGTGCTGCCGACGGTCAGGTGACCCACGAGTGTGTGGCCCGCATCGCCGGTGATCGTCGCACCGCCGTCACGGCCGAGTTTCACCAAGGAATCGGCGTCGGCCTGAGCCGTCGAGGGCTTCTGCACGTCGGCCCACGTGCCGGTCGCATTGCCCAAGTAGCTGGCGGTCGGCTCGACGTCGGCGATATCGTACGTGGTGCCGGCAGTGGGCATCATGTCGATGTCCGCTTGCGTGACAACGCCGTCGCGATTGAAGTCGCCCTGGAACCATGAACCGGAAACCCCGATGTTGTTCTGAACGATCGCGTGCTCAGTGGCACTCACTGTACCGTCCAGGTTCAGGTCGCCCGGCCTTTGGTTGATGTGCTGGAGGAACAGCAGCGTGTCCATCTGGTCGACGCTGCCACGTTCGACGACACCATCGTCATCGACCGCCAGATCGCCGTTGAGATCGGCGGCGAGATAATCGGTGTAGGCCGTGCCGTCGCCGGCCGAGGGAATCGTACCAAGCATCGCGATCCGGCGCTGGGCGATAAACGCATCGCGATCGGTCTGATCGACGTCGCCGTCTTTGTTGAGATCGGCCGGATCGTGGATGTGCGCGACGCCGATAAAGGAGTTGTCGCCGCGAAAGGTCACGTGGGTTCCGCTGGCGTCTTCGCGTGTCTGAAGTCGCAGAAAGCCACCGCCGTTGGATCGTCGACCGTCATGCTCGAAGGCGATCTCTTCCGCTTCGGCTTTGCTGAGTACCTTGGTGATGCGACCTTCGGGGTCTCGTCGGAACAGACCGTCGCTGCCGCTATCCCAGAAGTAGAGATTGCCACTTGAATCGGACGTCGTGTAGCTGATCGTACCCGCCTCGACATCACCGAGTTGGGTCTGCATCCGGTCGCCGTAGAGAATCGCCCGGGCCGAACTGACCGAACTGCCGGTATCGACAACGTAGCTCAACCCGCCGGGGTTGCCCGTGTAGGGCGTGCCGTTAACGACGATCTGATCGCCCGTCCCAGCGCCGGCGCCAAAGTCGAGCGTCGACGTGGCTACGACAGACGGTTCGGAGTACATGTCGTTGCTCATTTCGACGTGGATCATTTGCGTTTCACCGGTCGAGGCGTTGATTTTGTAAATCCCGCCAATGTCGTAGCCCTTGTCGACCGCATAGAGCGAGGAACCGTCGGACGACCAGGCGAACTGGCGACCGAAGTTATCGACGCTCTTGTCAGGCAGCTCCGGCATGCCATGTTGCGGATTGGCCGCGCGATACGCCGTGTAGGCGTCACGCATGGCGGTTTCGTTCATAACGACCTGGAGCGCATCGTTCCAGTCGGTCTGGTTGTAGGCACCGAACAGGTCGCCGGGGTTCTGGTCGGGCAGGAGGTTGCCCATCCCGTCGGTCGCGCCGCTCTTGCCCGTGTTGTAGTCGAGTTGGGCGGTGGTCGCATCGCCGATCTCACGCAGGTCCCAGGTAAAGATATTCTTGGTGTTGTCGTAATCGTCGGGCGACGAGTACGACGAGCCCATCTTGGTGTACCCGCCGTCGACGATGTAGGCCAGCGTTCCGGGAGCGTATGAGATGGTGATGTTGCCTTGCCCATCGACGGGGCCGTAGGCTCCGCCGGTCGGCGGGTAGTTCGCCGGGGCTTTGACGGTTCGGCTGACCGTCGCCGGGTTCAACAGGATCCCCGCCATCATCGAGAACGCGCGAAGGTCCGCGTTGGTGTCGCCGCCGGGGACGTCGGTGGCCCGGGCGAACCGCATCATGTCCGACGGATAGGATGCGAACGTCTCGCCGACGTACGTGTCGCTCTGCCAGGGGTCACCCGGCGAATCGCGCCAAATCTTGCGGAGTCCCTGCGACGAGCCGTAGACGCATACGTAGTACTCGTCGTTGATTGCGTTGTAGGTGTAGGACCCAATCACACCACCCCAAGTCGGGTCGATGATCGTGGACTTCTCCACAATGATCTCGGAGCCAGGAATCTCCTCGGCCACTACTCGCTCCGGGGTCGCAAGACCCCCAATCAGGCCAGCCGCACACAGTACAGCGGCCGCCATCCGTAATTGAACTCTCTGTTTGCTCATCGTATATTCCTTTATTGTTTTGCTACACGTTCTGTGCTCATCACTTCTCGTTGAGCACCGTTGCGATAATCCTGGATGGTAACGCAACGCCATCCGACACGGTTTGCATCCACGTTCCTGTGTGTTCGTCGCACCTTCCTTCCCGCCAACTCACCCGCAAAAGAAAAGGGAGCGCCGAGCGGTCGTCTGCTCGTACACTCCCTGGCTGGCTTGAAGCTGGCTGGGTCGGGTTGCTTGGGCTGTTGTCGCTACTTGTTGAGGGTCAACTTTCCCTCTTCGTCAGTCGCAGATAATATGCCTCGCCGTCATGCTGACGTCGACCGTAGCCGAGCACCGCGCCAAGGGAGAAATCCTCCTCGTGCGTGTAGTCGCTGAGGCGGTCCTCGCCGATGGCCCGCACCACGGCCACTCACTCGTCGGCATCGATACTGGCGGTATCGCTCTGGCTGGGTACTGTTGTCGTCGTT
>CAZYIH010000032.1:0-22292 GCA_964646915.1 uncultured Planctomycetaceae bacterium | reverse complement strand
TCGGTCGACAGGTGTGACGCAAAAGGGACCCGCCGTGGCAGGTCCCTGATGTGCAATACACGCGGAGGGACTCGAACCCCCAACCCTCGGTTCCGAAGACCGATGCTCTATCCAATTGAGCTACGCGTGCGTCGACGATTCATCATACCCGATGCCATCCACGATGCAAGTGCAGTTGGTCAGATTGCCCTGGGTCCCTGGGTCGGATCGGGCGACGCAATGCCACTATCCGTAGACCAAAGGCGATGAATCCCCAGGGCCGCTGCGGCCAGGTCTGCAGTTCGGGGCATTTGTCGGTTCGTCTTCCGGAAGAACCGTTTGTGTGCATCCAAGCCCAGTTCGTGTGCATCACTGGGGGCGATGTGGCTCTTGTTGGCCGCAACAAGGTTGCTAACACTGGACTTACGCATTCGTCAGCATGATACGTCAATTTGGCATGGCCGTTGCATTGGAATGGCTGCGTCCTGATGCCGCGGAGGCGACGGGGCTGGTACAGGCAAAGCAAAGGAAAGGAACGGTAGCATGACGGTTCGAACGGGTTGGATGGCAGTGGGGGTGCTGGTGGTATTGCTGTGTGTGGGGTCGCTCGCACTGGCCGACGGGGACGCCAACGCCGCGCGGGTCGACCGGAAGCCCGCTGCCAGGCAGAGCTGGCTGCGCGAGGTGGTTGTGACGGCCACCCGTAGCGAAATCGAGGGCATCGAGGCGCCGTACATGGTGGATCGCGTTGCGCTGGGCGAGTTCTCGTCGAATCGTCAACCGCGTTCGCTGCCCGAAGCGTTGGGCGAGACGCCCGGCGTGATGGTCCAGAAGACCGCCAACGGCCACGGATCGCCGTACATTCGGGGGTTCACGAGTTTCCGCACGCTGCTGATGCTCGATGGTGTTCGGCTGAACAATTCGGTCTACCGTCCCGGGCCCAACCAGTACTGGAACACCGTCGACCCGTACGTGATCGATCGCCTGGAGGTGGTGAAAGGTCCGGGGTCTGTGCTGTACGGCAGCGACGCGATCGGCGGGGCCGTCAACGCCATCACGCGCGGCTGGCTGGGTTGGGGTGAGGGTTTCCAGCAGGAACGGAGACTGATCTACCGTTACGCCTCGGCTGAGCGGAGCCATTCGGTGCGTGCCGAGTATGCCGCCAGCTGGGGCAACGAGTTGGCGATTCTGGTCGGCGGAACGTTCAAGCATTTCGGCGACGTGGACGGCGGGCGATTCGTCGGCCCGCAGGAGCACACCGGCTATGACGAGTGGACCGGCGACGTGAAGATTCTCTACCGCATGAGCCCGCACGACGAGTTGACCTTCGCCTTCTACGACCTCTCGCAGGACGACGTCTGGCGCACCCACAAAACCGTCCATGGTCTGGCGTGGCGCGGCACGACGGTCGGCAGCGAGCTGCAGCGCGTCTTCGACCAGGACCACACCGTCAGCTATCTGCGCTACCGGCGGAAAGACATTGGCGGCTTCCTGGACGAGTTCCAGGTCACCGGGAGTTACCAGTATACCGGCGAGCACCGCAAGCGTCTCCGCGCCGATGGCCGACGCGACCATCAGGGGTTCGACGTTCACACGCTGGGGCTCTCGGCGCAGTTCGTCTCGCCCTCGCCGATCGGCAAGTGGACCTATGGGGCCGAGTGGTATCACGACTGTGTCCACAGCTTCCAGCGGAGCTACGCTGCCGACGGCAGCTTCGCCAGCGAGGGCATTCAGGGCCCGGTCGGCGACGACGCCAGCTACGACCTGATCGGCGCGTTTGTGCAGAACGAGATGCCCATCGGCGAGCGGGCCATGCTCACCCTTGGCGGCCGATACACCTACGCCCGGGCGAAGGCGAATAACGTGGAGAACCCCGACACCGGCGCGGACATGGCTGTCAACGACAGTTGGGACGCCCTGGTGGGCAGTGCCCGTCTCCGCTGGTTCGTGGATCCCGAGGAGCGGGTTGCGCTGTTCGGCGGGGTTTCGCAGGGCTTCCGGGCGCCGAACCTTTCGGATGTGGCGCGGCACGACTCGGCGCGGTCGGGCGAGTTCGAGATTCCCGCCCCGGGCCTGGACCCCGAGCGATACATCACCGGCGAAGCGGGCGTGAAGGTCGACTGGGACCGTTTCTCCGGCCAGGTCGGTTATTATTACACCTGCATTGACGACATGATCCTGCGCACCCCGACGGGCAACGTGGTGGGCGGCGAGACCGAGGTCACCAAGAAGAACGTCGGGGAGGGGTTCGTTCACGGCGTGGAGTTCACCGGCAAGGTGCAGGTCCACGACGAATGGGCCGTCTTCGGCGATTTCACCTGGCTGTACGGCGAGACATCGACGTTTCCGACGGCTGCCCCGATCAAGCGGGACGAGCCGCTCAGCCGTCTGATGCCCCCCACCGGGCGCGTCGGCGTTCGCTGGGAGCATCCCGACGGGGATCTGTGGGCCGAGGCGGTCTGGACGATCGTAGGCAAAGCCGACGAGCTGAACACGCGTGATCAGGGCGATACCCAGCGCATTCCGCCGGGCGGTACGCCGGGCTACGACGTGATTGACATCCGCGGCGGGTGGCGCGTCAACAAGAACGTGAATGTCTGGGCCGGCGTGGACAACGTGACCAACCGCGACTATCGCATTCACGGCTCGGGCGTGAACCAGCCCGGGGCGAATCTCAAGATCGGCATGGAGGTGAAGTTCTGAGCAGATCCTTGTGCACAGCGCGCTGCCGTCCGCATCGCGTTGCCGTGTTGGCGGGGTGGGGCCTGAGCCTCACCCTCCACACGCTTCTGTGGGCGGCCTGCGCGCTGCGCGGCCCGGCGATCGACATGGATGATCGCTGGACCACTCCTCCCAGGCTGGATGTCTCCGGCGGGGAGATCACGCTGACGATTCTGCCGCCGACCGACCCGGTCACCCCGCCCTCCCCGCACCATCGGCCGACGTACAAGCCGAAACAGCCGGATCTCCCGGAACCCGTGA
This sequence comes from uncultured Planctomycetaceae bacterium, assembly GCA_964646915.1. Lineage (GTDB taxonomy): Bacteria > Planctomycetota > Phycisphaerae > SM23-33 > SM23-33 > CAZFPT01. The sequence continues at coordinate 19,331 of CAZYIH010000032.1, read as the reverse complement.
CGGCGTCCGCCTCTGCCCCGGCGGACGCCGCGCGGGCGACCCCTGCCAACGCCACCGCTGCCCAGCCCGTCGCGCTGGAGGCGCCCCCCGCCACGTCCGTCGTGGCCCGGTTTGTGGCGGTACCGGCCGACCATTCACGGGTCGCGCGGATGCAGCCGCGAGGAGAGGCTGCCGCTCCGGCGGCGACCTTGGCGATGGCGAAGCCGGACGTTCGCCTGCCGGCTGTCCCCGCAGAGGCGCGGGAGGAATCGGTCGAGGCTTCGTCGGCCGTCGCGTCGTCTGCCCGCGATGAGCAGGGCGTTCGCGACGCGACGCTGACCGACCCGCCCGCGCCACGTTACCCGCCTCGGTGCGTTCGTCGCCGGCAGGAGGGCGTGGTGGTTCTTCGGGTGCGCGTGTTGGCCGACGGCAGCGTGGGGGCTGTGGAAATCGTGAAATCCTCCGGGGTGGCGTCGTTGGACGCCGAAGCCATCCGCGCCATGAAACGCGCCCGTTTCCGACCCGCCCGTCGCGACGGAGAGCCCGTGGTCGCCTGGGTCACCCAACCGGTACGATTCACTCTCCACTCATGAAGGTTCGCCCGGGGCGTTTGGTCTTGAGCAGCCTTCGGCCTGTCGCTAGAATGGGCCGGTATAACGGTCAAGGAGAGTGTGTTTTGGTTCGGCAGCCTGAGCATAAGAAGAAGGCCCATTTGCTGGGGGTGGGTCTGGACAACCAGGACGGCGAGGTCCGCGTCACACGCGGGAAGAATTTCCATCTGCTTGGTGGCTCGCAGGATACGCACGAGTCAATGCAGGAAAAGTGCGTCAAGTTCAACGAGAAGCTCGACCAGCGCGGCAAGGAGATGGAGCAGCTGGAAAAGCAGGAGCTTCTGGACATCGCGGCTGAGTGCGAAATGCCTATCGCCACGCCGCGAGGGGAATCGTGAGCGAGAGTGCGCGCAGTCCCCAGCGGCCGAGATTTGAGCGGTCGGCCGACGGGCTCGTGGTGCATGCCCCCGCGAAGATCAATCTGGATCTGCTGGTGGGTCCGCTCCGCGCGGACGGCTATCATCCGCTGGACTCCATCGTTGCCCAGGTCTCCCTGTACGATACGCTCACGCTGCGCCCCCGCGCGGACGGTGAGGTGACCTTCACATCCACCGGCATCGAGTGCGGCCCGGACGGCGACAACCTCGCGCTGCGGGCGGCCTGGCGGATTGCGAAAGATCGCGACGCGCCCGGCGTGGACATTCTCTTGGACAAGGCGATCCCGCCCGGCGGGGGGTTGGGGGGTGGCTCGTCGGACGCCGCGGCGGTCCTGGTCGGCTGCGATCGGCTTTGGGGTCTGGGCGTCGGCGAGGATGATCTGATGGCGATGGCGGCTGAGTTGGGCAGCGACGTGCCGTTGTTCCTTGGCCCGCCGACCTCCCGCATGAGCGGGCGGGGTGAGCTGGTCGTGTCGGCGGACGTATTCCTCGCGAAGGTGCTGCTGATTCTCCCGCCGGCGCACTGCGCGACCGGCGCGGTGTACGCCGCCTTCGACGCCGAGGAGTCCGGCGAGATCACAGCCCGCCCGGTGGACCAGCGGTATCGCCGGCCTCCTTCGCGCTGGCGAGACGGGCTGGCGAACGACCTGGCACCGGCGGCGCGCAGGGTGAGCGGGATACTGGCGGACTGGTGGGATTACCTGGCGGCGGTTCTGCCCGTTCGCGTCCAGCTTACCGGCAGCGGCAGCGGGTTGTTCTGCCTGTGCGACGACGAGACGGAGTTGGCGGCCTGCTGGGATGCCCTCGATCGCGAGCAGCGCAGCCGGGCGGTTCGCGTGGAGATGATCGGTCCTGAAGTGGGCCTTGGCCAATGAGGGGGGCGGTGGTACACTGGGAGTATCGCGGCGAACGGCTGCGGGAAGGAGTTGCGGCATGGCGAGGCGAGCACACGGATTCACGTTGATCGAATTGCTGGTGGTGATCGGGATTATCGCGTTGTTGGTGAGCATTATCGTGCCCTCGCTCGCCCGGGCGCGCGACCTGGCGAAGCGCGAGTCCTGCCGATCGACCCTCAAGGCGCTCGGCGATGGGATGCACATGTACTCGACGGCCTACAGCAACTACCTGCCGACCTTCGAGGATGGCTCAAACAGCAGCGACACGGTCGGGCTCAATCGCACCCAGGAGAACCCCGGCGATTCGCGAAGCAACACCCGGGGCTGGTGGCTGATGGTTCGCGGGAACTTCTGCCAGCGCGAGAATTTCATCTGCGACGCCGACCCCGATGTCGACACCGAACAGCGACAGACCAGCGAACTGTGGGACTTCCCGACCGTCGGGGGGCGAAATCCGCTGAGCTACTCGCTGCAGCGGACCAAGATCGGCCCCGGCCCATCCGGCGGCGTGCGCACCACCCGCGGCGATGCCAGCGGGCTGGTGGTGGCTGCCGACAGGAATGGTCTGTACAAGTACAGCAGCACGTCCAAAACCAAGGCCGTCGTGACCCGTGACGGGGACGTGCCGCTGGACAGCGACAAACTCCAGGAAGCCAACTCGAAGAATCACGGGCGGCAGGGGCAGAACTGCCTCCGTCTCGATGGCAGCGTGCAGTGGGCCCAGACGCCGCTGGCCGGCGTGGAGAAGGACTGCATCTGGACCCGGGCGGACGGCGGAACGATGGGCGAGGCGACCCTCAGCGGCAAACCGGCCGTCGAACGCGGCAAGCTCAACGACTCGCTGCTCGTGCCGTAAAGCCCCAAGGCCAACAAGACACAAAACAACGGACGGGCCCGCGATGGCGGACCCGTCCGTTTCTTTTCGTGGTGGGCGGCAGCTTCAGGCTTTGACGATCTTCCGCCGGTGTTTCTTGACGTTGCTGGTGGCGTTGCGCGTGTCGACCACGAGGTTGGCGTGTTCGACGATGAACGGATAGTCGTAGGCCTTGTGATCGGTCGAGACCAGCACCAGGTCGTACTCGGCGAGCGACTTGGCGGTGAGCTTCCTGCTCTTCATCCCCGCCAGGTGCGGGAACTCCCGCGTGGGGGGCATCTCGGGGATGTGCGGGTCGTTGTACTGCACCTTCGAGCCGCGCTCCTTGAGCAGTTCGATGAGCTCCAGGGACGGGCTCTCGCGCATGTCGTCCACGTCGGGCTTGTAGGCCAACCCGAGCACGAGGATCTTCGAGCCTTTCACTGCCTTGCCCGCTTCGTTGAGGGCTTCCATGACCTTGTGGATGACCCACTCGGGCATGGAGACATTCACCTCGCCGGCCAATTCGATGAATCGCGTGGGCACGCCGTACTCCCGCGCCTTCCAGGAGAGGTAGAACGGGTCGATCGGGATGCAGTGTCCGCCCAGGCCCGGGCCCGGGTAGAAGGGCTTGAACCCGAAGGGCTTGGTCGAGGCGGCGTTGATGACCTCCCAGACGTCCACGTGCATCTTGTCGAAGAGCTTCTTGAGTTCATTGACCAGCGCGATGTTCACGCAGCGGTAGGTGTTTTCGAGAATTTTGGACGCCTCGGCCGCCTCGCAGGAGTTGACCGGCACGGTGGTGTCGATGGCGATCCGGTAGCACGCCTCTGCGACTTTGAGCGAGTTGCGGTCGTAGCCGCCGACCACCTTGGGGATGGTCTTGGTGGTGTAGTCCGTTCGGCCGGGGTCTTCGCGCTCGGGGGAATAGCCCAGGAAGAAATCGTCACCCACGCTCAGACCCGAGGATTCGAGGATGGGCAGCATCACTTCGCGCGTGGTGCCCGGGTAGGTGGTGGACTCCAGCACGATCAGCTGTCCCTTGCGGAGCTCTTTCGCGATGGACTCGCACGTTGCTTCCACGTAGGAGAGGTCCGGCTCGCGCATCTGCGTCAGCGGCGTGGGTACGGCGATGAGAATGCAGTCCGGCTCGGAGAGTCGGCCGAAGTCGGTCGTCGCTTCGAACGCGCCGCTGTCGACCATCTCTTTGATGACCTCGGAGGGGATGTGCTCGATGTAGCTTTCCCCGGCGTGGAGGGATTTGACTTTCTTCGGGTCCACGTCGAAGCCCAGCACCTTTGCTCCGCCCCGGGTGAATTCCCGCACCAGCGGCAGGCCGACGTATCCCAGCCCGACCACGCCGATGAGGGCCTGGTTGTTCTTGATCTTCTCCAGCAGCGCTTTGACCATCTTCGCCATCTCATTTTCTCCTGTAGACACCCCACATGGGGGCGAACTCGTTTTCCCGCATCGGCCAGATCTGGGTTTCTTTCGTCCAGCGGCGCTCCCGGCCGGGGGATCAGCCGCTGTTCGTGCGGGTCATGATCGTATCGCTGGTATCGGAATTGTGCCATTGTTTCATGAAGGTTCTGGCAAGTTCATTGTTTGCGAGGGGCGGAATTGTCCGGAGACACGGATGGTCAAACGCCGATTGCACAGGTAGGATACCCATCGGCCGACGCGTTGGTCCGCTCGGCCGGGAAACCATTCCATCAGAAAAAGAGGAACATGACCATGGTCGGGATTGCCGTTATCGGGGCCGGGAACTGGGGCAAAAACCTCGTGCGGAACTTCAACGCGCTGGACGGGGTCCAACTGCGAACCATCTGCGACCTCGACGAAGGGCGCCGTAAAGCGATGGCCGACCAGTACCCCCACGCACAGGTCACCGACGACCTCCAGAGCGTCCTGGACGACGGCGCCGTCGACGCGGTCGTCATCGCCGTCGACGCGCCGCTGCACTACACCCTCGCCAAGCAGACCCTCGCCGCCGGCAAACACACCTACGTCGAGAAGCCCCTCACTCTAGACCCGGCCGAGGCGAAAGAACTCGCCGAACTCGCCGACCAGAAGGGCGTCAAGCTCATGGTCGGGCACCTGCTGGAGTACCACCCTGCCGTCAATTACATCAAAGACATCCTCGCCTCCGGCGACGCGGGCGACCCGCTGTATCTGTACTTCCAGCGGGTGAACCTGGGCATTGTCCGCAAGAAGGAGAACGCCTGGTGGTCGCTGGCACCCCACGATATTTCCGTGGCGTGCTACCTCTTCGACGCCACACCCGTGACCGTGTCGGCCTCCGGGCAGGCGTACCTGCAGCAGGGCGTGGAAGACGTGGTCTTCGCGAACCTCAAATTCGCCGACGGGCGGATGGCCAATATCCACGTCTCGTGGCTGGACCCTCACAAGATCCGCAAGGTCACGCTGGTGGGTTCCGAGAAGATGGTCGTCTTCGATGACATGGAGGCGGCCGAGAAGGTCCGCGTGTACGACAAGGGCGCGGTGGTCGGCAAGAGCGTGGACTACAGCGAGTCGGTCTCCGTTCGCAGCGGCGATATCACCATTCCGAAGATCCCCGGCGGCGAGCCGCTCCGCACCGAGTGTCAGCACTTCATCAACAGCATCGTCGAGGACACCTCCCCGCGCAGCGACGGTGCCGACGGGGTGCGCGTGGTGCAGGTACTCCAGGCCGGCCAACAGTCGCTCCAGTCCGGCGGCGAGCCCGTCTCGCTCGACTAGATCCGCAACGGAGAGCATTCCATGGATACACCCCAGAGCACACCCGATTACTTCGTACACGAAAGCGCCTACGTCGACGAGGGAGCCGTCATCGGCGAAGGGACAAAGATCTGGCACTTCGCGCACGTCATGTCCGGCGCGACGATCGGGGCCGGCTGCATCTTCGGTCAGAACACCAACGTCGACGGCGGCGTGACCATTGGCAACAACGTCAAGGTGCAGAACAATGTCTCGATCTACACTGGAACGACCATCGAGGACGACGTGTTCCTCGGGCCTTCCTGCGTGTTGACCAATGTCACGAACCCCCGATCGCAGGTGAAGCGTCACAGCCTTTACGAGGCCACCACCATCCGCCGCGGCGCCAGCGTCGGGGCCAACGCGACGATCGTCTGCGGGGTGACGCTGGGTCGCTACGCATTCGTTGCAGCCGGTGCCGTGGTCACCCGCGACGTGCCGGACTACGCCCTCATGGTCGGCGTGCCGGCCCGGCGCCAGGGGTGGATCAGCCGACATGGTCATCGACTCACACCCGATTCCGAGGGTCTGATGACCTGTCCCGAGAGCGGGTTCCGCTACCGCGAAGCCGAGCCCGGCGTGGTACGATGCCTGGACCTCGATGAGGAATCGCCCCTGCCGGCCGAGTTGGCCGAAGGCACGCTGAGCTACGACGAGTTCAAGAAACGCAAGTCCTGACGAGCCTCCCGGCCGATCGCTTGTCAGCTGACCCCTTGCGAAGGTTCGTCTCGGCAGGCAAGATCAGGACACGGAAAACGGACCCGACAACGCGGGGCCTCGCGCCCCGGACCCAATATCGAAAGGCAGAGACCAACATGGATGTCCCTCTTCTGGACCTCAAGGCGCAATACGCCGACCTCAAGGATGAGATGATGCCCGTCATCGAAGACGTGCTCGACTCGCAGTATTTCATCAACGGGCCGGCCGTCAAGGAGCTGGAATCGGCCGTCGCCGACTACTGCCAGGCCGCCACCGCCGTCGGTGTCTCCAGCGGAACCGACGCCTTGGTCGCCAGTCTCATGTCCCTGGGCATCGGCGAGGAGCTCCCCGCCTGCCGGACCGGCAAAAGCTGCCCCGGCCCGGCGGAAGTCATCACCACGCCGTTCACCTTCTTCGCGACGGCAGGCAGTATCTGGCGCGTGGGCGCCAAGCCCGTCTTCGTGGATATCGAGCCGGATACCTACAACATCGACCCGGCGAAGATCGAAGCCGCCATCACCCCAAACACCGTCGCCATCATGCCCGTGCATCTGTTCGGGCAGTGTGCGGAGATGGATCCGATCCTCGATATCGCGGCCAGGCACGAGTTGGCCGTCATCGAAGACGCCGCCCAGGCGATCGGGGCGAAATACAAAGGCAAACCCGCCGGCTCGATGGGCACGACGGGCTGCTTCAGCTTCTTCCCGTCCAAGAACCTCGGCGGCCTGGGCGACGGCGGGATGATCACCACCCAGGATGAGGAGCTTGGCGAGCGCATCCGTCAGTGCCGCAACCACGGCAGCAAGCCCAAGTACTTCCACAAGTGGGTCGGCGGAAACTTCCGGCTGGACACCATCCAGGCGGCCGGCCTGCTCATCAAGCTCAAGCACCTCGATGCCTGGCACGAAGGTCGACGAGCCAACGCCGCGAAATACAACGACCTGTTCGCCGGCTGCGACGCGATCGTCACGCCGAGTGTCCGCGAGCACAATGAGAGCATCTTCAACCAGTACGTCATTCGCGTCTCGAAGCGCGACGAGGCGCGACAGTTCCTCAAGGACAACGGCGTCGGCTGTGAGGTGTACTACCCGCTCTCGCTCCACCAGCAGGAATGCTTCGCCGAACTCGGCTACAGCGAGGGTGATTTCCCCGTCAGCGAGAAGGCGGCCGCCGAAGTGCTCGCGCTGCCGATTTACGCCGAACTCGCCGACGAGCAGATCGAATTCGTCGCCGCGAAGGTCAAGGAATTCGTGCAGGCCGGCTGAACCGGTCGACCTGGCCGACGTATGACAGGATATCACCGCCGCGCCGAGCGGCTTTGCGGATCGGAAAGGATGACTGATGGCCGAGAAGTATCTCATCACCGGCGGGGCCGGGTTCATCGGAAGCAATCTCGCCCGGAGCATCCTCGCGAAGGGTCACGATGTGGTGATCCTGGACAATTTCTCCACCGGCAAGCGCGAGAATCTCACTGAAATCGCCGACGACGTGGAGCTCATCGAGGGCGATCTGCGCGACGCCGGGATCGTCGCCCAGGCCGTCGCCGGCTGCCGTGCCATCTTCCACCAGGGCGCGTTGGGTTCGGTCCCGCGGAGCGTGGAAGACCCTCTCACCTCCCACGACGTGAACGTCAACGGAACCATCAACGTCCTGGAGGTCGCCCGGGCCGCCGGCGTGAAGCGAGTCACCTTCGCCGCTTCCTCCAGCGCCTACGGCGATCAGCCCGTCTCGCCCAAGGTCGAGACCATGCAGCCGCTGCCCAAAAGCCCCTACGCCGCCAGCAAAATCGCCTGCGAAGCGTACATGCAGGCCTACGCCGACGCGTTCGAGATGGAAACCGTCTGCCTGCGGTATTTCAACGTGTTCGGCCCGCGGCAGGACCCGTTCGGAGCGTACGCCGCCGTCATCCCCGCCTTCGTCTCCAAACTGCTCAAGGGCGAACAGCCCACCGTGTTCGGCGACGGCGAGCAGACGCGTGACTTCTGCTACATCGACAATGTCTGCCACGCCAACTGGCTTGCCGCCACCGCGCCCGCGGACGTCTGCGACGGGCGGCCCCGGAATATCGCCTGCGAGGAAAAGACCAGTCTTAACGAGATCCTGACCCTCCTCAATGAACTGCTTGGGACCGACATCGAAGCGATCTACGCCGACCCGCGCCCCGGCGACGTCAAACACTCGCTGGCCGATGTAACCCTCGCCCGCGAGACGCTCGGGTACGAGCCGCAGGTGTTCTTCCGGGACGGGCTGCAACGCGCGATCGGCTGGTACCGCGAGAACCTCTCGTAAGCTCAGCCCCGAAAGGCAACGCCATGAAACGTGTCGGCAGCGTCATTCACGTCAAGCCCGAGAAACTCCAGGAGTACAAACGCCTCCACGCCAACGCCTGGGATGGCATCCTCGAGCGAATCCGGAAGAGCAACATCCGCAACTACTCGATCTTCCATCGCGGGGGCTATCTCTTCAGCTACTTCGAGTACATCGGCGACGATTGGGACGCCGACATGGCCGCCATCGCCGAAGACCCCCTCACCCGCGAATGGTGGGCACTGACCGACCCCTGTCAGGAACCGGTCGAGTTCGCCGAAGAGGGCGAATGGTGGGCCGAGATGGAAGAGGTCTTCCACACCGACTGACCCGGCGAAGGCGTTTTCCTCAGCACACCGTCACGGTCAGCGGCTCGGGCGAGACATCGAACGCGAAGAACCGCGCCAGCTCATTGGGCGGGTCGGCCTGGAGCATGTCCACCACGGCCGCAGCGTCGGTCGACGATCTGCAGACCATCAGCAGGAACCCACCCCCGCCGGCACCGAGCAGCTTCGCTCCGTGCATATACGGACGAACGCGATCCAGCACCGCCTCGACCCGCTCGTTGGTCGAGGCGGGGTCCAACTGCTTGTTGAGCTCCCACGCCACGTCGATGCACCGCCCGAAGTCGGCCAGGTCCTTTCGGCCCATGGCGTCGGCAATGCGAACGGGCAGGGCGTGAATCTGCCGAAGGGTCTGCATGGCTTCGCGGTCGCGTGAGAGATAGCGTCCGACCACCTGCTGGAGAATGTTCTTCGCCAGTCGCGTGATGCCCGTGTAGTACAGCAGCGTGCAGCCGCCGTTGCGTCGCGGGTCCAGCACGTCGGCAGGGACGTACTGAATCATCGGGTCCGGGACCAGTCCCGGGGCGGTGCGCACGACCTTGACCGCGTCGACGGCGCCGCCGACCTGATCCTGCCAGCCGCCGCCGGTGGTCAACGCCTGCTCGACCTTCAACACACCGTGGAACAGCTCCTGCTGCGACGGCGTTCGGCCCATGACGCGCTGGATCGTGGCGAGAATCACCGCCCCGACAATGCTGCTGGTCCCCAGACCGCTGCCCTTGGGGATCGCCGCCAGCGTGGTCAGCTCCAGTCCGCCGCCGAACTTCGCGAGCATCTCCTCCAGCGTGATCCCCTCGTCCCAGCACGGCAGGGCGGGGTCCAGCCCGCTGATCGCCAACGTCGCCTTGGCCAAGGCAAAATCGCTGGTCGCGCTGCGATAATCCAAAAGGTCCTCGAATGTGCGGATCTCGGTGCGCGTGCCGATGTCGATGCTGCCAACGCGGATGACCGGCTCGGAAATCATCCGCGCATAGCAGTGAATCGGCGGCTGAGCGTTGAGATTGACCGCGGCGTTGATGACGCACCCGCCGTGCTCCAGCGTGTAAGGCGGCGTGTCCGACCAGCCTCCGCCCAGATCCAGCCTCGCCGAGGCCCGACCCCAGACGATCTCGTCGGCCCGCAGGCGGGTCACCGGGTGTTCCCGCACGCTTCGCCCGCTGGAGACGATCGTCTGGCTGAGCGTGGTGAAGGCGGCCCCCTGCGCGACGGCAGCCCAGTCTCGGGCGGCCCGGCCGGGCGAGGGGGTGAGGTTCAGCGAGTCCAGCCAGGCTGCGGCGCTGTCGGTGAGTTGCCCTGCCAGGCCCGGAAGGACGTCGTCCAGTGTGTCGCCCTCTCCGGCCAGTTGCGCCACGGCCGATCCCAGCGTGTGCACAATTCGCCCAAACGTCAGACCGGCCATCCCCGCCGAGGTGCCCGTCCCGTAGTGCCACTGCGCCTCGCCCAGCAGACGGGCGACCCACGCAGCCGGCTGGGGTGCCTGCTGCAGCGAAAACGCCAGTTCCCGCGCCGAGAAGTTGCTCTCGGCCCGGAAGAGCGTCGCCAGCGAGCCGCGAAGCTCCTGGGCGCGCATTGCACGTCGACGGGCGTGGAACGCGTCGGGATCGGCGAGCGTGGCGATCTGCGAGAGGCTGTAACGGTCGGCCTTGGTCCAGGCGTCGCGCTGGGCTGGGCTGGTCTCGCGCGGGGTGTGCATCCAGGTCCACTTCCGCCAGCCGGTGGGGCTGGTCTCGGCGGGGAAAAGTCGTGCATCCCAGACGGTGCGCCGCTCGGCGGGCAGATCCGCCGGCCAAACGTCGTCCCCGCTCGCGCCGACCGCATCGAGCCAATCGAGAACGGGCACGTCGCAGAACGTTCCGCCCTGCTCGGCGGGGGTTTTGAAGGAGTCGTCCGCGCCGTACAGCCTGGCGAACCAGACGCGCTGGCCGCGGGCGTCGTTGCCTTCGATCACGTCCAGGCAGGCGCCGGGGAGCAGTTCGGTGGGCTCTTCGATGTCCGCTCCGATCACGACGTTGCGCCCGTTGAGCGTGAGCGGTGCCCGCAGTCGACATCCCTCGACCCACGCCTGCGTGCCGATCAGCCAGTCCTCTTCGGGGGGGATGTCGTTGTTCATGCTCAGGCACGTTTCGAGCTGGGCGGCCCCGCGGTCGAGGCGAAGCAGGTCGCGCCCGGAGGAGATAATCTGCCTGGTCGTCCCGAAGTGCAGGAAGCCGCATCGCGGCAGCACGCGGACGTGGAAGTCCACCGGCTTGAGCGACTCGAACAGCCGACCCAGCAGCACGTCCGACCAGCCCGACCCGCTGGACCGCGCCGAGGCGATGTGGTGGGCGCTGCCGGCCTGCTCGCCCAGGGCGCAGCAGATTTCCCGGTAGAAGTCCAGCCCGTCATCTTCGATCGCCTCGCCCATCTCGCCGATCCAGCCCAGACGTCCGTCGCCGACCGGCGCGACGTTCACCGACTGCATCAGACGTACCGCCGTGGGCGCGTCGAAGTGGATCACGCCGATGTCGAGAATCGATTGGCCGTACCGGTCCACCGCGCCGCGCTGATGTTGCTCGGCGGGGTCGGGCTTCTGCAGGAACAGCTCCACCCGCCCGGTGCGGTTGGTAGCGTACACGCCGTGCCTGGCGGCCTGCTCGGGCGGGGCGAGGCAGCCCAACCCGGTCATCCCCGCCGCGGAGAAGTCCACCTCCGACGGATCGAAGCTCAGCAGCACGTCCCCGGCGGTGATGACCACCTGGCCTCGCCCGGGCGGCGATGGAGGAAGTTCCAGGTACGTCGGCAGCTGGCGGTCGAACAGCGTCATGCCCACGGCGCTGTCGCACTCACCCGGGACGGGCACGAAGATCTTCCCGCAAGGCCCATAGGCGGGCAGGCGTTTCGAGTCGCCCCCGGCGTGGACGATCAGCACGCGCAGCTGCGAGAGCGTTCGCTCCCAGGCTGCCGGGTCGGTGAGGGTTTCATCGTCCAGCTCGCGCGCGAGCACCTCGCAGAGACAATGAATGGTGCTGCCCCCCGAGCCCACCCGACGCCCTCCTGGGTCGGGAACGACGAGAATCTCCCGGACGCCGGCCAGCAGGCCCAGCTCGCGGCGGATCGCCAGTTGCGACTCGTAGGCGGCTGCCTGGGCGTCGTTCGAGGCGGTGACGATGAGGTAATCCCACGGCTTGATGAATGTCTGCATGGTCTTTCCATCGGCCCGGAGGCGATGGTCCTTAATGGCGCGCGAGCGAGCGGTGGCGGATTGGGCTTCTTCCCGCACCGTCGATGAACCGATATAGTCTCCAGTGTCGGCAGGGCCCCATGATATCCCATATCCCCTTGCTGACAAGGTACGTTTCGCCCGGTAAGCGAGCCCACGATGCCCGACGAACACCAGAATCCGCTGCCACACCTGCTGGTGACCAACCAGGTCGTCGGCCCGCTGATGGTGCAGCTGCTGGACGCACTCGAGTCGGCCGACACGCGCTGCGCGGCGGTGACCGGCTGGGTTGAAGCGGGCGCCGGCGGGCAGACCCGCTTCGAGGTCATCCCGGCGGTCCGGCTGCGGAAGCGCCCCGCGTGGAAGCGATTGCTCAGCTGGGGTGCCTTCACGCTCCAGGCGGCGTGGCAGCTGATCCGTCGACGTCGCAGCCCGGCCCTGATCGTGAGCAACCCTCCGACGACGGCATTGCTCGCGCCGCTGATTCGCCGACTCACCGGCCGACGCTATGCGCTGCTGGTGTACGACATCTATCCCGAGCTGATGGAACGCATGGGCCTGGTGCGCACCGACGGGCTTATCGCCCGCTTCTGGCGAGGGATGCACCGCAGGGCGATGTGCCGTGCGGACGGTGTGGTTACCATCGGATCGCGGATGGCCGATACGCTGCGGGCCCAGTTGAGGGAGGGCGATGAGGTGGACATTGCCGTACTGCCCAACTGGGCGGACACCGAATTCGTCCGCCCGATTTCGAAGTCCGACAACGCCTTCGCGCGGGAGCATGGGCTGGTCGGCAAGCTCGTGGTTTCCTACAGCGGGGCGTTCGGGGCGACCCATGATGTGGATTCCATCATCGCATCGGCCGAGATGCTCACCGACCTGGACGAGGTGCACTTCCTGCTGATCGGCGGAGGCACGCGGGAGGCGGAGGTCCGCGAGCTGGTGGCGCGCAAGGACCTGCCGAACCTCACGCTCCTGCCCCTTCAGCCGTGGGAGACGGTTCCGCTTTCGTTCGCGGCTGCCGACGTGGCGATTGTCTGTCTGGACGAGGCCTATCGCGGGCTTTCGGTGCCCTCCAAGACGTACTACACCCTGGCGGCCGGCGCTGCGACGCTGGCGATTTCTCCGCCGGACACCGAGCTGACCGATCTGGTGGTCGACGAGCAGTGCGGCTGGCAGGTTCGCCCGCGGAATCCGGCGGGCATCGCCAAGGTGGTCCGGGCCGCCTGCGCCGATCGTGAATCGCTGGGGCGGAAGCAGGCCAACGCCCGCCGGGCGGCGGAGCAGCACTACTCCCGCGATGTCATGGTCGGGCGATGGATCGATTGGCTGGGCGGGACGCTGGGGCAGTGAGCCGGGGAGGCGTCATTTTCGATCCGCCTTGATCGGACGGGGGCAATCCGCTGAAATGGGTTTCCATGAAGGTGATTTCTCTCCAGTCCGGCAGCAACGGCAACTGTCTCTGCGTGCAGGCGGCCGATGTGACGATTCTCCTGGACGCGGGCATCAGCGGCAAACGGGCCCAGCAGCGCCTCTCGGCAGGTGGCGTGGACATTCGCGAGGTCGACGCGATGCTCATCTCCCACGACCACGCCGACCACGTCTCGTGCGCGGGGATCTACCAGCGGAAGTTCCACCTGCCGATGCACATTACCGGCCCGACGCTCGAGGCGTCGCGGGTGCGGCGGAAGCTCGGAAAGCTGGGCGAGGTCTCGCTGTTCACCGCCGGCGACGTGCTGAACGTGGGCGATGCTCGCATCGAGACCATTCCCACACCCCACGACGGGGCCGACGGCGTCGGCTTCGTCATCACGGATGGCCGACGGCGGCTGGGCGTGCTGACCGACCTGGGAACCGTCTTCGCCGAACTGCCCGACGTGATCGCCTCGCTGGACGCGGTGGTCATCGAAAGCAACTTCGACCCGTACATGCTCGAGGCCGGCGCATATCCGTGGTTTCTCAAACAACGCATCACCGGCCCCGGTGGCCATCTCGCCAATGACGAGGCGGCCGATCTGGTGTCTCGCTGCGGCGGCCGACAGCTTCAGTGGGTCTGCCTGGCGCATCTCTCGGGCGACAATAACCGGCCGGACCTGGCTGTGAGCACCTGGCGCGAAATCATCGGGCCTGACCTGCCGGTTCACCTGGCCGGACGCTACGAGCCGACCGACTGGTTCGAGGTGGCTGAGTAGCGTTGCGGCGGCGTATCTCGGCGGTGCGGGGCGTCGTTCCGACCCCGAAAACGCGTGGCAGTGCAAAGACCTTTCTCCTTACACCCGGTTGACATGCGTCGATCGAGCGGTAAGATATGACGCATTCACAGGGACTATCGTCGGGAGGCTGCCCCATGGTTCGCTATCGTATCGTGCTGTGCATTCTGGCGTCGCTGCTGCCGGCCGTCGCTTTGGCTGATGTTCCGCTGCAATGGACCCAACACGAACCCCGGGCTGAAGGTGAAATCCGGTACACCGTGACGAACACCTCCACTGCCGAGGACCCCTACTATCTCAAAGAGCTCCTGATCCCTCTCGCCCAGCACATGGGATCGATCCAGATTGAGCATCCTTCGGGGATGTGGATCCGGGAACAAGTCCTGGAGGATCTGGACGGCGACGGGGATGCGGACGCGGGCTTCCTTTTGAAAGCAGGAGCCGGCTCGGGCAGTGCAATCGGGCCGGGCGGGTATCTAAAATGGTACGCGTATACCGACTCGTCGCATCGCGATGAACGCCCCGTGTTGTGCACGATGAGGGACGCTTACGGCATCGTCACCACCATGGAGATGAACGTACTGTTGCCCAGCGATTCGGCGCCGGCTGCAATGTTGGCCGGTGACGCCGACGGCGACGGGGCGGTGACGTTCAACGACGCCTGGATCCTGCTGAGCAACTACCCGACCGAAACCGGCGCGACGTGGGAGCAGGGCGACTTTGACGGCGACGGCGACGTCGACGCTGAAGACGCAGCCATCCTCAAGCAGAACTATCCCTCCGAACTGCCGCCCCGACTGGAGCAGGCGGTGAGCAACCTGCCCGAGCCATGCTCGCTGATGGTGTTGTCGGTCGGCGGGTTGCTGGCCCTTCGGCGTCGCCGCTGAAGTCTCGGCCTTGCCGGTTGCGGGCCTGGGGCGCATACTTTGGCCATGCGTGTTCTCGCACTGGAACCCTACTACGGCGGATCGCACCGGGCGTTTCTCGATGGCTGGTCGGCCGCCAGCGGCCACGAGTGGACGCTGCTGACGCTGCCCGCCCATCATTGGAAGTGGCGTATGCGACACGCCGCGGTCACGTTTGGGCGGCAGTCGGCCGAGTTGCTCGACGCCGGCCAACGGTGGGACCTGGTTGTCGCGACGGACATGCTGGACGTGGCGAGTTTCCGCGGGCTGGCGGATGGAACGATCGCTTCGCTGCCGACGGTGACCTGTTTCCACGAGTCGCAGTTGACCTACCCGTCTCGCCGCGCCGACCCGCGCGACGTCCACTTCGCCCTGACCAACATGACCTCTGCCCTGGGGTCCGACGCGGTGTGGTTCAACTCCGCGTTCCATCGGGACGCCTTTCTCGTGGGTCTGGAGGAACTGCTCTCGAACATGCCGGACTCCCACTGCCGCGATGCGCCCCGGACCATCCGGGCGTCGTCGGCCGTTCGCCATCCGGGCATTCCGACGGACTGCTTTCAGTCGGCCGACACGGACCGGCGCGACGGGGCGATCCGCATCGTCTGGGCGGCGCGTTGGGAGCATGACAAGGGCCCGGAGGAGTTGTTCGAGGCGATGCGTCACCTGCGGCGGGAGGGGGTGGCGTTTCGCCTGGCGGTGATCGGCGAGCAGTTTCGCGGTCGGCCGACGGCGTTCGAGCGCGGGCGGGAGGAGTTTGCCGACGCGATCGAGGTGTGGGGGCATCGCCCGACGCGGGAGGAGTACCTCGCGACGCTGCGATGGGCGGATGCGTTCGTTTCGACGGCGGGGCACGAGTTTTTCGGTATTGCCGCTGTGGAGGCGGTCGCCTGTGGAGCGCTGGCGGTGTTGCCGCGTCGTCTGGCGTATCCGGAGGTGTTCGCCGGCGCCGAGTCGCCCGATGGTCGGTCGGCCGGCTTGTTCTACGGGCAATCGGCCCGGGAGTTGGCCGATGCGTTGGCGGGCCTGGTCGGCCGAGACGACTGGCGGGCCGGGCAGGTTCGCACCGCCCGCACCGAATGGGCCCGTCGGTATGCCTGGGACGCCCTGGCGGGGGAGTACGACGCCGAATTGGAGCGCATCGCCGCCGGTGAATTCCCCCTGTGATCGGCGCGATCAGCGGTTGCGCTCGGTTGTTCACAATGTGAAGATTTTCACAGAACTCCCGCTTGGCCTGCCCAACTGGAACATGGCGGCATCCCTGTGGAACTTCACAAGAGTCACGCTGATAACGTCTTATGGATTGCTCTCGCCTGTGGCTCGTTTTTTGAACAACGTCTAAAGAACTCGCTCTTGGATTTGCTCCCTTGACAACTTCCGGGCGGGGCCGTAAATATGATTGTGATGTGTTTCACAGCGTGAATCGCGTAACAGCAATTATCTGTATACGGTTTCACTGTACTGTGTATCGTGACTGGAAGTTATGTGTCGTCGACCTGGCAAGGGAGTTGGTTCTCCGGTCGGGTCGGCGGGTTCGATTGGATCTCTCCGGACGTCGAGCAACCATGCCCACCCGAGGAACCGCGACCGCTTCAGGCCGAACGATCGGCCGACTGAGCCTGTACCGCAGGCTGCTGAACGATCTGCTCGCCGAGCGGACGGAGAATGTCTACTCCCATCAATTGGCGACGATGGCGGGCTGCACTGCTGCGCAGGTTCGGCGGGACATCATGGCCATCGGTTATTCGGGCAGTCCCACTCGCGGCTACGACGTGCGTCAACTCATCGACGCGATCGGGCGATTTCTCGACGACGACAGTCTCGAAGGCGTGGCGCTGATCGGCGTGGGCAACCTGGGCAGGGCGTTGTTGGCGTATTTCGCCGGGCGTCGGCCGAAATTGGCCATTACCGCCGGCTTCGACGCCGACCCGTCCAAGGGCAACCGCGTGATCAACGGGGTGCGCTGTTACCCGATGGACCGGTTGGATGCGATTCTCGCCGAGCAGAAGATCCGTCAGATCATCATCGCCACTCCCGCCGACGCCGCCCAGGAGGTCGCCGACAGGGCTGTCCGGGCGGGGGTTCGTGGCATTCTGAACTTCGCGCCGACCCCGCTGCGGGTTCGCGAGGACGTATACGTGGACAATATAGACATGACAACGTCGCTGGAGAAGGTCGCGTACTTCGCGCGATCGGGCGACGCCAGGTAGGAGTACATCCGTGTCGAAGGAAGCCGTCGAAAACATCCTCAGCCAGCACCCCCACGCCGGGCGCGACGCGCTGATTCCCATCCTCCAGGAAGTGCAGGAGGCCGAGGGATATCTGTCGCGCGAGTCGGTCGTCCGTATCGGGCAGCATCTCAGTCTGCCCGCCAGCAAGATCTACGGCGTGGCGACGTTCTACAACCAATTCCGGTTCCAGCCCAACGGGACGTTCCACGTCCAGGTCTGTCGCGGAACCGCCTGCCACGTGAAGGGCTCAGCGGCTGTGCTCGACGCGTTGGAGAGCGAGCTGGAGATCGAGGCGGGAAGCACCACCCGCGACGGGCTGTTCAGCCTGGAGGTGGTCGCGTGCATCGGCGCGTGCGGATTGGCCCCGGTCATCAGCGTCAACGGCGAGTTCTACGCCGGCGTGACGCCCGATTCGGTCCGCGAGGTCCTGGCGAACTGCCGGAAGGAGGCCACCAGTGATTCGGCCGAATGAGCAGCCCGACCTGCACGTGGAGCGTGCGAAGATCGCCCCGGACCCGCAACTGGTGAGCATGCTGACGGCCCCTGGCGACGAGCTGACCGCTGCCCAGCAGGCGCTGTCTGCAACGCTGAAGCGTGAAGACGTCGAAAAGCCCACCATTTACGTCGGTGCGGGCACGTGCGGGCTGGGCGCGGGTGCAGCCAAGACGCTCGCGGCGATCCGGACGTATCTCGACGAGAACAACGTGGACGCCGACGTGCTGGAGATCGGGTGCATCGGAATGTGCGCGGTTGAGCCCATGGTGGACATTCAACTGCCCTCCCGCCCGCGAGTGAGCTTCATGCAGGTCACCGGTGAGACGGCGGCCGACCTGCTGGATACCGTGCTGGGCGGTAAGCTGCCCGCCGACGGCGTGCTGGGGCAGTTCGAGCCCGGCCGATTGGAAGCCTGGGACGCCCCGCTGCTGAAGGAACATCCATTCTTCGCCCCTCAAACCCGCTGGGTGCTGGCCAACTGCGGCGAGATCGATCCGACGCGCATCGAGGAATACATCGCGCGCGGCGGGTATCGGGCGTTTGTGCGAACCATCTCCACCCGCACGCCGGGGGAGGTTTGCGACACGGTCGAGCAGGCCGGTCTGCGTGGCCGGGGCGGCGGCGGGTTTCCCACCGGGCGGAAGTGGAAATTCGCTCTCAACACGCCGGCCGACCAGAAATACCTGGTGTGCAACGCCGACGAGGGCGACCCGGGGGCGTTCATGGACCGGGCCGTCATCGAGGGCGACCCGCACCGCCTGATCGAGGGGATGGCCATCGCGGCCTACGCGATCGGTGCGACCAAGGCGTACATCTACATCCGGGCTGAGTACCCCCTCGCCATCGAGCGTCTCAAGCAGGCGATCGCCCAGGCGAAGGCGTACGGCCTGCTGGGGCGCAACATTTTCGATTCCGGCGTGGACCTGGACGTCATCATCAAGATGGGTGCCGGTGCGTTCGTCTGCGGCGAGGAGACCGCGCTGATTCACAGCATCGAGGGCAAGCGGGGCATGCCCCGTCCGCGCCCGCCGTTCCCGGCGATCCGCGGGTTGTTCGACAAGCCCACCAACGTCAACAACGTCGAGACGTTCGCCAACGTGCCGGCCATCCTCGCAAACGGGGCCGACTGGTTCGCCTCGGTGGGGACCGAGGGCAGCAAGGGCACGAAGGTGTTCGCCCTCTCGGGCAAGATTCAGCGCACCGGGCTGGTCGAGGTGGCGATGGGCACGCCGCTGCGTGAGATCGTCTTCGACATCGGTGGTGGTGTTCCCGAAGGCAGAACCTTCAAGGCTGTCCAGATCGGCGGACCTTCCGGCGGGTGCATTCCCACCGAGCATCTGGACATCGAGATCGATTACGAGTCGCTCAAGGAAGTCGGCGCGATGATGGGTTCGGGCGGGCTGGTCGTGATGGACGACAAGACCTGCATGGTGGACGTGGCGAAGTTCTTCATGGACTTCATCCAGCG
>CAZYIH010000031.1:0-22611 GCA_964646915.1 uncultured Planctomycetaceae bacterium | reverse complement strand
CACCCATTATTGGGGCGCGTTCTAGTGTGCCTGGAGCAGTTCGAGCATGGCCCGGTCGAGGGGGATGTCGTGATGGTCGTCGTAGTCCACGTCATGACGGCCGCTGTCGAGAACGCCGAACGACCCGCGGAGGTTCCAAAGCGCCCAGCCGATGCTGCGTTCCTGGAGGATTTCCAGCAGATCGGCCATCCACGCCAGGGCGACGTCATGCGGCGTGCGGTTGTAGCAGCCGAACTCCCCGCAATGCACGCCGATGCCGCGTTTGAGCATCTCCACCCAGGGCTCGAAGTCCTGTTCGAGGCGGTCCCGGTCCCAGCGGTGTCGCCGCTCCCAGCCCGTTGCACCAGGCCAGCGTGGCTCGTCGAACTCTTCGCCGTTCACCCACGACGCCTGGTAGTGCGTCACGCCGGCCGGCTCGTAGCCCCGGCAGCTCTGGGCGTAGGGCAGGGCGTCGGTATCCATGGAAGGCCGACGTCCCCAGCGGACGGCGTCGATGATGATTCGCCGATTCGGGTCGACCTGATGGATGGCTGCGGCGGCGGTGTTCATGACGCGCTGGTAGTCGCGCATTTCCATCTCGAAATAGCCCGGCTCGGGCGGCTCGTTGAGCAGGTTGAAGCTCATCGCCTCGGGGCGAACCTCGGCGTACCTCTGGGCGAAGTGTCGCCACTGGTGGCAGAACGCTTCGATCGCCTCTTCGCTCCGCCACAGGGTCCAGGGCTCTTCCAGGCGGCGGTTCACGCTGTAGCCCGGGGCCCGATGGAGATTCAGATTCACGTGCAGCCCGAGTTCGACGGCCCGGCTGACCACCTCATCCAGCTGCGAGAGGACGGCTTCGTCGCGCCGGGTGGGTTGCTCGGGCGTGGTCCACAGGCGATAGTTCATCGGCAGGCGGATGAAATCGAAGCCCCACTCGGCGATCCACTCCAGATCCTGCTGAGCGGTTCCGGTGCGGACTTCGGAGCGGAAGAAGTACATCAGGTTGAACCCCCGCCATCGCGGCAGGGCGTTTGGGATGGTCGCGTGCATGGGCAGCCTTTCGGTGGATGTCGGTTCTGCGTATTGCCTTATTGCCTTGCTGTTATGGTAGTGGCTGAGGGGCAAAGGTTCCATCGCGTCGGGATGAGGTTTTGCTTGACCAATTCGCCACTCGCGGTGACAATACCCGTCTTTTCCCAGCCGGTCGCTGGGCCTGATTATTCTGCGCCGGGTGGGCGGCACCGCAAAACCTTTCTGAACTGCAGCTTATGCGATGCCGAAAAGAACGATGCAACCCAGCGGCACACGTGGGCATCCGGCCCGTGCCGCCCAGAGCGTACCGGCAGCAGCAGCTTCACGAACGCTGAACACTGAACGATCGGAATCACAATGAATGCGAAGAATCTTCCGCTGAAGTTCGCCATGGTCGCCTTGCTGGTGATCGTGTGCGTGTGGTCTTTGTCCACGAAGGGCCTGAAGCTGGGCATCGACCTGCGCGGCGGGCACAGCATGATCTTCAAGGTCGAGACCACCGAGAACGACCCGGACGACCTGCTCGAGCAGATCATCGGCGTGCTCAAGCAGCGCATCGACCCGTCGGGCCTGCGTTCGCTGGAATGGCGTCCGATCGGCAACGACCGGATCGAGGTGCGCATGCCCGCCGCCGGCGAGACGTCGCGACAGGCCCAGAACGCCTACCGCGAAGCCCTGCGCCGGCTCAAGAGCCACAACATTCAGATCTCGCAGTTGCGGCGGGTTACCCAGGCCAGCGGCGAGGCACGCGAGCGGGAGATCACCACGATCGTCGAAACGGTCGAGGGCGACGAGCAACTCAAAACCGACCTGCAGAAGCTTGGCCAACTTCACGATCAGCTCAACCAGGCAAAGCAGCGGTTCCAGGCCGCCGACGATGCCGTCCGAGCCAACCAGGACGCCGGGGACCTCACCGAGCTGCGCGAGGCGCAGATCGCCGCGCGGGCTGCCAAGCTGGAGACCCAGGAGAAGTACGAACGTTTCCGCGACGAAGTGCTGGAACGGAATGTCAACATCGCCCTGCTGGAAGGGGTGCTCAGCAACTATATCTCCTCCCGTGAAGCCGAACAGCTCAAGCAAACCAACGAGGAAGAGCTCCAGCGGCGACGCAAGGAATACACCGATCGCCTCAAGGCGCTCCGCGAGAGCTACAGGGGCTATCCCCAGCGGCTGAAGGAGATCAACCAGGTCATCGAGAAGTACCAGGCGTGGGCCGAGGTCCGCCAGTCGCTGGAGGACCCTGCCGACCTGAAGCGGATGATCGCCAAGGCCGGCGTGCTGGAATTCCGCATCGCCCCGCCGAACCCGATCGCCGCCCAGGGCGGGCCGATCACCCGCGACCAGTTCGCCGATTACCTCAAAGAGCTGGACAACCTTGGCCCGGCCGTCACCGACAAAATGGTCATCCGCGGCGAGAAGTTCGTCTGGTTCCCCATCGAGGGCGACGTCGAGAGCTTCCAGGGCTTGGCCCGGGGGCGCGATCGCAGCGGGCAGGAGTACGTCCTTCTTTACAACAGCGGCAACAACATGCTGCTGCAGGGCGACTGGAAACTGCGCAGCGCCCGGCCCGGAACCGGCCAGGACGGCGGCCCGGCAGTGCTCTTCGAGTTCGACGCGCTGGGTGGTCAGCAGTTCGGGGCCCTCACCAGTGCCCACGTGGGCGACCGGCTGGCGTTCCTGCTGGACAACATGGCCTACTCGGCTCCGACGCTGCAGTCGGTGATTACGGATTCCGGGCAGATCACAGGCAACTTCACTTACCAGGAAACCGTCGAGATGTCGCGGCTGCTGAACTCCGGTTCGCTGCCCGGACGCGTGAACCCCGACCCGGTCTCCGAGAGCAGTTTCGGCCCGACGCTGGGCGAGGAGAACCGCCGCATGGGTCTGCGGGCCGCCTACATCGGCCTGATCGCGGTGGCGGTGTTCATGCTGATCTACTACCTCCTGGCCGGCAGCATCGCAGACGTGGCACTGCTGTTGAACCTGATCCTGATTCTCGGCGTGATGAGCCTGATCAACGCGGTCTTCACCCTCCCGGGCATCGCGGGAATCATCCTGACCATCGGCATCGCCGTGGACGCCAACGTGCTGATCTTCGAGCGACTCCGCGAGGAGCAGGAGCGCGGTCAGACCATTCGGATGGCCCTGAAGACCGCCTACGAACGGGCGTTTACCGCCATCTTCGACGCGAACGTCACCACCATGGTCACCTGTTTGATTCTGGGATGGGTGGGTACCGAAGAGATCAAGGGTTTCG
The DNA here is from genome assembly GCA_964646915.1 of uncultured Planctomycetaceae bacterium. GTDB lineage: Bacteria > Planctomycetota > Phycisphaerae > SM23-33 > SM23-33 > CAZFPT01. Next base: position 19,343 of record CAZYIH010000031.1, on the reverse strand, counting down.
CGATCACCCTCGGGCTGGGCATCGTGTTCAGTATGTTCACCGCGTTGGTGATTACCCGCTGGGTGTTCCAACTGCTGCTGAACTGGAACGTCATCACCAAACCCATCAAGATGCTCCGGATCATCCGCACCCCGAAGATAAACTGGATGGGCAAACGCAAGGCCTTCTGGGCGGTCTCGGCGGTGCTGCTGGTCGCCGGCGTGATCGGCATCATCGGCCAGGGCAGCGACCTTCTGGGCATCGAGTTCTCCTCCGGCACGCAAGCGCTGGTCCGTCTGCGAGCCGACGCGTTGCTGGTGGACCCGGCCACGGGTGAGAAGGAACTGCCCAACGACGGGCTGGTCCGCCGACAGTTCAAACAGGCTGCCGAGCAGCTCGAAGGCGAACTGGGCGGCACGGTGGGGCAACTGACCGGCGCCCGCGTCGAGAGGCGCATCGATCCGTTCCGCGTGCAGACCTTCCTGGGCGACTACGACACCAACGAAGACGACAAGGTGACGGCCGAGGAATGGGCCGCCCACGAGATGGACCCGGCCTACTTCGCCAAGGCCGTCGCCCGCCTGGACGCCGACAAGGACGGCGCGCTGGGCGGCGATGAGTTGGCCGACCTGCCCTCCCGGGAATACCAGGTTTCCACCACCGAGACGCTCGTCTCGCGGGTTCGCACCGTCATCGGCAAGGCGTTCGGCACGGCGTTGGACGTTCGCCCGACGGTGTCGTACGATCTGCTTGGCCCGGCCGACACCGATGCCCAGGCCCAGAAGATCCGCCGCAAACTTGGCGTCTCGATGCAGTTGACCGGCGACGAACTCGATGACGGAACCGAAGTGTACGCCGCGATGCTGGATGGCGGCGCCGTCGAGGCGGCTGCACAGCGGGAGCTTGAACAAGCGGTGAACTTCCAGGGCGGCATGCTCGCGGTGATCCGCAATGTCTCCCCGGCGTTGACCCGCAACGACCTGCTCCAACGCGTCCGGGACATTCGCGGCCAGCTGGACCACGAAGCCCTCAAGACCAACAACTTCGACGTGGTCGGCCTGGAGGAAGACCCCAACAACCCGGAGGCCTATTCGGCATTCGCCGTGCTGGACAGCCCCCCCGACGACAGCCGCATCGAGTCGGCGGCCGCCTTCAAGACCTACTCCAAGCGCGTGCTGGCATCGGTCAATGACGCTCTGAAAAAGCAGGAATCCATGCCGGTAATCAACTTCGACCAGGCCATCGCCGAGGAGGCCGCCCGCAAAGCGATCACGGCGATCGTCCTCAGTTGGCTGGCGATTGTGCTGTATCTCTGGCTGCGATTCGGCTCGCTGCAGTGGGGCCTCGCAGCGGTCATCTGCCTGGTGCACGACGTGGTGATCGTGCTGGGCCTGGTGGCGATTTCAGGATACATCTACAACAGTTTCGGCGAGGTGCTGGGCATCCAGGCGTTCAAGGTGGACCTGGCAATGATCGCCGCGCTGCTGACGGTGATCGGTTACTCGGTGAACGACACGATCGTGGTGTTCGACCGCATTCGCGAGAACCGCGGCAAGCTGACCACGATCACCCCGCAGGTGCTGAACTCGTCGGTAAACCAGACCCTCGCCCGAACCTTGCTGACATCCACCACCACGTTGATCGTGGTGCTGGTGATGTACCTCTTCGGCGGGGCGGGAATCCGGGCGTTCAGCTTTGCCCTGCTGATGGGTGTGCTGTTCGGAACCTACTCGTCGATCGCCATCGCCAGCCCGCTGCTGATGGGCTTCAAGCGGGCGGTGACGGCCAAGGTGGTCAAGGAAGACGTGGAAACGACCTCGGCGTAATCGCGTCGTATGGGCTTCGGCCGTCGGGCCCGGGCCGAAAAGAGAGCTGGTCATGACTCGCCGGATTCTCATTCTGGCGGCTGCGATGGTCGTGCTGGTCGGCTGCGCCGAGCCACCGCCCCGGGCGCGGCGCGTCCTGCCGGCGGTGGCGTCCGAGCAGCGTCGGGCGTACGACGAGACGGTCACGGGCATGTTCCTCTCGCTGGTGGACTTCGAGACCGACGCCGACGGGCGGGAGGGCTTTGCCCAGGCGGACTGGTTCCGCCTGGTGAACCCCGGGCCGAGGGATGGGACGAAGTTCGTGGTGAACATGACCTCCACCGGCGCCGGGGCCCTGCAGGCCGACCTCTCCCCGGGCAGCGCGCTGGTTCTGGACGTCCCCGGCGTGACGGACCTCTCGGACTACACCCTCCTGTCGATGGCGGTTCACTCCGAAACGCTGCGTGACGATTTCCGCGTGACGCTCGAAACCGACGCGGGCATCCATCGCTCCGGCGGCCATCTTTTGCGCCCGGGATGGAACATGGTACACGTGGACCTCCAGCGTCTCCGGCGACGGCGGGGGGTGGACCTCACGGGTGTCCGGCGGATTCGCTGGGACTTTCCCCGGGCGGCCGGTCCGCTGCGCATCCGCCTGGACGACGTCCTGCTGATCGACAACGACCGCGTGATCCGCCCCACTCCCCCGGGCGTGATCCTCCGCAAGAGCGGGCTGGACTGGACGATCCAACTCCCCGGCCGCGATGAGCCCATGCGATTGAGTCAAGGCGACGACGGCCTGTGGCGGCTGGGCGAGGTGCAGACAAATCTCACGCTGAGAGACCCGGACGGGAACGCACCGGCCGACCCGCTGACGATGCTCGGAGAACGCTCGCTGGGAGAGGTCCAGCTGCTGGAGACCAACCGTGTTCGCACGCGGCTGGCGGTGACGTGGTTTTTCCCGTCGCGGGCGGGGGAGTGGGCGTCGCTGGCCGTCCGCCGGGTGCGATGGGAGCACACGTTCTACGCCGACGGTCGATGGGTGACCCATATGGAGATCAACAACGCCGGCGGGCAGCCGATCGGGGCGGTCCGAATCGACGCCCGTCGCCCGGTCGCATGGAGCAACGGGGCGGTCGCGGCGGAGATGGAGCAGGAGTTCGCCGGACCGGTCGGTCGATGGAACTGGTTGGCCGCTGGCGATACGCGGTTTGCCCGCGCGTATCGCCGTCAGTATGCCCGCCCCGGACGAATCGAAACCACGTTGGGCGGCGAACCGACCACCGCTGACGCGAACGGCTACGACGTGTCCCAGGGATGCCACGTCGTTCGGGCCCGCGACGGACTCTGCCGCTTTGAGCTGATCCCGCCGCCGGAGGGATTGGTAAACCCCGTGGTGCGGGTCGAGAATATCGGCCCCGGCGAGATCACCGCAGCCGCTGAAGGACTCGCCATCCGCACATGGGCCTCCAGCGCCGACGGCGAGGTGGTTCTGGTCATTCCGGGCGAGGTTCACAAACCGCTTTCGGTGGAATTTCGTGGCCCTGCGGCGGAGTAATGTTGCCGGTGAGTTTTGCGCAATCGGCGCGATCCACCGGGCCTTGGGCGGCGTACAAGAGGCATTCATGGTCGAACCCCGTCGAGATTGTTCGCTCAAGTCAATGCAAACGGTCAAGATGCGCCCGAATCCCTCCGATGTGGTGAGGAGTTCCGCCTCCCGGAACAGCGTGCAGGCAAATGGAGCATTCGGCCGCTTGACCGGGCGCCTTGGTTCGGTCACAATACGCCCCTGCAGACTGGGATAGTTGCGCGAGCAGCCATCGGCAGGGATGCCCGAGACCCGGTCGGGTCGACGGATCGGACAGGCAATTCGTTCGCTCGTCGCGTTCGGCTGCCCTGGAGAACACAGGCAGAAAAGTCGAGTTGCGACGACGTTTCGTAAGGGAGATCAGCACAGTGACAATGGCAACGGCACGCAGGACGGCGATGGCGACGGTACTGGTGGCTTTGGTATTCGCCGGCGGCTGCACGGAAGGAATACGGGATTTCCTCAAGACGGACACCACCCGGCTATTCAACCCGGGGCAGGTGGTCAACAAGCGTCCTCGCTCCACCGTGAAGTCCATCCTCCCCACGCTCGGATCGGCCGACGAGACCCAGGAACTGCCTCCCGGCGCCCGGTTCCCCAGGCCCGCCGACCATAGCTACACCGACGTTGATTACCAGATCGGGCCCACCGACATTCTGGATATCTCCATTCTGGACCTCTTCCGCGACGGGCAGGAGACGCTGCTGCGGCGCGAAGTGTCGGACACCGGCTACATCGACCTGCCCCTTCTGGATGATCGCATCCCGGCTGAGGGGCTCGCCAAAGAGCAGCTCAAGCAGTCCATCGCCGATGCCTACAGCCCGAACATCCTGCGGGACCCGACGGTCTCGGTGACGCTGATCGCCCGCCGACAGAGCGTCTACAGCATATCCGGCGCGGTCGACCGGCCTGGAACGTACAACATTCGCCGACGCGGAATGCGCGTGCTCGAAGCCATCGCCCAGGGCGGCGGGATCACCCAGGCGAACATCCCGTGGGTGCTGGTGATTCGCCACGCCCCGGCCAAGCGCGTCAGGGCGGACGGCTCAGCGGTCGAGGGCAGCGGCAACGGCGGCGGGAACCTGCCCGACCTGCCGACCCTGCCCGACCTGCCGGACACCGGCGGCGACGAAGAACCCGCCGACGCCAACGACACGGCCACGCCGGCTGACACGAGCGACCTGGATCGGCGAATCCGCGACCTGATCGACCCCGAAGGCGGCGACGCCAACGACGTGACCCCCTCGGCACTGACGCTGAGCGAAAACGGCGGGGACGGCCAAAAGCTCCGGGAAGGCGCCGCCAAGGGCGAGTCCCGCTGGATCCGCTCGGGAGGCGAGTCCATCCGCGTCGAGCAGGTCACGGCTGGCGATGCGATCAAACCCAACGGCGACGACGAACTGAAGGACCCCTACGGCTGGGCGGGAACGGACATGGGCGACTCGGAGATTATCGCCCTGAACCGCAAGAAGCTCGAACAGGGCGACCCGATGATGAATATCGTCCTGCGAGACAACGACGTGGTGCAGGTGCCCACCCTCGAAGTGGGCGAGTTCTACGTGATGGGCGAGATTTCCCGCCCGGGCGTGTACTCCCTGACCGGTCGGGAAGTGACGGTCAAGATGGCCATCGCCGCTGCCGGCGGATTCGGTGCCGTCGCCTGGCCGGAAAATACGATCCTGATCCGCCGGGTGGCAGACAACGCCGAACAGATCGCTCCGCTGGACCTGCAGGCGATTTTCCAGGGCGAGCGACCCGACGTCATGCTCAAACCCAACGACGTGATCGCCATCGGTTCGGACATCCGTGCCCCGTTCTACGCGGTCATTCGTAACGCCTTCCGGATGACCTACGGCTTTGGGTTCATCTACGACCGCAACCTGGCCTTCCAGCTGCCCAACGCGACCAGTCGACGATTCACCCGCTGGTAAAAACCTTCGCGGCATTTCCAGCGTATTGAGGATTGGATGAGCACCGAGTATGCCTCCCATTCCGAACCCGGTGCGGCCAAGCCCGCCCGGCTGACCGACCTTGTCGCCGACAAGGAACTGCCCTCCGTCCATCCGGGCCTGGGCAGGGATGTCTGGGTGAAGATGCTCATCCTGGGCGCACTGTTCGTGGCGGTCTACGCCCCGCAGATCGGCGTCCTCCTGCAGCGATGGCGCGAGCCGAACTGGTCGCACGGATACCTCATCCCCCTGTTCAGCCTCTACCTGCTCTACTGCCGCTGGGACCAGATCTGCCGCACGCCGATGAAGACCTCCCCGGCGGGGCTGGTGATTCTCATCGCCTCGCTGCTGGCGATGATCATCTGCATCTACCCGATCAGCAATCCCTGGCTGGTGCAGCTGACGATGATCCCCGCGCTGTTCGGGCTGGTGCTCTATCAGGTCGGCTGGAAGATGATGAAACTCGCCTGGCTGCCAGTGGTGTACCTGGTGTTGGCGATCCCCGTCAACGACACGGTATACACACAGGTCTCCCTGCCCCTGCAGAATGTCGCCGCGTTCGCGTCTTCGACCTTCCTCAGCGCAATCGGCGTGACGCTCGAAACCAGCGCCTCGCAGCTGATGATCAAGAGCAACGGCGGGAACTGGTATCCGGTCACGGTGGCTGAGGCATGCAGCGGCGTGCGTTCGCTGATGGCCTTCATCGCCCTGGGGGTCGCCCTGGCGTACCTGGCGGAACGGCCGGTCTGGCAGCGGGCGATCCTGCTGGTGATGATCATCCCCGTGGTGGTGTTGACCAACATGGCCCGGGTGACCATCACCTGCTACATGTACGTAATCGACCGACCCGAGCTGGGTCAGAAGTTCATGCACACATTCCTGGGCATGCTCATGCTCATCCCCGCCGGTCTGGCGCTATGGGGGCTGGCGAAGCTCATGGACGCTCTGTTTGTGGAAGAAACCGTCGAGGAAGAGGAACCGGACGATTCGCCCCAAGCGGCGTCGGAGGTGACGCCATGAGCGAACCTGCCCTCTCCGACCGGGCGGCAAGCCAAGCCGATGGCGAGAAGTCTTCGCAAGGGTCCATCACGCGGAAGCTGCTGACGGATCGTACGTTTCTGATCGGGGCGGCTGTGCTGGTGCTGGTCGCTTTGGGTCGCCCGATCATGGTCAGCACGCTGGAGATCTGGCTGGTCAAATCGCCGGTTCCCTGGCCGGACGCGGTCCGCGTAAACGCCCAGACCTGGCAGAACGACGGCTTTCCGGAGTCTCTCGGGCCGGATGAACGATTCAGGATGGTGCGGGGCGACGGGGTTCTGCGAAAGGATAAGGACGGGATCCCCGACGGCGATCAGCCACACGAAGAGGATATGCTCGAGCTGCTGAAAATCGGCGGCCCGGCGGACATGGACCGCATCGACGAGCGGGCCAGCAACTGGTACGTCTCGCGGATCTACGACGACACGACCGTCGAGGGCTGGCAGTTGTGGCAGTTGGCGATCGAATATTACACCGGCGGGCACGACCCGGTACCGCATGTTCCGGAGGTCTGCCTGGCTGCCGGCGGGGCGACCATCGCCGAGACCGGTACGATGACGGTGCATTACCCGCAACTGCGCGAGCCCTGGAACGAACCGTTCGAGATTCGCCGGGTGGTCTACGAGTTCAAGGTGCCTCGGACCACGCAAATCGTGAAATACATTCAGTATTACGTTTTCAGCCTCAACGGCAGACCCGAAGAGAACCGTCAGCGCGTTCGACTGGAGTTGACCAACCCGTTCGTGCAGCACACGTATTTCGCAAAAATCCAGTTCGGCATGCGACAGCCCGTGGCGGACCTCGCCCACGCCGACAAAGAGGCGAAGGACTTCCTCGCCGTCGCACTGCCGGCGGCCCTGGAGATGTTGCCCACCGCCGAGACCGTCGATGAGCTCAACTCCGGCGACAAAACCGATCGATAACCCACGACGCAGGACAAGGTGTTTCCACCATGGCGAGAAAGAGACGCAAGAAAATCAATATGAAGGTCGTAGCCGTCCTGACCGTGCTGGGGCTGGGAGTAGTCGCCCTGGGCGGCCTGATGGCCTACAAGCTTCTGCCCAAGGACCCCGACGCCCTCCAGAAACGGGCCGAGACTACCCTCAACGAGCCCCCGGAGAACCCCGACGAGCACCCGGGGCTGGAGAAGGACTATCCCAAGGCGGTCCGTCTGCTCGGCGATGCGATCGGGGCAGCCAAGGATCGCGAGGACCTCTATATCAAGCTGTGTTTGCGCTATTCGGAGCTGAATCTCGAATGGCTCAACGCGATGGAGAATCCCAAGCCCCACGAGGTCCGCGAGCGACTCTCGAAGGCCATCAGCGGATTGGAGGCCGCTCGCCGGGAGGATAACCGAAACGAGAAGGTGCTCGAGAAGCTCGGGCCGTTGTATCTGCGAACCCGCCAAGTGAGCCCGTACATCGGCGTTCTGGAAGATCTCATCAAGGTGCGCCCGGACGAGGCGGCGCTGCGGTACCAGCGGGCTCAGGTCATGGCGGCCCAAGCCAGGCGGACCCAGGGCAAGGAAGGCCTCCAGGCCATCGAGAGCTTCGAGAAGGCCATCGAGCTGGACCCCAATAGCGCCACTTACCGCCTGCAGTTTGCGCGGTTCCTGCGGGACTATGGCCGACAGACGCGAAGCGAGACGGTCTACCGCAAGGCGATGGAGGACCTCCCCTCACACAGCGAGATCCCGCGCAACTACGGAGCCTTCCTTCTCAGCAGCAATCGACCCGCCGCGGCACGGGACCAGTTCGAGGCGGCCATCCAACGCGAACCCAACGAGCCGGCCAATCACCTGATGATGGCCCGGTTCCTCATGTCCCAGAAGGAATACGAGGACGCCGAGTCGTCCATCAACCAGGCGATCGAACTGGACCCGAACGACCCGACCCCGCAGCTGAATTTCGCAGAACTTCGCCTGGCGCAGGGCGAGTTGGGCAAAGCTGTCGGCCGTTACCGCAAGGCGATCGAACTGTTCGAGGCCCGGCTGGACGCCACGGAAGAAACCAGCGAAGCCCGGAAACAGCAGTTCCGTCGGGGGCTGGCGAATTTGCGATCGCGCTACGCCAACCTGGTGCTGGAGCTCATCGCCCGCCAGCCGGGCAACAAGGAGAAGCTCCTGGCCGAGGCCAAGAAGTCGCTGGAACTGCTGGGCAAGGAACTCCCCGACTCGCCCGAGTACGAAAAGCTGAAAGGGCGCATTCTTCTGATCGAGGGAAAGACCACCGAAGCCATCAAACATCTCGAAAGCGCGCACGAGAAGTTCAAAGCACAGGATCGGGTGGACTCGCGGACCGGCGATTTTCTGGCGGCCTTGTACTTGGCCCAGGGTCGACCGGGCAAGGCTGAGACTCTGCTGCAGGAACTCCACGGAGCCGGACGGGGCTCGGGCATGGGCAGCCTGCTGCGAGCGCAGATCGAGATCGACAAGGGCAACTACGCCCAGGCAGCCAGCGCGCTGGAGCAGGTCCTCCGGGCCGACCCCACGCACACGCGGGCGTTGAACATGCATCGGGCGATCCGGCTGATTCTCTCGGAAGGCTCGCAGTTGCCCAGCGACCTCGAGATGAGCGAGGCGGTTCGCAAGATGCTGCTCCGCGAGGCGGAGCGGCGTTGGGTGGAAGGAAACCGCGCCCAGGCGATCGCCCTGGTGGAAAACATGCATCAGCGCGAGCCCGAGCAGATTCGGCTGATCAATCGTCTGGCCAGCTACTATCGCCGCAGCGGGCAGGACGAGAAGACGCGCGAGCTGCTTCAGCAGGCCGGCAAAGTGCACCCGGACAATGAGCAGATTCGCCACGCCCTGAAGCTCCTGGACGTGACCGACCCCCAGGAGCGTTACGAGCTGCAGATGCAGGCGGTCGAGAAGATCGAGGACCCCATCGCCCGCACGATGGCCAAGGCCCAGGTCGCCGCCCTGTACAAGAAGGCCGGCGAGGCCATCAAACACTGGACCGCCGCGGCTGAGCTTGCGATGGAAGACCCCAAGAACCCGGATCCGCGTGCAGCCGGTCTGGTCAGCCGACTTCTGGCGATGCTCCAGGCCAAGGACGAAACCGAGAAGCTCCGAACGTGGCTGCAACGCGCTTCCCAGGCCGACCTCGACGGAGCCAACGGCCAACTGCTGCGAGCCGACCTGGCGATGGCGCAGAACAAGCACAAGGAAGCGATTTCCCTGCTGGAACCGATCGCCCAGGAACGCCCCCAGTCCAAGCAGATCGCCGCCCGACTGGGGCGAGCCCACCTCGCGCTGCAGCAGTACGATCAGGCCCGCCAGGCCTTCGAGAGCGCGTTGAGCAACGACTCGGCCTACGAGCCGGCCGTCATCGGCATGATGCGCGTCTCGGCGGTGCTCCAACCCGAGGAATACCCCAAGTGGGTCCAGCGGGCCTACCGCCTGGCGCCGCGTAACACGCAGGTTCGATCGGCCTATCTGGACCTCCAGCAGCGGGCCAGCGAAGACCCCGCCAAGCTGCTGGCCCAGCGGGAGCAACTGTTCCGCAACGATCCGCGAAATGTCGCCAACGCGATTCAGCTGGCGCTGCTCTACGAGAAAAACGACAACCTCGACAAGGCCCGCGCCGTTTTCGAGTACCTCTACAGCAATCTCAAGCGGAAGCTTGTGGGGGCTGAACTGCTGGCGAGGTTCTACCAGCGAACCGAGCAGCCCGACAAACTCAATGCCCTCATCGCTGAGTTGCAGAAAAATAAGGATGTCGACCCCGTCGAGGTCAACCTGCTCCAGGCCCAGTTGCTGGCACGAACGGACTTCTCCGCCGCCCGCAAGGCCATCGAGCAGGCGATGGACGCCGACCCCAAGGACCCCCGCCCCTACCGCATGCTCACCAACCTGTGGATCTCTGCCGGCAAGCCCGGCGAAGCGGTCCAGGCCACCGAAGCCCTCCTGCGAACCACCGGCGGAACCCCCGCCGACGAGAAACGCCTGGTGCGATTGCTGATGGATTCCGGACAGGAGGACCGGGCCCAGCAGCGGCTGGAAAACATGCTTCAAAAGGACCCGCGCGATGCCGAAGCCCTCACGCTCAAGGGGATACTGGCGATCAAGCAGCGCGAGCCAGGCAAGGCGATGGACGCCCTGAACAAGGCGATCGAAGCTCGGCCTCGCTACGCCGAGCCTCTTCGATACCGCGCGATGCTGCACGAGAGCAACGGCGATCTGTCGGCGGCCGTCGCCGACCTGCGACGGGCCCGACAGCTGGAAGGCGGGCGAACCACCACGTTGCGGCTGGCGAGGCTTCAGATCCGTCGCGGCGACTACGTGCGGGCCGAGGACCTCTACAAGGGCCTCCTCCGCGACAACCCCGGCGACCGGGTCGTCTTGGACGGGTTGACCAACCTGTATCTGCAGCAGCGCAACTGGCTGGCCCTGGAACAGTTGCTCAACGATCGCAAGAAAGCGTACCCGGACAGCACCGCGCCATACATCGCCGAAGCGAGCATGTGGGCTGTTCGCGACAATGACGACCGTCGCATAGCCGCCCTTGAGAAAGCGGTCGAGATCGCCCGCACGCCCGCGACCTTCGCAGCCTATCTGCGAGGCCTGATACTGACCGGGCGGTTCGAGCAGGCACTCAACGCAATGAAAGGCGACGTTCCCGAGGGTTTGGAGGACTTCACCCGGATCATCCGGGCGGCCGCCTTGGCCGGTACCGGCAAGAGCGACCAGGCCGACGCCATCTTTACAGATATTCTTCCCAAGGTCGCCCAGCGTGAGACGGGGGCTGTGGTGACGATGGTCACAGCCGGCTATGGGGAGAAAGTCGGGACGCGGAAGTTGATCGACTGGATCCGCCTTCGCCCGCGAGACCCCCTGTATCTCATGCAGGTCGCCGGACTGCTGACCGCCCGCGGTACCAAAGACGGCGCGGCCAAGGCTGCCCAGTTGTATCGCCAGGCGGTGGACCTCACCCCCAAAGGCAGCGGTATTCAGGGTGAGGCGTTTACGGGGCTGGGTGTGTCCGAGTATCATATGGGCAACTACGAGAAGGCCCGTAACGCATACCTGCAGGCGTTGGCGATTCGTCCCAACAACCTTGGGGCGCTGAATAACCTGGCGTACCTGTTCGTGGACGGCCTGGATGACCCGGCCAAGGCGTTGCAGTACGCACGCAAGGCAGTCGAGTACGCCCCGCGTAACGCGAACGTGCTGGACACCTACGGCTGGGCACTGGCCCATGACGGTCAACTGACCGACGCCCGCAAGGCGCTGGAACGGGCGGCCCGGCTGCAACGGACGCCGGTGGTGCTTCATCACCTCGGGTGGGTGTACGAACAATCCGATCGGCTGCAGGACGCATTGCGAACATACCGGGACGGGCTGGTCCTGATTGCAGAAGGATCGCCCGATCCGGAGTTGAAACAGACACTGGACCAAGCCATTCAGCGCGTTCAGAAGAAGCGCGCCGAGCAGAGGAGCTGACCATGAGTTCAATACCGACCAGGCAGGAGGCCCCGCAACTGGTGCGTGTCCCTCGCCCGATGCCCGCCGCTGCCAACACCGCCCCGGGATTTACCGGCAAGGACTTCCTGCGGATTCTGCGCAAGCGCCTGTGGATGATTCTCATCATTCTGCTGGTGTTCATCGGCGGTGCGGTGGGCGGCACGTTCGCCTGGCTGCGCACGGCGCCGATCTGGAGAGTCGAGGCCTATCTCGAAGTGCTCCCGCCCGATGAAGGGGCGCTGGGCCGGGGCATGCGGTCCTATAACAAGGACTGGCTCGAGCGGATCATGACCACCCAGGCGTCAATGGTGAAGTCCACCCGCGTGCTCCGCCAAGCCAGCAACGACGACAATCTCCGCCAGACCAAGTGGTTTCAGGAGCTCAACAAGCAGGACGTACCCCAGGAACTTAAGGAGGAGGTCAGCGTCAGCCCACGCCCCAACTCGAACCTCCTGGTGGTCTCGATGACGGGCTTCCGCAAGAGCGAGCTCCCGGTGATCGTGGACGCCGTGGCCAAGGCAGCGGTGGGCTACAGCACCACCGCAGAGGGCACAGCGACCGGCCAGAAGATTGCCAATCTCAAAAGCGAGCGGAACGAGCTGAGCCGTCGGCTGGAGGACAAGCGCCGCCAGATTCGCACCAGTCGCAGCCAGGCCCAGGCGGGCGACGTGCTGGAACGCCGCGAAACGCTCCTGCTGGAACTGCGGGACATCGTCCCCAAGAAGAACGAGCTGGAAATTCAGCGTGACTCCGCCAAGCAGGCGTTGGAGATCATGGAGCAGCAGCGCCAGCAGGGCATCCTGGAGACCTCCCCGGAGGTCCTGGACCGGATCGAGCGGGACCCGCGCATCCAGTCGCTGCGGACAGCCGAGATGAATGTGGCGACCAACCTCGAAAATCTCCGCAATAAGCTCGGACCCGGCCACCGCGACGTGCGGGCGGAGGAGGCCCGACTGGATGCGATCCGCGACAAGATCGAGTCGGTCAAGAAGGAGATCACCGACCGCGAAGTCGGCGCCCTGGTGGAATACCGCAACCGCGAACTGCAGATGATCATCAAGCGGCTGGGACAGGTCATGGAGAAGTACCGCCAGATCAATTCCGACCTGCGATCAGCCCAGCAGAAGATCGACAATCTCGCCACCATCCAGGTCGAGGCAGAGGCGCTCGAAGCAAACATCGAGCGAATCGATCAGCGCCTGGTGGAACTGCGGGTGGCAGAGTCCGGCGCCCGTCCGATGGAGTTGGTTCAGCCGGCGACCGAGCCGGACCAGCCCCACATGCCCAAATGGCAGATCATGGTGCCCCTGGGCGTGGTGCTCGGGCTGGTGGTGGGCGTGGGTCTGGCGGTGCTCCTGGAGTTCGTGGACACCTCCGTCCAGAGCCCTGCCGACATCTCCGCCCGGATCGACCTGCCCATGCTCGGGATGGTTCCCCACGAAGACGACCTCGATGAAGATCTCGGCGACCTGCGGGCCGCGATGCTCAAGAGCAAGGGCGGCCTGATGGCGGAGGCGTTCCGTGAGATCCGCACGAATCTGCAGTTCTCCGGGCCCCTCGAGCAGCATCGCACGTTGCTGGTGAGCAGCGCGTCGCCCGGCGACGGGCGAACGACGGTGGCTGTCAACCTCGCCGCGACAATGGCCCAGGCAGGCCGAAAGGTCCTGCTGGTGGACGCCAACTTCCGCCAGCCGGCGATTCGCGAGCTGTTCCCGCAACTCGCCGAGGGCGGGTTGAGCTCGGCCCTGGTCGGACAGGGCGACTGGCGCGACCAGGTCACCGAGGTGGAAGCGAACCTCTCGGTGATGGGTGCAGGCCCCCTGCCGCCCAACCCCGCGGACCTGCTGGGCTCGGACGAGATGAAACGCATCGCCGACGAGATGGCCGGCGAGTACGACCAGGTCATCTTCGACGGGGCGCCCTGCCTGGTCGTGACCGACCCGGTGGTGATGAGCTCCCAGGTGGCCGGCGTGCTGCTGGTGGTCCGGGCGGGTTCGAACACCCATGGCATCGTCACCCGCGTGCGCAACACGCTCCAGCGGGTCGGTGCCCACATTACCGGTGCGGTGCTCAACGGCGTTCGCGCCACGTCCGGCGGGTATCTCCGCAAGAACTACGAAACGTTCTACGAGTACCACGAAAACCCCCGCCTGCCGGGCTGATCGGCAGCGGCAGAGAGCAATTCACGGGCTCGCGCCACGGCGCGGGCCCGTTGTTTTGCGCCTCCCGACCTGCTTGACCGATTCGCCCCCCAGCGATACACTCGAAGCAGTTCCCGATCGATCGGGACGCAGCGCCAGCGTAGCTCAATGGCAGAGCACAGCTTTTGTAAAGCTGGGGTTGTGGGTTCGACTCCCACCGCTGGCCTTCGCTTTGCGCCCGGGCTCCCCGCGGCCGGGAGTTCCCACGTCCGATTGCCCCCTGCAGATGGGGTCGACTTGCCTCCCCCAGGTTGCTACACTTGCCCCGGTGACCTTCCAGCCATTGCAGGGAGGCAGCGGAACAGGAAATCACCCCCGCCGGCGCGACCCATCAGACGCCTCGGCCGGGGGAGCAGAGCAACGCGCATCGGCGCGGAGGATAACGGATTGACGACTACTGGCACGGATCGGCTCGCCGGGCGGAAGCTCTGGATCCCCCGGATGACCCACATTGGCGCACGCATGATGGCCGCCGTCTTCCGATCGGTCGGCATCGACGCTGCCGTCACGCCCCCATCGGACGATCGGACCCTCGAACTGGGCGGCCTGCATACCTCCGGGGAGGAGTGCTACCCCGAAAAGGTCACCATGGGCGACTTCCTGCGGATCGTCCATGACGACGATTTCGACCCGGACGCCACCGCCTTTTTCATGCCCACCGCCGAGGGGCCCTGCCGGTTCGGCCAGTACGGCCCGTACCTCCGGCAGGTGCTCGACGAGATGGGCTACCCCCAGGTGCCGGTCATCTCGCCCACCAGCAAGAACAGCTACGAAGACTTCGGCGAACACGCCACCGACATGATGCGACGCCTCTGGCGGGGTATGGTTGCTTCCGACATCCTCCGCAAGCTCCTGCTGAAAACCCGACCCTACGAAACCGAACCCACCGCCGCCGACGAGGCCTACGCCCGCTCGCAGGAGATTCTCGAAGCCGTTCTGGAAACCCCCGGCCTCAAGGGCGGGGCTCACATGAACGCCCTCGTCGACGCCCTCACAGAAGCACGCGACCTGTTCCGAAACGTCCCGGCCCGCTACGTCAAGGGCAAGCCCTTCATTGGCGTGGTCGGTGAGATCTTCTGTCGGCTGAACACCTTCAGCAACTATGACGCCGTCCGCAAAATCGAAGAGCATGGCGGGGAGGTCTGGCTGAGCGACGTCACCGAATGGGTCTGGTACACCAACTGGTCGCAGCAGAACCTCCTGCGGCGGGACGGCAAACGCATCAGCCTGGAGATGCTCGGAGCGAAGATCAAAAACGCCGTCCAGAAGAAGGACGAGCACAAACTCCTGGAAGTGGTCGAGGAGGATTTTGTCGGCTACGAGGAGCCCCACAACGTCTACGAAGAGGTCCTCAAGCCCGGCTGGCCGTACCTGCCCGCCGACGGGGCACTGGGCGAGATGGTCCTCTCGGTGGGCAAATCGATCTACATGTACGAGAAGGGCATCGACGGGATCATCGACATCAGCCCGTTCTCGTGCATGAACGGCATCATTTCGGAGTCGGTCTATCACAGCGTTGCCGCCGATCACGACGACCTGCCCATCCGCAATTTCTACTTCGACGCTTCCAGCTCCAACATGGATCGCGACCTGGACATCTTCATGGAGCTGGCGATCGGATACCAGAAACGCAAGACGCACCACCGGGAATATCCTTCCTGTTTCGAAGGCTGACCCGCGTATCGTATTCCAAGCGCTTCGGCGACCCGCGAAAGCAACGACTTCATGGACGACAGCACGATTTCCAGCGACACCACCCGCCGGCAGGACACGAGCCCCGCTGAGGCCGACGCGCCGACGCTGCGCGACATGGGCGAGTACCGCCGGGCCGTCCGGCGATTCGCGGAGTCTTACGCCGAGCTTCCCGTCGAGACGCAAGCGACGTGCCCCCGCTGCAGGACGGTGGTGAACGCCACTTTCCGCCGCGCCGGTGAGCAGGTCGTGCTGCACTACCACTGCCCCGCCTGCGGGCCCGCGGAGGAAGTACACGCCGACGCGATTTGGACGCACCTGAGCCCCGACCGCCCCACCAGCCCGTCCGAAACGTTCCAGGGCGGACGGATTCACCCCATTCTGCGGCGCCTGCCGCGTACCGTCGAAACGCTCTGCCCCGAGTGCGCCGCGGCGATCCTCGGGCGAACGTTCGTGGAAGACGGCGCGGTCTGCATCGAGAAGGTCTGCCCCGAACATGGCTACGTGCGGGACGTGATTAACTCCGACGCGACGCTCTACTCCAAGGCCGCCTGGTGGAGCTTCGAGGAGGGCGCCGGCCAGCAGCATCCCCAAACCCGGGGCAGCGGGAATTGCCCCTCCGACTGCGGGCTGTGCGTCCAGCATCTCTCCAGCCCGTGTCTTGCCCAGATCGACCTGACCAACCGCTGCAACATGCGCTGCCCGATCTGCTTCGCCAATTCCGGAGTCGCCGGATACGTCGCCGAGCCGGACTTCGACGAGATCCGCCGGCAGCTGCAGGTATTGCGGGACCTTCGCCCGATTCCCTGCACCGCGATTCAGTTCACCGGCGGCGAGCCGACGATTCACCCGGACTTCCTGAAGATCGTCACGACCGCCGGCGAGATGGGCTTTTCGCACATCCAGATCGCCACGAACGGCATTCGCCTGGCCGATGCGGATTTTGCCGATGCCGCCGCCGAGGCGGGCCTGCACACGCTCTACCTGCAGTTCGACGGCGTCGGGCCTGACGCCTACACCGAGACGCGAAACCATCCGGGCATCTGGGAGAAAAAGCTCGCCTGCATCGAGAACTGTCGCCGGCTGGACATGAAGGTCTGCCTGGTGCCCACGGTTCTCAAGGGCATCAACGACCACCGGGTCGGCGAGATCTTCGATTTCGCGGTGAAGAACATCGACGTGGTCAGTGGCATCAGCTATCAGCCGGTGAGTTTCTCGGGTCGGCTCTCGCCCGGCGAACGGGCTGCCCGGCGGTACACCCTGGGCGATCTCGGCCATGATATCGCCGACGCCGCCGGCTGCTCCGCCCTGCGGGACATGTACCCGCTGAGCATCGTCGCGCCGCTGGGACAGTTCCTCGAAGCCCTCACCGGCAACAGCAAGATCCGCCCGACCTGCCACACCGACTGCGCCTTCGGGACCTACTTCCTCGTGTCGCCCGGCGGGGAGGCCATTCCGTTCCCTCGCGTGGTGAACGTCGAGGGCATGTTCACGGAGATGAACCGCATGGCCCACGCGATTCGGGCCAAGGGGCACGTCAGTTGGCTGGACAAGTGGAAGATCTTCCGCATGTTCAAGCGGCACTTCAACGAAGAGGCCGCGCCCGAGGGGCTTACCGTCAAGCGGTTCATTCGCTCGCTGCAGGGACTGGTGGACAAGCACGTCGGGCGGGGCGAGGGCGAGAAAGTCACCTACAAGACGCTTCTGTGCGCCGGAATGCACTTTCAGGACCGCTACAATTACGACGTGGAACGCGTCAAACGCTGCGTCATCCTGTATTCGACACCGTCCGGCGTGTTCCCCTTCTGCACGCTCAACTGCGGGCCGGAGTATCGCCCGCTGGTGGAGCAGGAACTCGCACAACGTACCAGCGACCCCGACACGGAGACATCCCCATGACCCGATGGACCACCGCAATCGCCCTGAGCCTTCTTCTTCTGACCGTCGGCTGCGGGCAGGACAACGCCGACGAGCAGCCCGGCTACGCCGTGGCCGAGGATGGCCTGGCCATCCATGCCACCGCCGACCTGGCCGTCGTGCAGCCGGGCGATACCATCACGGTGAGCGTCCGCATCGAGAACACCTCCGACCAGACCATCCGCTGGACCGCCCGGAACACCGCGCCGGTCCATGTTCGCGTGCAGGAAGAAAGCGAGCTGGAGATGGGCCTGTGGCAGGACATGAAGGTGTATCCCGAGATGGCCGGGATGGCCATCACGCCGCATGAGTTCGCCCCGGGCGAGAAGAAGACCTACACGATGAACGTCCCGGTCGAGCCCGATTGGCCCCGCGGGGAGGTCGTTCGCCTCGCGGTTCACCCCACAGGCCGACGCGAACTGACCGGCACGATCAAAGTCAAAGTCGCCGCCTCCGACGAGTCCGACAGCGAATGAGCGATTCCCCACCTCCTCCCCGGAGGGACGAGAGCTACACGCGGGCAGCCGACCATACCACCGCTGCGCGCATCGGCCGGCAGTACGCCCATGAGTTTCCGCCCTCCACCGACGCGGACAAACGCTCCACGCGCACCAGCGACGGACCCCTCTCCAGCGGCCAATACGCCATGCAGGCCGACGCGCTGAAGGACGTCGTCACCGCGCGACATCTGCAGATCGACTACCACCATCCCCTGGAAGATTTCGCCGGCCGACGACCGATCCGTTGGCTGCTGAGCAAGCTCGCAGCTCCCGCCCCCCGGCGCGAGGGCGAATCGCTCCAGGCCCGCACCCACATGGAACGCGCGCTGGAAAGCTATCGCGACTCGGCCGCCCCGCTGATCGACCGCATCCTCTATTGGCCCATCCACAAAGCCATCGACCATTTCCGCGGCGAGACCGACGTCGAGACGTTCCGCCGCAAGCTCTCGGAGAACCGCGCGACGGTGCGGGGCATCGTGATCGTCGCACGATCCATCGCGAAATTCGGGCTCACCGTGCCCCAGCGGTTCGACGCGCCGCTGTTCGCCGTGTGGAATTTCACCAACGCCTGCAACCTCTCCTGCAAGCACTGTTACCAGGACTCCGAACACAGCCGCATCGCCGGCGAACTGACCCGCGAGGAAAAACTCAACGTCATCGACCAGATGGGGCAGCTGCACATGCCCATGCTCGCGTTCTCCGGGGGCGAACCGACCCTCTCGCCCGACCTCGAACCCTGCCTGCAGCGGGCGAAGCAGTATGGCATGCACCTGACGGTCGCCACCAACGGAACCACCATGACGCCCGAGCGGGCCGCTCGCCTGCGCCAGGCCGGGCTGCGATATGTCGAGATCTCGCTGGACTCGGTGAACCCCGACCGTCACGACGCCTTCCGAGGCCAACCGGGGCTGTGGAAGCGAACCGTCGCCGGGGCGCGGAACGTGGTCGCCACCGAGGGTCTACGTCTGGGCATCGCCATGTGCGTCCACCAGGGCAACGTCCACGAGGTGCGGGAGATGATCCGCTTCGCCGAGGAGGATCTCGGCGCGTCGTGCTTTGCCCATTTCAACTTCATCCCGGTGGGGCGCGGATTGGAGATGGTCGAGGGCGATATCACGCCCGATCAGCGCGAGGAGCTTCTTTCGATTCTCAACGAGAAGATGCAGGCCGGCGGGATGGGCGTGATTTCCACCGCCCCGCAGTTGGGGCG